>DASYQM010000356.1:0-20443 GCA_036005525.1 Streptosporangiaceae bacterium
GCAATGGCCGCGGAGAAGGCCGGGCCGGTGAACGGCGTTGAGCAACGGCCAGGCGCGCTGTTGCCAGCGGGCGCCCCGCTGGCGTTCCATCTGCTGGCGAAGCCGACCGGGGCGATCTGCAACCTGGACTGCACCTACTGCGGATCGTGCACACGATCCAGACCAACGGCACCCTGCTCGACGACGCGTGGGGGGCGTTCTTCGTCGAAAACGGCTTCCTGGTGGGGCTGTCGATCGACGGCCCGCGTGAGATCCACGACACCTACCGGGTGAACAAGGCCGGGCGGGGCAGCTTCGGCCAGGTAATGGCCGGCCTGGCCGTGCTGCGCCGGCACGGCGTGGAGTGGAACGCGCTGACCACAGTCCACGCGGCGAACCAGGACCGCGGCCGCGAGATCTACCGGTTCTTGCGCGACGAATGCGGCGCACGATTCATGCAGTTCATCCCGATCGTCGAGCGGGCCACGGCGCAAACGCTGCCCGCCGTCGACGCCGGCTGGGGACAGCGGGTGAAAGGACGGCCGCTTTATACCCAAGAGGGCAGCCTGGTGACGGGGCGGTCGGTGTCACCGGGCGGGTATGGCAGGTTCCTGATCGATGTGTTTGAGGACTGGGTGCGCCGTGACGTCAGCGGGGTCTACGTGCAGATGTTCGACGTTGCGCTGGCGAACTGGTACGGCCAGCCACCGGGGCTGTGTGTCCATTCCCAAACGTGCGGCCTGGCGCTCGCACTGGAGCACAACGGTGACCTGTACTCGTGTGACCACTTCGTGGAGCCGGGCTACAAGCTCGGCAACATCCGCGAGAAGAAGATGATCGACCTGATCGTCTTGCCGCAGCAGCGAGAGTTTGGCCTGGCCAAACGCGACACGCTGCCCAGGTTCTGCCGGGAGTGCGACGTGCGCTTCGCCTGCCACGGCGGATGCCCCAAGGACCGGTTCACCGTCGCGCCCGGCGGCGAGCCCGGCCTGCACTATCTGTGCCCCAGCTACAAGGCGTTCTTCGGTCACATCCGCCCCGCGATGGACGCGATGTGCCAGTTGCTGCGCGCTGGCCGGGCGCCCGCACAGGTCGTCGACCGTTACGCCAAAGCGGACGCAAAACGAGGGCGCAACGACCCCTGTACCTGCGGCTCAGGCCGCAAATGGAAACACTGCCACGGCAGCTCGCGCAGCCAGATGGCCGCTACCCAGCCGGGCGGCCGCCCGGTCGCATGAACTGGGATTCCGCGAAGCTGGCCATCTGACGGCCTAGGCTGCAAACACGTTTGAATACGGGTTCGACCGCTAGAGGATCAAGAACACGGGCAACTGGCCGCCGTAGAAGACAGATCGACACGGGATCACGTTGAGCGAGTCCTACCTGGTTGGGCTGCCAGAGGTCGCGCGCCGGCGAACGCTCTGGACGGCGGGCGGCCGGCTGGCCGCATTGGAGGCCGCGCCTGCGGCTCCGGTGCCCGTCCGCGGTGTTGTGGTCTTGCTGCCGGGGTTCACGGGGTCGAAGGAAGACTTCATCCCGCTGCTGTCCCCGATCGCCGCGGCGGGTTACCGGGTGATCGCCTACGACCAGCGTGGTCAGTACGAGTCGGACGGCCCGGCTGGCGAGCGTGCCTATTCCATGGCGCTGTTCGCACGCGACCTCCGCGAGGTGATCGGTTTGGTCGGGGACGGCGGGCCGGTCCACCTTGCCGGGCACAGCTTTGGTGGTCTCGTTGCCAGGAACCTGGTGATTGCCGAGCCGTCGCTCGTGCGGAGCCTGACGTTGCTGGATTCCGGTCCTGCGGGGGCGAGCCTGCTCCGCGCGCGATGGCTGGGCCTGCTCACCGGGCTCATACGCCTGTGCGGGCCAGCCGTATTCGCGGCGCTGGCGGTAGAGGCGGCCCGTTGGACCGGTGTTCCGGCGGGCCGGCTCCCCTGGTTGCGTTACCGGCTCCTGCACACGCAGCGGGCCGGCCTGGTGGGGATGTCCCAGGCGTTGTCGCGCGAGCCCGATCGAGTGGATGAGCTCGCATCCACGCCGGTCCCGGTTCTCGTCGTTTCGGGGGAACATGATGACGCTTGGTCTCCCAAGGTGCAGGAGGAGATGGCCAGGCGTCTCAATGCGCCCATGGTCATCATCAAGAACGCCGGGCATACCCCGAACGAGGACCAGCCAGAGGCCACGGCAGGTGCGTTGCTCAGATTCTGGGATATGGCCGGACGCGGGCCCTGAGGCGCTCTGCCCGGCGGCAGGAGCTTGGCCGCGCCGCGCTGGAGCAGGTGGCTTGCTGGCGCCGGTCAGGGCGGTCCGGCCGCTCGCTCGAGGCCGTCGAGGATCAGGTCCAGGCCGATCTCGAACTCGTCGCCGTAGCGATAGCCGGGCTGGAGGACGTGCCCGATGGCCAGCTCGGTGAGATGGGGGTACTCGCCCGCGGGCAGCTGCCCGGCGATTTCCTGCGCAAGCTCCGGCGTCTCCTCCTCGCTGTCGAACGGCAGGCTCGCCTCCTGCAGCGCGAAACCGTAGATGTAGCTGTCGAGCACCGAGTACGCATGGGCGGTCATCTCGAGCGAGAAGCCCGCTCCGCGGAGGCATCCGAGGACGGCGTCGTGGTGCCGGAGCGTCGCCGGCCCAGGTGATCTCCGCGACTCCATCAGCCCGATGGCCCAGCGATGGCGCGCCAGGGCCGCGCGCGCCGAGATGGCGCGCTGGCGCATGGCCGGCTTCCAGCCGACGTCGCCGGGCGGCAGCCCGATCTCGCTGAACACGACGTCGACCATGCCGTCGAGGAGGTCGCCCTTGCTGGCGACGTGGTTGTACAGCGACATCGCTTCCACTCCGAGCACCTGGCCGAGTTTTCGCATGCTGAGCGCCCCGATGCCGTCCTCATCGGCGAGGGCAACCGCGGCCCGCAGCACCTGGTCGCGGCTCAACGGCGGTCGGCGGATTGCAGCTTGCCCGGTC
Source organism: Streptosporangiaceae bacterium (assembly GCA_036005525.1). Taxonomy (GTDB): domain Bacteria; phylum Actinomycetota; class Actinomycetes; order Streptosporangiales; family Streptosporangiaceae; genus UBA9676. The sequence goes on from DASYQM010000356.1 coordinate 2,941, forward strand.
GGCGGCATGCCGTGTGCTCCTGTCCCGCATTGACAAGACTTACACTGTAAGTGTAGCGTACTTACATCGTAAGTCCAAGGAGGAGAGCGCAATGAGGACAGCACAGTTCAGCCAACTGGCAGAGCCGACGGCTGCGGCACCCGGCCAGGCGAGAATGCGGGCGATCGTGCAGAGCCGGTACGGCACCGAACCCGGGAACGTGCTCCGGCTGGAGCAGATCGCCAGGCCCGACATTGCCCCGAACGACGTGCTTGTGCGGGTGCGTGCGGCCGGGGTGGACCGGGGCACCTGGCATCTGATGGCGGGCCAGCCCTACGTGATGCGGCTGCTCGGCTTCGGGTTCCGTGGGCCGAAGAACCCCGTGCCCGGGCTGGACGTGGCCGGCACGGTCGTCGCGGCCGGCTCGAAGGTGACAAGGTTCAAGCCCGGGGATGAGGTGTTCGGCATCGCCCGCGGCTCGTTCGCCGAATACGCCGCCGCGCGGGAAGACAAGCTGGCCCGCAAGCCGGCCAGGCTGGGCTTCGGGGAGGCGGCGGCCGTGGCGGTCTCCGGGCTCGCCGCCATCCAGGGGCTGCGCGACGCCGGGCGCATTCAGGCCGGGCAGAAGGTCCTGGTCATCGGCGCCTCGGGAGGAGTCGGCACCTACGCCGTGCAACTCGCCAAAGCATTCGGCGCGAACGTCACGGGGGTGTGCAGCACCGCGAAAGCCGGCCTCGTCCGCTCGATCGGCGCCGATCAGGTCATCGACTACACCCGGGAGGACTTCGCCGACGGCAGCCAGCACTATGACCTGATCCTCGACATCGGCGGCAACAGCCGCCTGTCACGGCTCCGGCGTGGGCTCACCCCCAGGGGAACGCTGGTCATCACCGGCGGCGAAGGCGCCAAGTGGACCGGGGTTGGCCGGCAGGTCCGCGCACTGGTGCTCTCGCTGATGGTTCGCCAGCGGCTGACCATGTACGTCTCCAGGCACCGCCAGGCCGACCTCGACGCACTGAACCGGCTGATCGAAGCCGGCCAGGTCACCCCGGTCATCGGCCGGACCTACCAGCTGAGCGACGCCCCGGCAGCCATCCGCCAGCTGGCAGAAGGTCACGCCCAGGGAAAGCTCGTCATCACCGCCTGATCTGGCCGCGCCGGGCCGCGCCCGGAGGGCTCTCAGCCCAGCTTCACCGCCGTCCCGGAGGCACTGACCATCAGCATGTTGGTTCCCACGGTCTCGTAGTCGATGTCGACCCCGACCACCGCGTCGGCGCCCAGCTGGGCCGCCTGCTGCTCCATCTCGGCCAGCGCATCGCTGACCCCGGAAGCGAGCTCGTTCTCGTAGGACTTGGCCCGGCCGCCGAAAATGTTGCGCATGCCGGCGCCCACGTCCTTGAATGCGTTCACGCCGAGCACGCCCTGGGCGGTGACGACGCCAAGGTACTGGGTCACCGAGTGACCCTCGATCCCAGGAGTGGTGGTGACGAGCATGTCCAATCCTCCCTACCTTCGCCTGCGAGCCTGGAAGTTCCCGATCTGGGCTCCCCCATGCGGTACCGGTCACCCCGGGGCCGTGTTCCGAGCCTGAACGGCAGGTCGTAGCGATGGGTGCAGGCCAGGTGAAGCCGCCGTGGCAGCCACATGATGAAGGGACGGGTGAGTACGTGACGCCCGCCTGGCGTGGCGCGTGCGGTCCTGCCGCGTCACGCCCTGGCTGTGGCCGTTGCCGGCCGGCCGTAGGCCGCGGTGAAGCCCTGGCGCCAGCTTGGGTAGCGGAGCGTCCAGCCGAGTTCCCGCTTGGCTTTCTCATTCGAGGCGCCGCGGGACCCGACGGCCATCATCACCGCGCCCTTGCCCGCGATCAGTCTCGCGAGCCACAGCGGGACGTGGCGTGGCGGCTTGGCGCCGAGCGCCTTCGCAAGCGCCGGCAGCCATTCGCGCATGGGGGCGGGCTCGTCGTCGGTGATGTTGTAGATGCCGGGTCCATCGTGTTCGAGCGCGAGCACGGTCGCTGCGGCGGCGTCGTCGAGGTGGATGAATGACGAGACGCCGCCGCCGTCGCCAATGATCGGCAACTGCCGTTTTCGCACGGGCTTGACCAGCCCGTCGTTGGCGGCACCGTAGAAGCCGCCGTAGCGAAGCGCGATCCCGCCTGCGTCCGTGACCGCTTGGTCGAGATGGCTCATCGCGATGTTGGTCTCGCACGCCATCGCCGGCGGGCTTGGGACGAGCGGATCGTCCTCGGTCTTGACCATCGCGCCCTCGCGCGCGTAGCGGTAGCTGGCGAAGCTCTGGGCGACGAACCGGCGCACGCCGGCCTCGCTCGCGGCGGCCAGGAGCGCGTCGGTGCCTTCGGTCCGAAGCCGGTTGGTCGGCCCGAAGGGGCGGTCGAGGCTCCTGCCGAAGCGCACGCCGGCCAAGGCGGTCGCCTGGTGGACGATCGCCTCGGGCTCGGTTTCGAAGACGGCCTTGCGTACAGCGCTCGCGTCGAGCAGATCAAGCGCGAGCGGCTCCGCGCCGAGCGCCCGTACCCGCTCGCCGTTTCCTGGCGACCTGAAGGTACCGATCACCTCGTGTCCTCGATCGATCAACTGAGGAACGAGCCGGGTGCCGATGGCACCGCTCGCCCCCGCAACGAAAACTCGCACGATGTGCTCCCTGCTGGTGTGGGGCTGCTACCTCTTTGACCCGTCGCGCCAGAAGGATGTGACCGAACGCCGAGCCGCAACGTCCGGGCGCAGGCCCGGGATCCGGTTCCCTTGTTGTCACATTGATCGCGTGCTGCGGGTCAGTGGTAATGACACCTGGCAACGGAATGATGTGATCGATGGACGAGAACGAGTGGCTGGCGGATCGCTTCGAGGAGCACCGGGCGCATCTGCGGGCGGTGGCCTACCGGATGCTGGGCTCGCTCACCGAGGCCGACGACGCCGTTCAGGACACCTGGCTGCGCCTGAGCCGGTCGGGGGCAGGCGAGGTGGAGAACCTCGGCGGATGGCTGACGACGATCGTGGCTCGCGTGTGCCTGAACATGCTGCGGTCGCGCAACCTGCGGCGTGAGGAATCCTTCGGGGTGCACGTGCCCGACCCGGTCATCGGTCCAGAGAGCGAGCTGCAGCCGGAGGACGAGGCGGTGCTGGCCGACTCGGTCGGCCTTGCCCTGCTGGTCGTGCTCGATACCCTGGCCCCGGCCGAGAGGCTGGCGTTCGTCCTGCACGACATGTTCGACTTGCCCTTTGAGGAGATCGCCCCCATGGTCGGCCGGACTCCGGCTGCGGCCCGGCAGCTCGCCAGCAGGGCGCGACGCCGCGTGAGGGGCGCCGAGGTACCGGCTCCCGACCCCGACCTGGCCCGCCAGCGAGAAGTGGTCAACGCCTTCTTCTCGGCGGCGCGCGGGGGCGATTTCGACGCCCTCGTCGCGGTGCTCGATCCCGGCGTCGTGCTGCGGATCGACGCGGGAGCCTGGCACCCCGCGGCCTCCAAGGCGATCCGGGGCGCAGACGCCGTGGCCAGGCAGGCCCTCACCGGGCTCACGAGCCTCCTGCCGAAGGTTGAGCTGCACCCCACGCTGGTGAACGGAGCAGCCGGAGTGGTCGTCACCCGGCATGGACGGCCCGTTACCGTGATCGGCTTCACCGTCGCCGAGGGCAAGATCGTCGAGATCGATTCGGTCGCCGACCCCGAACGTGTCCGCAGGATCGCGGCGGCCCTCCCGCACGACGAGTAGGCACCCGACCAGCCCGCGCCGTCAGTCCAGCGCGAACGACCCTGTTACGACCTCGCCTGCCGGCTCGTACGTGCCGATCACGACTCCGGTGGTGGAGACCGTGCTGTCGACGAGCTTCAGCCCGGCGGGGACGGTGCCATCCGAGAACAGGCGCTTGCCCGACCCGATGACGAGGGGGAAGACCCACAGGCGGTACTGGTCGACAAGGTTGTGGCGCAACAGCGTCTGGATCAGGTTCCCGCTGCCATGCACCTGGAGTTCTGGCCCATCTCCCCTCTTGAGCGCAGCGATGCCTTCGGCCGCGTCTCCCTCGATCAGGACCGACTCGCGCCACCCCAGCGTGGGATGACCCCGCGACGCGACGTACTTGGTGGCGTCGTTCAACGGCTTGCCGCCGGCGTCTTCCGGGGCGGTCGGCCAGTATCCGGCGAAGATGTCGTAGGTCTTGCGCCCGAGGACGAGGTCGAACGGCACGCTCATCGCCTCGCCCATGACCTGGCCCATCTGCTCGTCCCAGTAATTCACCGACCAGCCACCGTACGCGAAGCCGTCGCTGTCGTCCTCGCCAGGCCCGCCTGGGGCCTGCATGACCCCGTCGAGGGTCATGAAGGTGCTTACGATCAGCTTTCTCATCTCTCGTGTCCTTTCGATCGGATGCCCGGCTCGGGCCGAGCCCACCGCAGCTGAGACCGCCCGGCGGCGCAAGACTCATCGCGAGTGCGGTGCCCGCGCCGGGCGCACGCCCGTGGGCGTGCCTCAGTTGCCTGCATCAGCGCCCTGGCCCGCGAAGGCCGGGATCACCCGCCAGGTGCCCTGGAAGATCCGCTCGTGCAGCTCACACTCGACGATCGCCCGCAGGATCGGCTCCTGGCGTTCCGCATCGGCCGCGTCGGTCACCTGGCAGGGCCACATCCCAGCGACCGCGCCACGCAGGTGCGGGTGGGTGGTGCCGCGCCCGAACACCGCGATCACCTGTACCGGCTCAACGCGCCCGCCGTGGCGGCCCGAGGCGTGCCGCTGCTCGGGCCACGACAGCTCCCAGTGCGCGTAGGCTCCGCCATCGCGATCGTCGCCGGCCCGGTGGTGGATCGTGCCACCGCCACGCAAGAAGGCCGCGTTGGCCTGGTCGAGGATGCGCCGCACGACGGGATCAAGCAGGTCCACGGCGCGCCGGAAGACCGCCACGCGTTCCGGCCACTGGCGGGCGCCTTCGTAGCTGCCGGAGCGAAGATCGCTGAGATGACGGAAGATGTCCGTTGCTCTGGGCGGGAGATCCTGGGTCATCCATCCATCATGCGCCCGGCAGGCCAGCGGGCTCGAGGCACGGGGCATCGTATACGCATGGGGATCGGCGGCTCCGCAGACCATGCCTTCGCGGCCGCGGATGTTCACTACCTGCGCTCCGGTGCCGCGCGGGCAGCCGCGGTGGTCGCCGCCGACGCCGCCTTCTCGGCGGTGCTGGCCGAACACACCGCGACCGTGCCCGCCGTGATGCCGTACCGGCCAGGTGAGTTCTTCCTGCGGGAGTTGCCGCCGCTGCGTGCCGTGCTCTGGCGTGTCCGCGGACTTGGCCTGGTGATAGTCGACGGCTACGTCGACCTCAACGCCGATGGCCGCCCTGGCCTGGGCGCGCATGTGCGGGCCGAGTTCGGCGTGCCGGTAATCGGCGTGGCCAAGTCGCCGTTCCGGACGGCCGTGCATGCGGTGCCCGTGCTGCGGGGACGCTCAGCGCGCCCGCTGTTCGTCACCGCTGCGGGAATGCCCCTGGCCGACGCGGCTGGCCTGGTCCGGCAGATGGCCGGGCGCTTCCGGCTGCCCGACGCCCTCCGCCGCGCCGACGCCCTCGCCCGCACCGGCCAGCCCGGCCAGGCTGGCTTGGCGGACGGCTGACTGATGCACAACGGCCCTGCCGCGGCGCGTCGCTTCCACCGTGACCCCGCAGGTCAGGGCGTTACCTGGAGATGCATCCGGGGCGCCGGGCCGAACCTGGTCTCGACCTCCCGGCCAACGACGAAACCGGCCTTTTCATAGAAGGCAAGCGCATGTGGGTTCGCGGTGACCTCGATCCGGCGGACGCCACGTTTGCGCGCGATCGCGACCAGGTCCTGCACCAGCGCACGCCCGGCGCCCTGCCCCATCCACTCAGGATCGACGAACAGATCCTCAAGCTCGACCACATCCCCGATGCAGAGCCAGGTGGCGAAGCCGACGATGCCGCCGTCAGCGACTGCGGTCCGCATGCGTCCCTCACCCACCGCGAGATCGGAGAGCTCAAGAGCGTCGGGATGGGCGAGCAGGTTCGCCCGGTCACCGTGATTGGACAGCGATGACCTGCGGAACACGTCGCGCAGCGCACCCATATCGCCGTGCACGGCATCGCGGATCAGGAACGTGGTCACCCTCAGAGCCTCCGCCCAGCAGCCGCGCCGTAAACCGGGCACACCACACGGGCCATCGCGCCAGACAAGGGCGTCAACGCCACGAGCTAGCCGCCGGGCCCAGCCGGCCGTGAAGAGGCCAGGGCCGCGAAGACAACAATGGAGCTGAGATAGCTTCTGCTGGAGTAGTCGAAAGCGCCGCCGCAGGTTATCAGGCGCAGGGCCGCGTATCCGGGCGTGTGGTAAACGGTTTGCGCCGGGAACTTGGATTTGGAGTATTCCCGCACACCGGTGACCCTGAAAACGGCGGTGATCCCGTCGGCGAGCCTCACATCGATCCTGTCCCCGGGTTGGAGGGCTCCCAGGCGGAAGAAGACAGCAGTCCCTCGGAAGCTGTCGACATGACCTTCGATGATCGACGCCCCGATCTGGCCGGGCGTCGCCGAGTATTTGAACCATGCCGCCTTGCCGGCCTGCGTGTGAAGTGATGGGACCCTGATCGTCCCGTTGACGTTGGCGCCCAGATGCAGCAGTCTCGAGTGCACGCCAATGGCCGGAATATCTACCGACACCGGCAGCGAGCGGCGCAGCGATGGCCCGTAAGCCTTGCCGTTCAGCGGCCCGACTGCGCCCGCTGCCGCCAGGGCGGGCTGCGGCGCATGCACCTGGGCACCGAGCGCGACGCCGACGGCGGCGGCGCCGGCCACGATGAGAAGGACGCCGGCCAGCCCGGCGAAGCGGGCACGGAGGGGCATAGCCGGCGGAGGAGCGCAGCCCGTCTGCGGCCAGGACATGACCACACGAAACCCGGCGATGCGCGGCCACTCCCTGTCCCGCAATGCCGTCACCCCCTCCTTACTTCCCTGGGGTGTTCTGCTCGCGTAGCCTGATATTTCCAATGATCACTTCATTGTGTGTCCGCCGTCTATGGGCTTCACCCTTGTGGCCGCCGGTTTTCGGGGACCTGCCTTCGGCCAGCGGCCGGTCGTCGCGCGCGCTCCCTTCTGATGCCGGTTCCTGGTCCCGTGGCCGGAGAACAGGGCCGCCACCTGCTGAGACGCATGAGGAGGTTCCATGAAGGTGCGGCCAGCCGTCGCAGGGGTGAGGCTCAGCGCAATGCTGACCATCATCGGCTGGGCCACCATGGCGATACTCATTTCCGCAGCAGTCTCGGCTTGCTCGTCTTCCACGCCCTCTCCGGGAGGGTCTCCATCGCCAGGACCGCCCGTCGCCTCCAGCGATACCGGCAGTGCCTCACCGGACGCGAGCGGCACCACTCCGGCCACGACGCCGGAGACGACACCGGCCACGACGCCGGAGACCACACCGGCCACGACGCCTAGCGGGTCAACCGGTCTCCCCTCCTCACCCCCGGCCGCCGGTGGCGGGGGCACTGCTGGATTCCAGCACGCCTGGCTTCTCACCCTCGGCGCAGCGGCGGTGCTAGCCGGTGTCGCGAGCATCGCTTACCGCAGAAGAGTCACTAGAAACCGCTGACACCCGCCGCCGACCGGCCGAGGGCGAGCTGGATGGCGGGCGAGCGACCTGGATGACGGGCGCACTGGCCCTATCGGTGGCTGCGCGCGGTGAGGATCATCGCTGCCGCGAGCATGACCATCCCCGCGAATCCGGTAGTGCCCAGCCGGTCGCCGAGTATCAGCGCCGCGAGTATGGCGCCGGTGAGCGGTTCCAGGAGCGCCAGCAGCGCCGCGGTACTGGCGGCTGCGGTGCGCAAGCCGTGGAAGTACAGCGTGTAGGCCACGGCTGTCGGGCCGGTGCCCAGCACGATCAGCAGGCCGATAGCGGCGGGGCCAGGCCGGAAGCCGAGCCCGCCTCCTGCCGCCGCCGTCAGCGCCACCAGGACAAGTCCGCCGACCGCGAACCCGAACCCGGTCGCGGTCAGGTCGTCCAGTCCGGGTACCGGCCTTTCGCCGAGCAGGGTGACCCCGGCGAACCCGGTGGCCGCGAGCACCGCCATGCCCGCCCCGGCGAGCACCACAGCCTGATGAGCCCCGCCGGAGGGCAGGCCCACGAGCAGGCCCAGGCCGGCCAGCGCGAGGCAGGCGGCGCCAGCCTTCAGCCGACCGATCCGGCACCGCGTTGTCACCCGCTCCACGCAGAGCACGATGACCGGCGCGCTGCCGACGGTAATGAGAGTGGCCAGGCTGACCGAGGTCAGAGACACAGCGATGAAGTAGCAGGCCTGGAACTGTGCCGCCAGCAGCCCGATCGCGGTGATGCGGACCCAGGCGGCACGGCCGCCCGGCCAGCGGCGGCCGGTGACCATGAGAAGCGCGACGATCAGCGCGCCGCCGACCGTGAGGCGGTAGGCGGCGACCGGCATCGCCGAAAGGCCGGCGATCCGGCCCAGCAGGCTGCCAGTCAGGCCACCGGTTCCCCACAGCAATCCGGACATCACCAGGTAGAGCAGGCCCATGGCGGGCCGGGCAGGCTGGACCGGCCGACGGCGGGCAGCTGCGTGCGCCGACGTGGCTACAGACATAGGGATCGCTCCTGCGACGAGAACGGAAAGGGTCGCGGAAGCGGGGTGCATCAGGCTCACCGCATGGGAAAGGCGCGTCAGCCCAACTACGCGGGAACGCGCGCCAGCTCATTCGGCTCGACGCGCTCCAGATACGCCCCGCTCAGGAGCGGGGCGGGGAGATGGTGAAGAGCCGGTGCACGCCGAGCATCCTACCGGGTGCCGGGACCGGGACTGCCGGATCTACAGGTCTGGATGATCGATGTCCACCGGCGGCAAGTCCTGGACTTCCCGCTTGGCGATGTTGAGCCGGATACCGTCCGCGACAGCGCTGACGGCGCCGATCGGGATGGCCACCTCCTTGCGGCCCCACAAGTGGCCTTCCTGCAGGAGCACGTGAGTCACATGGTGGTTGCGGGAGTCGATGACCAGACCTTCGACCTGCCCGATGTCCCCGTCGGTGGCATGAACCCGCTCGCCCCGGCGCACGGCCACCTCGCCCAGGGGGAGCGCGTCGTAGGTGGCGGTCTCCGAGATCGCGGTGACCGTCTCGCCCTCCACGCTCGCGGCACCGCCCAGGCTGGAGTACGGCCAGGAGAGGACCTGTTCCGGGCCGTAGTCCGCGTAGCCCCTGGTTCCCGGCACGAACTGCGTTTCCTCGGCGGCGTCGAGCCTCTCGAACTCCGCACCGGTGCACCGGAGCCGGACCTCGCCCCCCGCGGCGTCGACAAGGTCAAGAGGAACCAGCCGTCCGAGCCCCTGGCGGCCCTTCGGTTCGACGACGAGATGGGTGACCGCACGAGCGACCGGGTCGACCACCACGCGGCTGACCTCGCCGCAGATCCCGTCGGCACAGCTGGCGTCGGCCCCGATCGTGAACGGCGTCGTGTTTGCCATGGCCACCCTCCTCGCCCCCCTTGGACCCTAGCGCCAACCGGGGTACCAGCAGGCACGGGCGCCCCGGACCGGGGAGTCCCGGGCTGACCTTAGCGTTCGTTAATCACTTGGGTTACTCGCCGCTGTACACATGCCGGGAACGCGGCCGGGGTAGCCGATCGCATACCGGCGCCCGAGAGGGTGCCCTCGGCGCGGAGCCCGCAAACCGGGAAATGGCGGGCGGGGAAGGCGGCTCTGTGCGGCTTCGGCTATGTGCCGTGAATCGTCGCGGGCCGGGGGGAGTTGTCTGTCCGGGGCGGCGGACCGCAGGCGCGGGCCTGCCGGACCGCCCGTGCCGGGTGCTGGCCGCCGCGGTGGCTGCCTACCGGAACGCTTCTCCCGCCTGTTGACGATGATCGCCGCCACGCTAACGATCAAAACGCCCAGGTAGACGAGAAAACCGTAGACGATCGGTAGGCCTGCCAACAGGTCATCGCCGCCGTGCGGGGTCAGGAACAACGCGTACGCCCACGCGCCCGCATACGCCGCGGTGGCCACCGCGATCCACCGGCCGGGCCGCAGAACTGGCTGCCCGCCTTGCGGCCGGGCGGGCTTGGGCGGCTGAGCCGCGGGCGGCATGACGGGCAGGTCAGCGGTGAGGGCGGCCAGCTCCGCATAGGTCCGCGACGCGAACGCCTGGCCCACCCGCAGGTCGAATTCGTCCTTGGCCAGCATGCCCTGCACGAACGCGGCCTTCAGCGTGCCGATCACCTGCTCACGGTCGGCGTACGAAGCCCGCAGGCGACCGTGACCTCCTGCGCCTGCTGCTATCTCATCACCCGGTCCCGCCATCCCCCACGCCTCCCCACGAGCACGATGCACAGGAAGCGTAGCGCGGCACCTTCAGTCGGCCACCCTCCGACCTTCTGTCATCCCCGCCATTGAAGGCGTTTAGACGGCGTGCACGGGGGCGTACTGGGGTTTCCACATGGCGGCTCGCACGGATTCGGCGGTGATACCGGCCTGCTCGGCGACGCCGTCATGCACGGCGGCCAGGGCCACGGCGAGGGCGACTCGCGCCGAGGTGGTGCGAAGGTCGTCGATGGGCGGAAGCAGAGGCGCGCCGGGCGCGGCGGCGTCGGTGAGTTCGGCGACGGCCCGGGCGGCGGAGGCGATCATGTGGTCGGTGATGCGCTTGGCCCGGGACACGAGCGCGCCCAGACCGAGGCCGGGGAAGATCAGGGCATTGTTCGCCTGGCCGACCTGGTAGGTCACCCCCTGATAGGTGACGGGGTCGAAGGGGCTTCCGGTGGCGATGAGGGCGCGGCCGCCGGTCCAGGCGATCAGGTCGGCCGGGGTGGCCTCGGCGAGGGTGGTCGGGTTGGACATCGGAAGGATGACGGGACGGTCCACGTGCGCGGCCATGTCCTGCACGATCTGCTGAGTGAAGGCGCCGTGCTGGGTGGAGGTGCCGACCAGGATCGTTGGGTGTACGCGGCGCACGACCTCGGCGAGACCGATACCGCTGCGGGTCCCGTAGCCCGGCCAGTCACGGACTTCGGCCGCAGGCCGCGCGTAGGGGACCTGAAAGTCGCGCAGGCCGGCCATGTCGTCGGTGAGCAGGCCGTAGCGGTCCAGGCACCACAGTCGTGCCCGCGCCCCGCCGACGTCCAGTCCTTGGCTGGTCATGGCGTCGTGGAGCTGGTCGGCGATGCCGATGCCTGCGGTACCGGAGCCGAAGATGACGACGCGGTGCTTGGTGAGCACGGTTTGACTGGCGCGGGCGCCGGCCAGCACCGCGGCGAGGTTCACCGCGCCCGTGCCTTGCATGTCGTCGTTGAAGGTGAGCACCCGGTCGCGGTAGCGATCCAGGATGCGGCGGGCGTTGCCGGGCCCGAAGTCCTCCCAGTGCAGGAGCGCGCGAGGAAAGATCTTCAGTGCGGTGGTGACGTAGGAGTCGATGAAGGCGTCGTAGGGCTCCTGTGCGGGCCGCTTGTGCCGTACGCCCAGGTAGAGCGGATCGTCCAGCAGTTCCGGGCGGTCCGTGCCGACGTCCAGGACCACCGGCAGGGTGCGGGCCGGGTCGATCCCGGCCGCGGCGGTGTAGACGGCGAGCTTGCCGGCCGCGATGTCGATGCCGCCGACGCCCCAGTCGCCGATGCCGAGGATGGCCTGGGCGTCGGTGGCGACGATGAGGTCGACCTCATGGGCGGACAGCTCGGGGGCTCGCAGGGCGGTCTCGATCTGGTCCGGCGCATCGATGCTGAGGTAGACGCCGCGTGGGCGGCGGTACTGGTGGCTGTATTGCTGGATGGCCTCGCCGATCGTGGGGGTGTAGACGATCGGGAGCAGCTCGCTGAGGTGGTCGGTGAGCACCCGGTAGAACAGGACCTCGTTGCGGTCGTGGAGGGCGGTCAGGTAGATGTTCTTGTCGAGGTCGCTGGCCTGCCGTGAGCACTGCCGGTAGGCGCGCTGAGCCTGCTGGTCCAGGGTGAGGACCCGCGATGGCAGCAGGCCGGTCAGCCCCAGCGCAGCACGCTCGGACCCGGTGAACGCGGTGCCCTTGTTCAGCCAGGGATCGCTGAGCACGCCGTAACCCCGGTAGGTGGTCTCCCATGCCTGCTCGGCGGGGTTCCATCGGATGACGGGCCGGGTATGCGCAGGCACGGTGTGATCTCCCTCGTCCAAGGTCAGCGTCAATGACGCGCACATCTGGCCGGACCGCTGGAATGCACGAGCCGGCTGGGTCTATGCCGAGCTTGACCTGGCCCAATGATGCCAAACTCCGGCCAGCCGGGGACAGCCGCACACGAGGCGGCACTCCCCCTGCCGGGGAGAGCGGACCAGAAAGATAGGGTCGGGAACGTCGTAGCTGAGGTCAGGCGACGCAATTGTGACCAGTGTTCACGTATGGTCGGGGGGACGCGCAATGATCCGGAAGTTCGCTGTTGAGTTCCTGGGCACGGCGATCTTGGTGTTCTTCGCCGTCGGAGTGGCCACGCTGCTCTATCGCGAGGAGGACGCCGGGCTGGCCCGCGAAGCGCAGCAAGCCAACGAGACCGCCCACGCCACGACGCCATAGCCGCCGCCGGCTGGCCTCACCGCATGCCGAACTGGCGCTGGGGATCGTCGGCGCCGGGCCCGCGCGCGTGTGTTTCGGGCAGCGTCACCTTGGGGGCCCAGGCGCCACGCCGCGTTACCGCTATGGCTCCGGTTCATACCTCGCGCAATGACGTCAGCGCGAAGCCGGCGCTGATTCTGAATCGTTATCCAAGCCATCGATATTTAACTGCAACGGCGACCTCGCATCAGGCGTCTGTTGTATTGGTGATGCGCCGTCACCAACGGACGGAGCGGGAGGAGAGGGCCTTGAAACGACCACGATGGACGATCCGGGGTGCTGCCATTGCCATCGCCGGATGCACGGCGGTGGCGACCGCATCATTGGGGGCGGCACCGGCCCCCGCTGCCGCCGCGCCCGGGCCGAGGGTGAAACTGATAGCGGCTCAGAACAGCATCACCGCGCAGCGGTTCGGGCGCTACGTATACCTGGACCCCGGCATCTATGTGGCGGCGCTCGGGTCCGCGCTCGAGTTTGACGTGCAGCGGGCCAGCTACAGCGAGCCGCGGACGATCACACAGGTCATCCACCTGCCCGATGGCTCCACTCAGACCGTCCCCTGCCCGCTACGGTGCTGGCCGGCTGGTCGGGCCTACGGAGCTTCTTGCATGTCAAGGTGACGAACTCCAGCGGCAAGGTGGTGGCGTCGAGGACGATGACGTTCTGCCCGAATGTCTTCAACCCGCAAAAAGGCCGTCCCGGATGGCGCCGTCACATCGCCGTATCCGTTCGGCTGCAGGTCCAATCCCTTCCAGCTGGGCTCGGTGTGGGGCGTGGCGAACGGATGGGGCGCCGATCCGTTCCAGTTCTTCGGCACTCGTTTCCGGCTGAGCCTCGGCACCTACCACGTGACCGAGACCATCGCGCCCACGTTCGTGCAGCTGTTGAACATCTCCGCCGCCGACGCCACGGCGACCGTCAAGGTCAAGGTGGTCAAGGGAACGGGATGCTGCGGCGCGTCGCACCGCAGCCCCCGGACCAGGGCCGGGTCGCTCCCGCGCCTGCCGAGCGCACCGACCCTCACCAACCCGCCGGCGTCAGCGCTGCCTGACCTGGTGCCCCTCCCGTCCTTCGGGATCCGCACCTCTCATACGCGGGCGACGTCGGCGCACCCGGCGTCGGACCACCTGAACTTCGGGGCCAATGTGTGGATCGGCGGCAACGCCCAGCTCGACGTCCAGGGCTTCCGCTCCAACGGCTCGCCGGTGATGAAGGCCTATCAGTACTTCTGGCAGGACGGCCAGATCATCGGCCGGGCCCGGGCCGGAACGATGGGCTTCGACAGCAAGCACGGGCACAACCACTGGCACTTCGAGCAGTTCGCGCAGTACCGGCTGCTCAACGCCGGCAAGTCACTGGCCGTTCGGAGCCACAAGGTGGGGTTCTGCATCGCCCCGACGGACGCGATCAACCTGGTGCTGCCGAACGCGGTCTGGCAACCGCCGTTCCTCGGGTTCGGTGGTTGCGGCTCGCCGACGACCCTGTGGGTCCAGGAAGCGCTGCCGCTTGGCTGGGGTGACACCTACTTCCAGAACCGCGCCGGCCAGTCGTTCGACATCACCCACCTGCCCAATGGCACGTACTACGTCGAGGTCATCGCCAACCCAGAGCATCTGCTGTACGAGACGACGATGAGTAACAACGTCTCATTCCGGAAGGTGATTCTCGGCGGCACGCGCGGCCACAGGACCGTCCGCGTGCCGGCCTTCGACGGCATCGACCCGGAGCACTGACCCGGACGAAGGGACGCAAGCAGGATCTCGGCCGGCCCCGCGCCCGCCCGGCAGCAGCTGACGGTGCAGGGCCGGTTCCGGGATGAAGGCAGGCCTGCCCCTGTACCGTGTGCTGCGTGGATGCCGGGGACCGGTTGTCAGGGGTAAGGCTGGCGGAGCTGGTGGCCGCGCTGTCACTGGCAACGGATCTGGGGTTGGGCCTGCCGCAGGAGCATGTGCTGCGCCAGACGGTGATCGCCCGGCGGCTTGCCGCAGCGGCCCGATTGCCGGAGGAGCAGCAGACGGCGGTGTTCTACGTCTCGTTGCTGGCCTGGGTGGGATGCGTGGCCGACTCCCACGAGCTGGCCACCTGGTTCGGTGACGATCAGCGGCTGCGGGCGGACAGCTACCAGGTCGATAAGACCGGGATGCCGATGCTCCGGTTCGTGTTGGGGCACGTCGGCGACGGTTCGGGCCCGGTGCGGCGGCTCACGATGATCGGCCGGTTCCTGGCAGGCGGGCCCGAGCGCGCCACGAGTTCCATGCTGGGCCACTGCCAGGTCACCGGGGACATCGCCGATCGCCTGGGGCTGGCTGGCCAGGTCGGCGGGGCGTTGCAGCAGGCCTTCGAACGCTGGGACTGCAAGGGCGTCCCGGGCCACCGCGCGGGCGAGCAGATCGACCCGGCGATGAGGGTGGTGCAGATCGCCGACGACGTCGAGGTGTTCCACCGCCTCTACGGGGCCGATGCCGCGACCGACATGCTCCGCTCCCGGCGGGCACCCGAGTTCGACCCGGCGCTGGTGGACTTGTTCTGCGCCCGCGCGGGCGAACTGCTGGAGGGCGTGAGCGAGGTCGACGCGTGGGATGCGGTCATCACCGGTGACAGCGACCTGGGCCCGGAACTCAGCGAGGCCGATCTGACGCGGGTGTTGCGGGTGTTCGCCGACTACGCCGACCTCAAGTCACCGTCCTGGACCGGTCATTCGGCAGGCGTTGCCGGCCTTGCCGCCGGGGCGGCCGGCCGGCTCGGCCTGCCGGCCGACGAGGTCACCCGGGTCGAACGGGCGGCCCTGGTGCATGATCTCGGCGCGATCGGCGTATCCGCCGGGATTTGGGACAAGCCTGCCCCGTTGTCGGGCGCTGACCGGGAGCGGGTGCGCACTCACCCATATCTGACGGAACGGATATTGGCCCGCCCGGCCCGCCTGGCCGAGATCGGCGCACTGGCGGGACTGCATCACGAACGGATAGACGGCTCTGGCTATCCGCGTGGCGTGCACGGTGACGGCCTTTCCCTGTCGGCGCGGGTGGTGGCGACCGCGGATGCCTACCACGCCATGTGTGAGGGCAGACCCTATCGAGCCGCGCGCGGCGCCGCCGAGGCCGCCGCGGCGCTGCGGGACGAGGCGGTGGCCGGCCGCCTCGACGGCGAGGCCGTGAATGCGGTGCTGGCCGCCGCCGGGCACCGTGTCCGCCACCGGCCGGCGCTCCCATGCGATCTCACCCCACGGGAGGCCGAGATCCTGGCCCTGCTGGCCCGTGGCCTTTCCAACAAGGAGATGGCTCAGCGGCTGTCGGTGTCGGCCCGCACGGTGAGCAGCCACGTCGAGCACGCCTACGCGAAGATCGGCGTTTCGACCCGCGGCGCGGCCGCCATGTTCGCCATGCGGCACGGCCTCGTCGATTCCCGCGCCGGCACCTGACAGGAATATCGGGCGAATAACCGATGCCCGGTGATCCCGGGCCGCGTACAACTCAAGCATGGACACTGAGCTGACAACAATGGCCGAGGCCACCAGCGAGCCGACGCCCCGGTGGTCGGTCGGCGGGCTGCTCATCGAGGCGCTCGCCCGCCAGGACTTCGCCGCGCTGGCCGACTGCCTCGATCCCGCCGTTCGGCTGCGGGCTCTGGTCCCACGTGGGCCCATTGACATGGCCGGCCGCGACGACGTGGCCGGCTGGTTCCGGTCCTTGTTCGGCGGGCCAGACGATCTTGAGCTGGCTGACGGAACTGTCGGCGAGATCGGGCCACGCCTGTACATGCGCTGGCGAGTCAGCCTCACCCCCACCGGGACATCCGGACGGCGCCGCCTCGCCGAGCAGCACGTCTTTGCGATCACCGGCAGCGGCGGGCACATCACCGCTTTGGACCTGCTCTGCTCGGGATTCGTCACCCAAGCCGAGCACGGCCAGTAATTCGCACAACGGCGGTGCCGCCGGCCGGCCATCCCCCGCTTGGCCGATCGGCGGCCCGATCACGCAGGTCCGTTCCGCCCGTGACTTGACGCCGCGAAGCATCTGGCGGGACATGACGAAGTCGGCCGGGATAACCGCCAGCAGGTAACCGGCTGCGACCCACGCCGGCCCGGCGCGCCAGCGGCTGCGGACGATGAACCGGGTCCTCCCGTCGCCGAGGTCGCCGAGGACGAACACCCACGTCCAGTCGATCCAGGCGCCGTAGCGCTGCTTCCACCCGGGCGGCAGATGGTCTTCGGAATGCAGAACGAGGTGATGGCCCGGCTCAAGCTGGGCGACGATGAACTCGCAGCCGGCTTCCGGAGGCCCGTCGGGGACATGGTCGCCGACCGCAAGGTGCTGGAACTCGGGAAGGATGCGGTCGGCGCTCCGCCCGTTCGCGGGGAACAGCAGCCGATCGACCCACTCCGCCGTGTACCACGCACCGCGATGCCAGCCCATCTGCACCAGCCAGGGCCAGATCCGTTCCGGCGGAGCCCCGATCGTGATGGCGTGAGTCGTCACGGCCATCGGGTCACGTATCAGGTCATCGCCTGGCAGGCGGCGCCGGCGCTCGGCCCTCGTGGCGCCGTAGCTGCGTCTGAGCCACTGCAGGCTCAGGTAGCCGGCTGCGGCACCGGCGGCGACGATCTCAGCACGGCTCGCCCGCATCAGCCCCGACCTTCCGGGTACCCGGGCATCGGGCACCCTCGTTCCGCGCTCCTATCCTGGGCCGCTCGCCGGCCCGAATCCCAGAGTCCTTGGTCACCGGCGGATGGGATTCCTCCAGGACCAATGGCCACCGGTCGCTGCCCGAATGCCCCTGGGGATGGACATGCCGCCAGCCCGATCCTGAAACCCGGAGCTTCCGGCTACCCGGCCGGACATCCCCAACTCGAAGGAGCTGGCAATGCCTGGAATCACCGTGGGCATCGACGGATCGCATGACGCTCACCGGGCGCTGGAATGGTCGATGCGCGAGGCGGC
>DASYQM010000357.1:0-4006 GCA_036005525.1 Streptosporangiaceae bacterium
CGCCGGCCACTAAGCCTGCGCGCGCCCGATCATGAAGGCTGCCCGACGGGCAGTCCGTTTCTCGCGGCGGCACCCGGGTAGGACTGCGCCGCCGGGCACAAGAGGGGCACGCCATGGACATGAAGCTCGCAGTCGTTCCCATCCCAGTGCGCGACGTCGACGCCGCGAAGGATTTCTACACCCGGCAGGTCGGTTTCGGCCTGGACCACGACGTCAGGCCCACCCAGAACATGCGGGTGGTGCAGATGACGCCACCCGGATCGGCCTGCTCGGTGGTGATCGGCGAGGGCCTGCCGCTTGGCCAGCCCGGCTCGGTCAAGGGAGTCCAGCTCGTCGTCGACGACCTCGGCGCCGTCCGCGGCGAACTCGCCGGCCGGGGCGTGGGCATCAGCGACATACAGCAGCTGGGACCCGAAGGCACGCCTGGCTCACGTTACTGCTTCTTCGACGATCCCGACGGGAACACGTGGGCGATCCAGGAGTACAGACGCACGTAGCCGCGGCAGGGGCCGAGCCGGGCAGGTCTGCGCAGGCTCGGCCATGCGCCGGATGCCTTTGTGCTAGCTCGCTGGGCTGGCCCGGCCGTCGGGTTCTGCCTGGTTGCCGCCGCAGCGGTCGGCGACGACCAGCAGGTGCTCGTCCACCCAGGAGACCTGCTGGCTGGGCAGGCGGGCCAGGAACGTTGTGATGGCTGCGCGCAGCTCGTGCGGGGGGTAGAAGGAAAAGGTGGAGTAGTGGTAGCCCTCGGCCTGGGCCGCCAGCCGCTCGGCCGTGCTGGTGCGCTGATGCTGGAAGGTCTGGGTGGTGGCCATCTGGAGCCCGTCGGCCCGCTGGACGGCGTCCCGGAGCGCGGCCTCGCTGTGCAGGCGCTGCTCGTGCTCGGTGAATCCCGGGAAGTAGCGGCCCCAGATCGTCCGCGCGTTCTGCTGCGGGGTGCGGGTGTAGATGAACAGCTGGCCGCCGGGCTTCAGCACCCGGGCGGCGGCGCCCAGGAAGCGGCCCAGGTCGAAGTGGTGAACGCAGTTGAACGCGGTGACCAGGTCGAGGCAGGCGGGCCGTAGCGGCAGCTCCTCGGCGGCTGCCAGCAGCGGCATCACCTCGCGGCCGCGGCCGCGCCTGCCGGTCCTGAGCTGTGCCAGCATGGCCGCCGAGAGGTCGCACCCGGCCAGGAGCGACCCGTGTGGCAGCAACCCGCGCAGCAGCCGGGTGTACCGTCCCGTCCCGCAGCCGATATCCAGGCCGGTGACGGGCCGGCCGGGCAGGAACTGGCCGATCGCGTGCACCGGCGCCTCGTCCGTGGTGCGCAGCGACTCATAGACGGTGGCTACCCGCTCGAAATGGCCATCCACACTCACCTGTGGCACCTCCCCGCGCTAGGGCCGCTTGGCGACCATCATCTACTTGCCTTTCTTGGTTCACCTACTGTTCACTCGCACGATAAGCCATGAGCCGTGCTTCGCCGAGATCGTCTGCGGCCAGCGGCGGACCCCAGCCCCGCCCAGGCGGCCCTGCTCTCTGCGCCGGTGCGGGGCCTGACCGTCGCCTGATCCCCGCGTCAGGTCTGGCCGCCCGCGACCGCGACCCATCCCTGCCTGATCCAGTCGTCCCGGTGATCCGGAGGCTGCGATGGCCGGAGTAACGCCGGGCGGCGAGATGATGAACGAACGCCAAACGGCCTGGGATGGGGGTGGTGAGACGGTGCCGGATCGCTCCGCGGGCCGCTGGCGAGGATGGCTGCGGGCCCTGCTTGTGATGCGGGGAGTGCTGCCCATTGAGCGGTCCCGGGTACCGGCCGATGTCCTGGCCGGACTCACGCTGGCCGGCCTTGGCATCCCGGAGGTTCTGGGCTACGCCAGGATCGCCGGGATGCCGGTCGTGACTGGCCTGTACACGATGCTTCTGCCGATTGCCGTGTTCGCCGTCCTTGGCTCGTCACGCCACCTCGTCGTGGCCGCCGACTCGGCAACCGCCGTCATCCTCGCCGCCGCCCTCACCGGCCTGGCGGTGGCCGGGTCGGAGCGATACGTCCGGCTGGCCGGGATGGCGGCCCTGCTGGTCGGCGGGCTGCTGCTGCTCGCCCGGCTGACCCGGCTCGGGTTCGTGGCGAATTTCCTGTCCCGCACGGTGCTGGTTGGGTTCCTGGCCGGCGTCGGCATTCAGGTGGCTGCCGGCCAGCTCCCTGACATGCTCGGGGTCACTGCCGCGGGCCAGGAGACCCTTACCAAGCTGCTGGGGGTGGTGCGCGCGCTCCCGGACACGCATAGGGCAGACGTGGCAGTGTCGATCGGGGTCATCGTGATCGTGCTCGCCGCGCGCCGGATCACCCGCCAGATCCCCGGCCCGCTGATAGCGGTGATCATCGCGATCGTCGTGAGCTGGGCCGCCGACCTGGCCAGCCGCGGCGTGACCGTCGTCGGCCCCGTCCCGCGCGGGCTGCCGACCCTGGGACTGCCGGCCCTGGGCTGGCACGATGCTGCCGCGCTGCTCGGCGCCGCGGTGTCGATGTTCGTGGTCATCCTCGCCCAAAGCGCGGCCACCTCGCGTGCCTACGCCGTGAAGTACGAGGAGGCATTCAGCGAGGACACCGACCTGGTCGGCCTGGGCGCTGCCAACGTTGCCGCCGCGTTCTCCGGCACGTTCGTCGTCAACGGGAGCCCGACCAAAGCGCAGATAGTCGACAGCGCGGGCGGCCGCAGCCAGCTGGCCCAGCTCACCACCGCCGGCGTGGTCCTCATCGTGCTGCTGCTGCTCACCGGGCCGCTCGCCTACCTGCCGAACGCCGCCCTGGCGGCGGTGGTCTTCCTCATCGCCATCGACCTGATTGACGTCGGCGGGATGCGCCGCATCCTGGCCGTCCGCAAACCCGAGTTCGCCGTTGCCCTGCTCACCACGGCCGCGGTGGTGGCGCTGGGGGTCGAGTACGGCATCGCACTCGCCGTCGTTGCCTCGGTCGTTGACCATCTGCGTCACAGCTACAGTCCACGAAACTACGTCCTGGTGAAGTCACCGGCCGGGCACTGGAAGCCCACCCTGGTCGTGCCGGGTGCCCGGACCGAGGAGGGGCTGGTGGTCTACCGATTCGGTACCAGCCTCTACTACGCCAATGCTTCCAAGTTCCTCGAGGACGTCGCGGCCCTGGCCGGCCACGGCGGCCCGCTGCGATGGATCGTTTTCGACTGCGCAGCCATCGGAGATGTCGACTACACCGCATCCGTGACCCTCAGCAGGATCATTGAGCACGTCCACCGGCAGCACATCCGGTTCGTCGTCAGCAGCGTCCTCGGCCCTGTGCGCCAGCAACTCGACCGCTACGGCATCAGCGCAGTCCTAGGCCCCGGCGCCTACTACGACACCCCCGGCGAAGCACTCGAGGCCTTCCACGCCGCAGCGCCAGCGGCCGGCGACCGAAACGAACCTGACGAAGACGCCCGGTGACGCGGCTCAAGCCTGGCTACTCCTCGTCCGCCACCGGGATCGACAGGTGCTGGTGCACCAGCTGCCACTGGCCGTCGCGCCGCTCGAAGACCCGGGTACCGCGGGAGCGGGTTTCGCCGCCGTCGGCAACGATCCGGTCCAGGCCCCACGCCACGGCCAGCTCGCCATCCGTTCTGACGGTGAGATCGGGAATGTCGAAATCGATCCGCCCGGACGACGATGCGAGACCGCGGCGGCACACCTCGCGGACGTCGTCGATGCCGGTGTACTGCAGCGGTCCCGCCTGCTCGTAGGACACGATGTCCGGCGCGATGTGCTCCATCAGCCCGTCAAGGTCCTTCGCCGCTGTGCGATCGAACCACTGCTCGTGCACCGCTCGCACCTGGGCGGCCGACACCTCCGGGGGCTCGGTCGCGTCCGCGAAGGAGTGGTGCTCATGGGCGACCGTCCACCGGCCGCCGGCCTTGCGCAGGCCGATGGTGAGCCGCAGCCGCTGGTCAGGCTGGCGCTCGAACTGCTCGGGCGTGCCGCACCGCAGCAGCGCGAACGCGAACGCGACGTCCGCGCCTGC
>DASYQM010000358.1:0-34483 GCA_036005525.1 Streptosporangiaceae bacterium
GCGGGTTCTCGACGAGCCACTGGTCGTGGTTACCGCGACGGGGACCGTCGTCGTCCCAGCAGCAGACTGACAAGCGCAATGGCTGCTGACTGACGGCTAATCGGCCGCCCTCCGGGCGGCGGCATGAGAGGCACACCTGCACAGACGGGCGGGCGTGTGCGTCTGGCACAAGGCGTTGAGCCGGTACCAGACGCACCGTCCGTCCGTGACAGACATCACTCTTCCTGACATCCACAAGCTGTTGCATGTCACTCCTAACTGAGAGTAGCATCCAGATTGGGGGAGATAGCGAGAGGTAGTGAGTGTCATGACTGTTGCCGGGGTGGGGGCGCGGAAGTGGTGGGCGCTGGCGGGGTTGACGCTGGGCGTGCTGGCCGTGGGCCTGGATGCCACGGTGCTGAGCGTGGCGCTGCCGACGCTGGCGGTGTCGTTGCATGCCTCGGCAACTGATCTGCAGTGGTTCGTCTCCGCGTACACGCTGGCGCTGGCCGTGGCGCTGCTGCCGGGAGGGCTGCTCGGGGACCGGTTCGGGCGCAAGAAGGTCATGATCGGCGCGCTCAGCGTGTTCGGCCTCGGGTCGCTCGCGTGTGCGTACGCGCCGAACGCGGGGGCGTTCATCGCCGCGAGGACGGTGCTCGGGCTCGCTGCGGGCGCCATGGTCCCGCTGGTGCTGTCGGTGGTCGCGGTGATGTTCACCGACCAGGAGCGGACCAGGGCGGTCGGCGTGTGGGCGGCGGCCAACTTCCTGGCGCTGCCGATCGGCCCGATCCTCGGCGGCTGGCTGCTGTCCAACTACTGGTGGGGCTGGGTGTTCCTGATGAACCTGCCGGTGGTGGTGATCGGGCTGGTCGCGGTCACGGTGCTGGTACCGGAATCGCGCGCCGCCCGCCGCCCCGGCCTGGACCTGGCCGGGATCGCGACGTCGTGCGGAGGGCTCGCGATCCTGATCTACGGCTTCATCGCGGCCGGGCAGTACGGCTGGTCCTCACCCACGGCGATCTCCGGCATCGTGGGCGGGGCGGCGTTGCTGGCGGCCTTTGCCGCATGGGAGCTTCATCTCACCCGGCGGCCTGGCAGCCAGCCGCTGGTGGATCTCAGCCTTTTCCGGTCGGCCAGGTTCACCTGGGGCACCATCCTGCAGGCGTTCGGCATCTTCGCGATGTTCGGCCTGCTGTTCGCGGCGCCGCAGTTCTTCCAGGCCATCCTGGGCGTGGACGCGATGGGCAGCGGGGTGCGGCTGCTGCCCCTGATGGTGGGCCTTGCCCTCGGCGCCGGGCTGGCCGACCGGGTGGCCAGCCGGGCGACCGCCAAGCTCACGGTCGCGCTGGGGTTCGCCATCCTGGCCGCTGGCCTGGTGCTCGGCACCACCATGACCGCCGGCACCGGGGACGCGTTCATCGCCACCTGGACCGGTATCTGCGGGGTCGGCTTCGGGCTGGCCCTGGCGACCGCCGCGTCCGCCGCCCTGGTGGACATCCCGAAGGAGAGCGCCGGGATCGGCTCCGCGGTCATGCAGGCGGTCCAGAAGGCGGGTGCCCCGCTGTCGGCCGCCGTCCTCGGCAGCGTGATCGCGTCGGGCTACCACTCCCAGCTGCCGCTGGCGGGCCTGCCCGCGGCGACCGCGGGGGCGGTGCGCAGCAGCGTGTTCGAGGGCATCGCGGCGGCGCGCCAGCTCGGCTCCCCGGCGCTGCTCGACTCGGTCCGCTCGGCGTTCGTGCACGGAATCGGGCTGATGCTGTGGGTGAGTGCCGGGCTGGCGGTGGCCGGGGTCGCGCTGGCGCTGGCCTTCCTGCCGTGGCGGGCCACGGCGGCGGCCACCGGCCCGGCGGCTACCGGGGAGGCGGCGGAAGGTGCAGAATCGGCGCATGAGCGCGCTGCCTGAACTCCCGGCCCAGCCGCCCGCCCGCGCGGGCCAGCCGGGCCAGCCGGGGACGGCCAAGCCCGGGCTGCGCGAGCGGAAGAAGGCGCGGACACGCGCCGCCATCCGGGAGCACGCGTTCCGGCTGTTCCGCGAGCAGGGCTACGACGCCACCACGGTGGAGCAGATCGCCGAGGCCGCCGAGGTCTCGCCGAGCACGTTCTTCCGCTACTTCCCGACCAAGGAAGACGTCGTCCTGCAAGACGACATGGACCTGCTCTGGCTGGAGGCGGTCAGGGCCCAGCCTGCCAACCTCAGCCCGGTCGCCGCCCTCCGGGAAGGCATGCGTGCGGCGTTCGCGAGCCTGTCCGCCGAGCAGTTCGCGCAGGTCCGGGAGGGCACGAAACTGGCCCTCACCGTGCCCGCCGTGCGCGCCCGCAGCCTGGACGAGTTCGCCCGCACGATCGGCATCATCGGGGCCGCGCTGGCCGAGCGCTCCGGCCGCGATCCCTCCGACCCGGCGATCCGCGTGTTCGCAGGCGCGGTGGTAGGCGTCGCCATGGCTGCCTGGTTCGCGGCCCCCGGCGAGGACGTGACCGACTTCGCCAAGAACTTCGAGGAGGGCCTGTCCCTCCTAGAAGCCGGCCTCCCCCTCTAACCCCCCACCACCCGAGCCAGGAAAACCACTTCTCGCCCCCCAGGCGCTCCTGGCGGTGCCGTAGGGTACGCCGACGTGCCGTAGGAGTGCGGCGCCTGCCC
The DNA here is from genome assembly GCA_036005525.1 of Streptosporangiaceae bacterium. GTDB lineage: Bacteria > Actinomycetota > Actinomycetes > Streptosporangiales > Streptosporangiaceae > UBA9676. The sequence continues at coordinate 2,618 of DASYQM010000358.1, forward strand.
GAGCGACATTGACCCCCGCTACTCCGCCCCGAACGACTTGATCTCCTCGTACTCCGCCTCGGTCAACTCCCTCGGCACCTCGTTCTTGCTCACCTTCTCGCTCTGCACGCGGTGCCGGATGCCCTCGACGATCTCCGGGTTGGCCAGCGTGGTGACGTCCCCGATGTCCGCGAAGTTGGACACCGAGGCGATCACCCGCCGCATGATCTTGCCGGACCGGGTCTTGGGCATGTCCGGCACGATCCACACATGCTTCGGCCGGGCGATCTTTCCGATCTCGACCTCGATCGCCCGGGTGACCTTGCCGGCCATCTCGTCGCTGGCGGCGAAGCCGGGCTTGAGCGAAACGTACATCTCGACCGCGCGGCCGCGGATGTCGTCCACGACCGGGACCGCAGCCGCCTCCGCGATCTCGGGTACGGTCAGCGCCGCCGACTCCAGTTCCTTGGTGCCCAGCCGGTGCCCGGCCACGTTGATCACATCGTCGACGCGGCCGAGGATCCGGTAGTACCCGTCGGGTGCCCGGACCGCGCCGTCGCCGGCGAAGTAGGGCCAGTCGTGCCAGTCCTTGCTGTCCGGGTTCTTGTTGTACTTGGCGTAGTAGACGTCGACGAACCGTTCGGGCTGGCCCCAGATCGTCTGCATGATGCCCGGCCATGGGTTGCGGATGCAGATGTTGCCGGCCCTGCCGTCCGGAACCTCGTTCCCTTCCTCGTCGTAGATGGCCGGGTAGATGCCGATCACCGCCGGGCCGCAGCTGCCCGGCTTCATCGGCTTCAGGGCCGGCAGCGAGCTGCCGAGGAACCCGCCGGTCTCGGTCTGCCACCAGGTGTCCACGATGACGGCCTCGCCCTTGCCGACCGCCTTGTGGTACCAGCGCCAGACCTCCGGCTCGATCGGCTCGCCGACCGTGGTCATGTGCTTGAAGTGGTAGTTGTACTTGGCCGGCTCGTCGGGGCCTACCTTGCGCAGCATCCGGATGGCGGTGGGCGAGGTGTGGAAGATGTTCACGCCGAGACGCTCGGCGATCCGCCAGGGCCGCCCGGCGTCGGGGTAGTTGGGCGTTCCCTCGTAGATCACGCTTGTCGTGCCGAGGGACAGCGGCCCATAGACGATGTAGGAGTGGCCGGTGATCCACCCGATGTCGGCCATGCACCAGTAGGTGTCGTCGGGGTGGATGTCCTGGTAGTACTTCGAGGTCCCGGCCACGTAGGCGAGGTAGCCGCCGATGCTGTGCTGTGCGCCCTTGGGGCGCCCGGTGGTGCCCGAGGTGTACATGAGGAAGAGCGGCGCCTCGGCGGGCAGGGAGACCGGCTCCACGAGCTGGCCGCGGTAGGAGCCGATCACCTCGTCGACGAAGAAGTCCCGGCCCTCGGCCATGGGCGTCTGCGAGCCGTACTGGCCGGGGTGGCGCCGCCACACCAGCACCTTGTCGACCTCCTGGCCCTGCTTGTGCGCCTCGGCCAGCGCCTCGTCGGCCTTCACCTTGTGATCGACGAGGTCGCCGCTGCGGTAGTAGCTGTCCATCGTGATCAGCACCCGGCTGCCCGAGTCGGCGATCCTGGTGCCGCAGGCGTTGCCGCTGAAGCCGCCGAACACCTGCGAGTGGATGACGCCGAGCCGGGCGCAGGCGAGCATCGTCACCGGCAGCTCGGGAACCATCGGCATGTGCAGCGTCACCCGGTCACCGGCCTTGAGCCCGGCGAAGTCCCGCAGCAGCGCCGCGAACTCGTTCACGCGGTGAAAGAGATCGCGGTAGGTGACGGCGACCGGCTCGGCCGACTCCGGCTCCGGAACCCAGATCAGGGCCGCCTTGTTGCCGTGGGCGGCCACATGCCGGTCCACGCAGTTGTAGGAGGCGTTCAGCCGCCCGCCGGTAAACCACTTCCAGTAGGGCGGGTTGCTCGTGTCCAGGACCGTGTCCCATTTCTTGTCCCAGCTCAGCAGGTCCGCGTACTCGGTGAAGCACTCCGGGAAACGGTCCTCGGCAAACCGGTCGAAGATGGCCGGATCGGCCGCGTTGGCCTGGGCGATGAACGACTCCGGAGGATAGATGTACTCCTCCTCGCGCCAGTGCACGGCAATCTGAGCCTCGGAGACCTGCGCCTCCTGACTTTCTGTCATTTGCTCGTCCTCCTGCAGGAAGGTGACTGATAGGAGTGAACGGGAGCGGGCACGCTCACAGCTCACACGGTCGGGGCAGGCGGTCGCCAGGCCTTACTCGAAATGGCCGAGGGATTAATCCGGTCCGCAGGTGAACTGCCAGCAATCCAGGGGAGGTCCCGCCCGGCCCTAGACCGCTGGGTGACACCTGGAGTGCCATGCCCGCCCTTCGCACGCTGGGAGAGGCTCAATCGTACCGTCCTGGGACACACGGAACCAGGGGCGCCCCGTTGGCCCCCCACCGTGGGAAGCTGGCCGGACAGGAGCGCGGAACTCGGCTGACCGCGGCGGTTGACATCGCGGTGACCGGGGCTAGGCTGCCGCGGAGTCCGGCGCGGGGGAGTCGCTGGACAGGGGCGAAAGGCCCGGACAGGGCCCGGCGGCCAGGAGACAACGGAGAGCCGCGCTCGTCGCGGACTCCGGTCCGAAGGGGATGGCCGGGCCTGTCTCGCGGGGATTTCTCTTGCGCGGTTATGCGCAAAGTAAAAAGCTTTCCTGGCGGGCTACCACAAATCACCCATCGGCGGCCGGTACTGGCAAGCGGGGTACCCTGCTATGACGTCCCATGGGGGAAGTGCCCGGCATGCGCGAAGGCAGGAATACGTGACCAGTTCGCCTGGCAGCACGGCTGGCCCGGTGGCCCCGGTGGCCGTGATCATCCCCACCTACAACGAGCGGGACAACATCGAGGTCATCGCGAATCGGGTCCGCAGCGCCGTGCCCGATGCGCACCTGCTGATCGTGGACGACAACAGCCCGGACGGCACCGGCGAGATCGCCGACAAGCTGGCCGGCGGCGACCCGCACATCCATGTCCTGCACCGGGCCGGCAAGGCAGGCCTGGGAGCCGCCTACATCGCCGGCTTCCGCTGGGCGCTGGAGCGGGACTACGGCGCGATGGTGGAGATGGACGCGGACGGCTCGCACCAGCCGGAGGAGCTGCCCAGCCTGCTGAACGCACTGGTGCATGCCGATCTCGTCCTCGGATCGCGCTATGTCCCCGGCGGGGCCGTGCTCAACTGGGCCAGATCGCGCGAGTTGCTGTCCCGCGGCGGCAACACCTACACCCGGCTGATGCTCGGCCTCAAGCTCAAGGACGCGACCGGCGGCTACCGCGCCTTCCGTGCGTCCACGCTGCGCCGCATCGACCTGGACGACGTGGACTCCCAGGGATACTGCTTCCAGATCGACCTCGCCCGGCGGACCATCCGGGCAGGGCTGACGGTCACCGAGGTCCCGATCACCTTCGTCGAGCGTGAGCGCGGGGCCAGCAAGATGAGCAGGGCTATCGTCGTCGAAGCGCTCTGGCGGGTCACCGTCTGGGGCATCGCCACCCGCCTGCGGCCGGGTCGCGGTACCTCACGGTAGCCGCGCCCGCCCGGGCCAGCCGGATCAGGTCCCGGCCCGCACCAGCGGCGCTGGCGCCTGGCTAGGCGCTCTTGCGCTGCCTCGCCCGGGGCTCCTTCGACTCGGCCTCGTCGTCGAGCCCGCGTTCCCCCCTGATCAGGGCGAGCCGCTCGGCGAGCACCTGCTCCAGGTCGGCTATGGAACGCCGCTCGCGCAGCATGTCCCAGTGGCTGCGCGGTGGCTTGGTCTTCTTCGGGCTCGGCTGGTCACCAGTGGCGGTAAGGGCGATAGTGCCGCAGACCCGGCACTCCCAGGTGGCGGGGACTTCCGCTTCCGCGGCGAACGGCACGGTAAAGTGATGGCCCTTGGGGCAGTCGAAAGCGATCTCCTGGCGTGGCGCCAGGTCGGTGTTCCGGTCGTTCTCGTAGCTCGTCGCTCCGAGCCGGGTGCCGCGAAGTGCGCGTTCGGCCATATGGCATTGCCTCCCAGGCGCTCAGCTTTCCACGTCGTTAACGCTGAGTACCCGGACAAGATTCCCATGTTGCCCCGGTTCCAACCCCGCCGTGGCCGGCCCTGTTCGGCCCGGGCCATGGCGGCCACCGGCACCGAGCGTGCCTAGCCGGCCACGCGGGGATGCCACTGCGCGCGGCCGACCAGCACCTCGCGCAGGGTCACGGTCTCGTCGGTCATGATCCCGTCGACCCCAAGGTTCAGGAGGCCTTCCATGGTGGGGCGGTCGTTCACGGTCCACACATGCACCTGGAGCCCCAGCTGATGGGCACGGCCGATGAAGGCCCGCGTCGCCACGGGTTCGGGAACCTGGACGCATCGCACCCCGGCCCCCGCCAGGCGCTCCGCCAGCGGCTCGCGGCGGCCGGCCGCGGCGCGCGGCCGGCGCGCTGCCGCGGCCGTAGGGCCCGCAGCAGGCGGCCGCCGCGTGAGGTGGTGGCGGTGCGGGCCACGGGAGTCGCGGGGGGCACGCAGCCCGCCGAACCTGACCATCGCCGTTCCCAGCGGTGACGCGGCCATGCACACCGGCCGGTCGAGCGCCCGCCGGGCGGCACGGAGCCTGCTGGCGGAGAAGGAGACCACGCAGACCCGGTCCCACGCGTTGGTCCGCCGCAGCACCCGCGCGAGCGGCGCGACCGCCGGCGCGTCCTTCACGTCGATGTTGAAGCGCACGTCGGGCCAGGCAGCCAGCAGGTCCTCCAGGACCGGGATCGGCTCGGTGCCGCCGACGCGGGCGCGCGCGATGTCCTTGAGCGTGAGCCGGGAGACCCGGCCCGGCTGGCCGGTGATCCGGCCCAGCGTGCGGTCATGGAACGCGATGAGCACCCCGTCCGCCGTCGCCTGCGCGTCGGTCTCCAGGTACTCGTAGCCGAGCCCGACCGCGTGCTCGAACGCACGCCAGGAGTTCTCCGGGGCGTGAGCCGCGCCGCCCCGGTGGGCGAAGGCCAGCGGCCCAGGATGATCAAGGAAGGCAGTCGGCATGTCTGCGAGTATGCGCTGTGGCCGTGACCAGGGTGGAAATGGACAGCGCCGGCACGGCGAACGGCTGGGTGCCAGCTGGCGGCGCAGTTGACAGGGTCACGGGCGCGGCTCCGGCACCGGCGGGCTCGCTGCGGCGGTGGCTCGGGCCAGGGCGGGCTCGATGTAACGGTGGGTAATCCAGCGCTCCACGATGAACGTCATCACCGGGATGGTGCCGGCCAGCAGCACCGCCACCGTCGGCCAGGCTGGCAGCCGCAGCCTCCGGCACAGCGAGAACGCCACCAGCACGTAGACGATGTACAGCCCGCCGTGAATCTGCCCGACGACGCTCACCGCCGCCTCGTCGTTCACAAACGCCTGCATGATCGCCAGCACACACAAGACGATGAGCACCACGCCGGTCACGTAGGCCATCACCCGGTACAGGACGACGTTCAGGCGCACTCGCTGCACTTCCTTCGCGCGCTCGTCGCGGGTGTGGCCGCTACCTGAGGCCGTGCCACCGGCCATGACCCCTCACTTCCTTGGCGAGGCGAGCCAGGTAAGCGTTGTAGGCGATGAGGTCCCCGTCCTCCTCGCCGTCGGGCTCACCGGCGTCGCCGCGCTGCCGCGCGCCGACCGGGAGCCCGGCCTCCTCCTGCCAGGTGGCCGGGGCGGGGGGATGGATCTCGTCCCGGATGGTCTTGATCCAGAAGACCACTGCAAAGATCGCGAAGAGCGGCCATTCGAAGGTGTATGCCCAGCTGAGCGCGTTTCCCGCCTCTGCCCGGCGCAGCTGCCAGTAGCCAAGCCATCCCATCCCTACCACGCTGAGGATCACGAATGCGTGCCAGGCCAGCCACTTGGGGGTGATCAGGAACCGCCACCGGGAAGCTTCCGGGGAACTGGGCATGGTCCCGAGTCTAATCGGCCTTCGCGGCGCCAGCCGGCCGGTCGCTGCACCGGCCCGCGAGTCCCTGCCGCGGCCCGCGGGAACGCTGCGTGATAATCGAAGCATGTCCTTGACGGATCTGCTCCTGCCAGGGCGGTCCGGCCTGGCCGGGCGCCTCCCAGCCAGCCTGGACGAACTGCATGGGCCCGAGCAGGGAGTCATCGTGCTGCCGCGGCACCTGGCGTGGCCGGGGATGCGCGAGTTCGATCTGTCCGACGACCGCCTCCGCCGCAGCCTCTACGGCATCGTGCTCACCCAGGGACGGCGCAACGACATGGCGCGCTTCGTCAATGCCCGCCTGCTGCAAGCAGATTGGCCGCTGCTGCGGATCTCGCTCGACCCCAAAGTGCGCAGGAGCTGCGAACGCCGGCTGCGGCTGAAGGGCTGACCGGGCGGGCGGTGCTGCCCGGAAGCGCGATCCCAGCCACCGCACCACAGGAGGACCGCATGACCGTGACCGCTAACGGCCTGGACGAGCTCAAGGGGATGGCGGGAACCGACCTCGGGCACACCGGCTGGCTGGAGATCACCCAGGACCGGGTCGACGCGTTCGCCGACGCGACCGACGACCACCAGTGGATCCATGTGGACCGCGAGAGGGCCACGGCGGGCCCGTTCGGCGGCACCATCGCACACGGGTTCCTGACCCTGTCCCTGGTCATCCCCCTCTTCGGCGAACTCCTCACGGTGCGGGGCGTGAGCATGGGGATCAACTACGGGCTGAACCGGGTGCGCTTCCCGGCGCCGGTCCCGGTCGGTTCCAAGATCAGGCTGGCCGCAACGCTGGGCGCGGTCGAGGACGCCGGGGTCAACGCCGTGCAGGCGGTCGTGGACTACACCATCGAAGTGGAGGGCGGCGGGAAGCCCGCTTGCGTCGCCCAGGGCGTCTACCGCTACTACGCCTGAGCGGGAGGCCGAGCCATGCCGGACCGCCGCGCGGGCCCCGCGCCCGCCCGGCCTCTCCGCGGCCCCGTCCGGGTGTACCTGGAGCAGGGCAGCCGATGGGTGTTCGCGTGCGCGCTGGAGTGGCCGGGCTGGTGCCGCCGGGGCCGGTCGGAGGAGCTCGCGCTGGAGAGCCTCACCGCGTATATGCCCCGCTATGGGGCCGTGGCCAGCCGGGCCGGCCTGGCCTTCCCGGCCGGGGGCGCCGGGCAGGCCGTGCGCTTCGCCGTCACCGAGCGGCTCACCAGCCCGTTCGGGGCCGACTTCGGCGCCCCTTGCGAGATCCCGCGCAGCGACGCCACCCCGGTCGGCGCCGCCGCCGCCCAGCGGATGGCCGCCCTGGCCAGCGCGGCATGGGAGGTGTTCGACGAGGTCGCCGGCGCGGCACCGGCGCAGCTGCGGAAGGGCCCGCGCGGCGGGGGCCGGGACCGTGACAAGATCATCGATCACGTGCTCGGTGCGGACGCCGCGTACGCACGCAAGCTGGGAGTCAGGCACCGCCAGCCCGCCGCCGGCGACACCGCCGCGGTCGCCGCCCTGCGGGCGGACGTCCGCGCGGTGCTGGCCAGTCCCAGCGACGGGATCCCGCCGGTACCCAAGGGCTGGCCCGCCCGCTACGCGGCGAGGCGGATCGCCTGGCACGCGCTCGACCACGCGTGGGAGATCGAGGACCGGAGCGGGCCAGGCGGGTGAGCCCGCCGTGTGTAAGGGTGGCGTCATGCGTAAATACGTCATCATGGGCGTCCAGGGCAGCGGAAAAGGCACCCAGGCGGGCATACTCGCGGCGGACCTGGACCTGGTGCACATCAGCGTCGGCGACATCTTCCGCTGGCACGTGCAGCAGCACACCAAGCTTGGCGCGCAGGTCCGGCGCATCATGGCGGCCGGGGAACTGGTCGGCGACGACCTTGCGGAGTCGGTGACCGCCGAGCGGCTCGGCCAGCACGACTGGAACTACGGGTTCGTGATCGACGGCTTTCCCCGCAACCCCGGCCAGGCGGAGTTCTTCCTCGAGAGCTACGACATCGACGGCGTGATCCACCTGGACCTGCCCGACTCCGAGGTCCGGCGCCGCGTGCTCGCCCGCCGCCTGTGCTCCGGCTGCGGCCTGGACTACAACCTCATCACCGCCCGCCCGGCGGAGGAGGGCACCTGTGACGTCTGCGGCGGCACCCTGACCACCCGCGAGGACGACACCGAGGAGGCGCTCGCGGTACGGCTGCACGAGTACCACGAGAAGACCGACCCGGTGCTGGAACTGTTCGCGCGCAAGGAGTACGTGGTCACCATCGACGCCCGTCCCGGCAAGGAGGAGGTCCAGCAGGCGATCCGCGAGGCCCTCCACCTCCCTCCGTACAAGCCCGCGAACGACACGCCTGCGCCTGACACACCTGCGCCCGTACCGTAGGCCCGGGATACGCGGTGCGGGTCCTGCTCGCCCCCGACTCGTTCAAGGGCAGCATCACCGCGACGGCGGGCGCGGCCGCCCTGGCCCGGGGGTGGCTGGCCGTACGTCCCGGCGACCAGGTGAGCTGCCTGCCCCTCGCCGACGGCGGCGAGGGCACGCTGGACGTGCTGGCGGCCGCGACGCCGGGGGCACGGTGGCACCGGGCCCTGGTCACCGGCCCCGGCAATGCCCCCGTGGACTGCGCCTGGCTGGAGCTGCCCGGCGCGGCCGCGGCGGTGGAGCTGGCCCGCGCGAGCGGGCTGCCCCTGCTGCCGCGGCCCGACCCGCTACGGTCGCATACCGTCGGGCTGGGCCAGGTGATCGGCCGGGCCCTGGATCAGGGCGCCCGCACGATCGTGGTCGGCCTCGGTGGCTCCGCGTCGACCGATGGCGGGACCGGTGCGCTGGCCGCGCTCGGAGCCCGCTTCCTGGACGCCGCGGGGGACGACCTGCCCGCCGGCGGCGGGGCGCTGGCCGCGCTGGCGGCCGTGGACACCACCGGCCTGCCGCCACCGCCGGCCGGGGGAGTGACCTGCCTGGCCGACGTCACCGCGCCGCTGCTCGGGCCGCTGGGCGCGGCGGCCGTATTCGGCCCCCAGAAGGGCGCCCGGCCGCCACAGATCGCGCGCCTGGAGGCCGGATTGACACGGCTGGCGGAGCTGCTGGGCGGCGATCCCGGCGCCCCCGGCGCCGGCGCGGCGGGCGGGACGGGGTATGGCCTCGCGGCCGGCTGGGGGGCGGCCCTGGCGCGGGGGGCTCCCGAACTGGCCCGCCTGGCCGGGCTGAACCGGGCCATCGCCGGGGCCGATCTGGTCGTCACCGGCGAGGGCCGGTTCGACCCCACGTCGCTCACCGGCAAGGCGACCGGGACGGTGATCGCGGCCGCTGCCGCGGCAGGCGTGCCGGTGGCGGTGGTCGCCGGCCAGCTCAGCGGCACCCCGCCGGCCGCCGCGGCCGTCGTCACGCTGGCGGGCCTGGCCGGCGGGCCCGGGCCGGCCCTGGCCGATCCGGGGCACTGGCTGGGCCAGGCCGGGCGGGCGCTGGCGCGGGACCTGGCAGCGGGGACCCGGCCGGACATGGCCTAGCCTTGATCAACGTGCGAGAGATCGCGGTGTTCAGCGGCAGCGCCCACCCGGACCTGGCGGCCGAGATCTGCCGTGAGCTGGGCGAGCCGCTGCTCCCGACCCGGCTGCAGCGCTTCGCCAACGACTGCCTGGAAGTGCAGCTACAGTCCAACTGCCGGGAACGGGACGTCTTCCTCATCCAGCCCCTCAGCCCGCCGGTCCAGGAGCATCTGGTCGAGCTGCTGCTCATGCTGGACGCCGCCCGGGGAGCCTCGGCGGCCAGAGTGACCGCCGTGATCCCTTACTACGCTTACGCCCGCTCGGACAAGAAGGACATGCCGCGGGTGTCGATCGGCGGCCGCCTCGTCGCCGACCTGCTGATCACCGCCGGGGCCAGCCGGGTGCTGACGATGACGCTGCACTCGCCACAGGTGCATGGGTTCTTCTCGGTCCCAGTGGACAATCTGCACGCGCTCCGTGAGCTCTCCGAATACTTCCGGGGCCACGACCCGTCCGGCGCGGTGGTGGTCTCGCCCGACCTTGGCTACGCCAAGCCCGCCGTCGCCTTCGCCCGGCGGCTGGGGTTGCCGGTCGCGGCCGGGGCCAAGCAGCGCATCAACGACGAGCAGGTGGCGATCTCCTCGATCATCGGCGACGTCGACGGCCGGGAAGTGATCGTGCTGGATGACGAGATCGCGCGCGGCACGACCATCGTGGAGCTGCTCGCGCGTCTCCGCGAGCACGGTGTGCCCTCGGTCCGCATCGCCTGCACCCACGCGCTGTTCAGCGACGGCGCACTGGAGAAGATCGCCGCCGGACCCGAGGTGACGGAGATCGTCTGCACCAACACGGTGCCGGTGCACGGCAGGCTGCACCACGACAAGCTCACCGTCCTGTCGGTGGCTCCCGCGCTCGCCGAAGCGATCCGCCGCATTCATGAGGGGGAGTCGGTGAGCGCCCTGTTCGAACCCCACTGACCCCGGGCCGCCGCGCCCAGTCAGCTTTCCTCGATCGCGCGGGCGACCTGCTCACGGGTCAGCGGCAGGTCGCGGACCCGCACGCCCACCGCATCGGCCACGGCGTTGCCGATCGCCGCCGCGACCGGGCCCTGCGCTACCTCGCCCGCGCCGGTCTCCGGCTGGCCCGGGGCGGCCACGATGGTGACCTCCACATGCGGCACCTCGGTGAACCGCAGGATCGGGTAGGTGTCCCAGTTCACGGACGTGACCCGGGTCCGGTCGAAGCTGACCCGCTCCCGCAGCGTCCAGCTGGCGCTTTGGACCGCGCCGCCCTCCACCTGGTTGATGACCCCGTCCGGGTTGATCACCCGGCCGACGTCGACCGCGACCCACACGTCGGACACCCGCACGTCGGTATCGGCCTCCACCCGTGCCACCGCCGCGCAGTACCCGGCGACCCCCTTGTACCGGGCGTAACCGAGACCGAGGCCGGCCCCGTCCCCCTGCCCGGCCCGGCCGGCCCATCCGGACATCTGCGCCGCCTGCTCGATCACCCGCCGGGCCCGGGCATCGGTGAGGTGGGCCAGCCGGAACTCCACCGGGTCGGCGCCGGCGGCGGCCGCGAGCTCGTCCATGAACGACTCGATGGCGAAGACGTTGAGGAAGGCCCCCAGCGAACGGAGCGACGAGGTCCGGACCGGCATCGAGAGCAGCCGGTGCCGGACGATGACGCGGTCGGGGATGTCATAGCCGGGAACGGCATTGCGGGTGGAACCCATCGCGCCGGTCGGCGGCCCGTCCGGGGCGGGGCTCATCGGCCGGGCACCCGCGAGATGCGCGAGCGCGAGCAGCCGTGGCTCGCCGTCACTGCCCGGGCGGCCGATGAAGCCGTTGCTCCACACGTCGTGGCGCCAGGTGGCGATCCGCCCGCCGGCATCGAGCGCGGCCGACAGCCTGGCCAGCATGGCCGAGCCGAGCGGCGCCCAGCCCATCTCGTCCTCCCGCGACCACAGCACCCGGACCGGGTGCCCGGGCACCGCGCGTGCCAGCAGCACCGCGTCCAGCGCGACGTCGTCGGCGCCGTTGTGGCCGTAGGCGCCCGCGCCCTCGACGTGGTTCACCGTCACCTGGTCCACGCCCAGGCCCAGGCCGGCCGCGATGGCCCCGCGCAGCGCGAACACGCCCTGGCTGTGGCTCCAGACGGTGACCTCTGGCCCGTCCCAGCACGCAATGGCACAGCTGGGCGCCAGCGACGCATGGGCCAGGAACGGCCGGGTGAACTCGGCCTCCAGCGTGCGCGCGACCGAGGCGGCCGCGGCGTCGTCGTGCCGCTCCTCCACGGTGACCGCCTGCGCCGGCGCGGACAGCAGGAACCCCTTCAGGTCCCGCTCGTCGGGCAGGGACGGGGTGACGTCCCACCGCGCCGCCCCGGCGACGGCGCGCGCCGCCGCGGCCGCCGTCCGGTCCGCCGGCGCCACCACCCCCAGGAAGGAGCCATCGCGCACGGTCACCACGCCGGCGGGCAGCGCAGGATCGCCGAGGCCGGCCAGCGATGCCACCGGTCCGGGCGGGCGGATGACCCGGCCGTACCGCATGCCGGGCAGGACGAGATCGTGCAGGAACCGGGGGCGGCCGGTCACCTTGTCCGGGATGTCAAGCCGGGCGGCGCTGCGGCCAGCGACCGACCACCGCTCCGGCGCCTTGGCCGGCCGGGGGTCACCCGCCTCCCGGCCGAGCAGGCCGGCCCCCGCCGGGCCTGCCAGCGACCAGTAGGTCAGGCCGGTGCCACCGGCGTCGGTGGTGATCTCGCCGTCGGTCACCCCGAGCGCGGCAGCATCGACGCCAAGCCGCTCCGCCGCGGCGGACAGGAAGACATAACGGGCCTGCGCACACGCCTGGCGCAGCGACGAACCGGACTCCTCGATCGAGCGGCTGCCCGAGGTGGTCCCCTCATCGGGGCTGGTGGCGGTGCTGACCGGGGCGACCCGGATGCGCCGCAGGTCCACGTCGAGCTCCTCGGCCGCGATCTGGGCCAGGGCGGTCCACACGCCCTGGCCGTACTCGACCTTGCCGGAAAAGATCGTGACGACGCCCGGGTCGCCGAAGTCGAGCCATCCGGCCAGCACGGGGTTGGCGGCAAGTGTGGGCGGCAGCCGCGGTTCTGGTAAGGACGCCGGCCGGGGCTTGTTCATCCGGCAGCCCGCCCGGCCACCTGGCCGGCCGCCTTCATGACCGCGCCGACGATCCTGCGGTGCGCCCCGCACCGGCACAGGTTGCCGTCGAGTGCCTCCCGCACCTCCCGCTCGGTCGGGGAGTGGTTGCCGCGCAGCAGCGCGACCGCGCTCACCATCATGCCTGAGGTGCAGTACCCGCACTGGGCAGCTTGCTCGTCGATGAACGCCTGCTGGACCACGCCCAGCGTCTCACCGTCCATCAGGCCCTCGACGGTGGTCACCTGCCGGCCCTCGGCCGCCCAGGCGGGGAAATCGCAGGAGGAGCGGGGCTCGCCGTCGATGAGCACGAAACAGGCCCCGCACAGGCCGAGTCCGCAACCGAAGCGTGGGCCGGACAGCCCGAGGTCGTGGCGGAGCACGTCAAGCAACGGGACATCGGTCTCGCAGCGCAGGGTGCGGCCGGCCCCATTCACCGTCACGTGCAGTTCGTGCTGCTCCATCACGTCCCCTCACGACCGCCGCTGCCGGCCGGGCCTACTGCCCGGAAGCAGCCGGCCAGGGCCGTTACCCCCAAGCTGTTGACCGTAACGTATCCCTCAGAGTATGCATTCGTTTGCAGGATCTGGCCGCCGACCCGCGGGAGTGCCGATGGATGACCGGGTGGCCATGGCCATCTCATACTGGGCGCCGCGCTTCACGGCGAACGGTGTGACGGCCGGGGACTTCGAGCGGATCACCAGCGGGCTGGCGACGTGGGACGACTGGTGTTCCGGGTGGAGCCAGGTGGCTGCGGAGCACGAGCAGCTGGGCCGGAACGCCCTCGCGGCCGGCCGCGACATGTCGGCGGGCGCGCACCTGTCGCAGGCGGCGGTCTACTACCACTTCGCGAAGTTCCTGTTCGTAAGCGATCCCAGACAGATGCGCGCGGCTCACATGAGGGCGGTCGCCTGCCTGGCCGACGCGCTGCCGCTCCTGGACCCGCCTGGCCGCCGGGTCGAGATCCCGTTCGACGGCTCGCGCATGGTCGGCATCTTGCGCCTGCCGGCTCAAGAGCCGGGGGAGGCGCCCCGCCCCGTCATGATCATGATTCCCGGTCTTGACTCGGCAAAGGAGGAGCTGCGGAGCACCGAGGAACTCTTCCTGGAGCGCGGCATCGCCACCTTCAGCGTGGACGGCCCCGGCCAGGGCGAGGCCGAATACGACCTGGCGATCCGGGGCGACTGGGAGGTCCCCGGCGGGGTGATCATCGACTACCTGGAGACCGAGCCCGGCATCGACCCCGGCCGGATCGGAGTCTGGGGAGTCAGCCTCGGCGGCTACTACGCACCGCGGGTGGCCAGCGGGGACGACCGGGTGAAGGCCTGCATCGCACTGGCGGGCCCGTACGACTTCGCGGACAACTGGGACAACCTGCCGAGCCTCACCCGGGAGGCGTTCCGCGTCCGGTCCAAGTCGCCGGACACGGAAACCGCCCGCGCCAGGGCGGCCGAGCTGTCGATGGCGGGCCGCGCCGACCGGATCAGCTGCCCGCTGCTGGCCGTCATGGGCCGCCTCGACCGCCTCATTCCCTGGCTGCACGCGCAGCGCCTGGTCGACGAGGCGGGCGGGCCAGCCGAGCTGCTCCTGCTGGAGAAGGGGAACCACGGCTGTGCCAACCTGGCGCCGTTCCACCGCTACGCCACCGCCGACTGGGCCGCCCAGCAGCTAGGCGCCCGGGTTCGCGGCGGGCGTAGCGGATCGTGAGCTTTCAGGGCAGCGTGAGAATGCGGGGCCCGCTGCTGGTGATGGCGACGGTGTGCTCGGCGTGCGCAGCCCGGCTGCCGTCCACGGTGTGCAGCGCCCACCCATCGGATGCCAGCTTGAAGTCGTCGCCGCCGCCGGCCATCATCATCGGCTCGATGGCGAGGACCAGCCCCTGCCGCAGGCGCATGCCGCGCCCCGGCCGGCCGTCGTTGGGCACATGCGGGTCCTCGTGCATCCGGCGGCCGATCCCGTGCCCGCCGAAACCGGCCGGAATGCCGTACCCGGCGGCGTGGGCCGCCGCCCCGATGGCGGCGGAGATGTCCCCGATCCGCGCCCCGGCCACCGCGGCCGCTATGCCTGCCGCGAGTGCCTTCTCCGCCGTCTCGATGAGCAGCAGGTCGGCGGGGCCGGCCTTGCCCACGGTGAAGCTGGTCGCGGCGTCGCCGGTCCAGCCGTCGAGCTCGGCACCGCAGTCGATGCTCACCAGGTCACCGTCGCGCAGCCGGTAGCGGTCCGGGATGCCGTGCACGATCACATCGTTGACCGAGGTGCAGATCACCGCCGGGAAGGGAGTGGGCGCGAACGAGGGATGGTAGTGCAGGAAGGGGGAGCGGGCACCGGCCGCGCGGAGCACATGGTGTGCGACCTCGTCCAGATCGGCCAGCGAGGTGCCCACCGCCGCGGCTTCGCGCACCGCCGCGAGCGCGTGCGCGACGACCCGGCCGGCCTCGCGCATGGCGTCCAGCGCGGCTTCGCTCTTGAGCTCGACCACCCGGCTACTCCTCGGCCCGCCCGCCGAGGTGGCGGGCAAGAAATCGTTCTGCGGCCGCATAGAAGCGCAGCCGGTTCTCGGGCTTGGCGAACCCGTGGCCCTCGTCGGGGAAGAGCATGTACTCGTAGTCGATGCCCGCCTCGCGCAGGGCGGCGACGATCTGCTCCGATTCCGCCTGCTTCACCCGGGGATCGTTGGCTCCCTGGGCGATGAGCAGCGGCGTCCGGATGCCGGCCGCCCGGGACAGCGGGGAGCGGGACCAGAGGAAGCCGGCGTCCTTCTCCGGGTCGCCCACCCGGGTGTGGAACAGGGCGATCATAGGGGCCCAGTACGGCGGGATGGTCTCGATCAGCGTCTTCAGGTTCGAGGGACCGACGATGTCCACGGCGCAGCGGAACGTGTCCGGGGTGAACGCCGCCCCGGCCAGGGCCGCATAGCCGCCGTACGAGCCGCCGTAGATGGCCACGCGGCCCGGGTCCGCCCACCCCTGATCCACCGCGAACGCCACGCCGTCCAGCAGGTCGTCCTGCATCTTGCCGCCCCACTCGCGGTCACCGGCGTTGACGAACGCCTTGCCGTAACCGGTCGAGCCGCGGAAGTTGACCTGCAGGCACACATAACCGCGGTTGGCGAACCACTGCGCCTCGGGGTCGAACCCCCAGGCGTCCCGGGCCCACGGGCCGCCGTGCACGTTCAGCACCATCGGCAGCCCGGCGCGGCCGGCTCCGGGCGGGAACGTGACATAGCCGTGGACGGTCAGGCCGTCCCGCGCGGTGAACGAGAACGGCTCCATGGGCGCCAGCTCGTAACGCGACAGCTCCGGCTGGTGCTCGAACAGGAACTTTCCCTCGCGGGTCTCCCGGTCGTAGGCATAGAACGGCACCGGGCCGGTGTCGTTGGTGAAGCCGACCAGCCACACCCGGTCGTCGTCATCCCCGTCGCCGCCTGCCGGGTCACCCGGGTGCAGCGCGCGGATGGCGGCCAGGTCGGGCTCGCACGCGGGATCCAGGGCCAGGTAGCGCGATCGTTCCTTGAGGAAGATGACGATCTGCGGCTCCCTGGTATCGGGGTGCAGCCGGACCCCCGTCACGTCGGCCTCCGGGTCCTCGGCCAGCACCTGCGCCGCGCCGCTGGCCAGGTCGATCCGGACGAGCCGGCTGGTGTTGGCGCCAACCGAGCTCATCGCCAGCAGCGACCCGCCGTCCGCGCTGAACGCTATCGGCTGGCTGGTCAGCGCGTCCTCCGCGGCGACGGTCAGCAGCGGGCGCCAGTCCTGGCCGGCGTCGTCCCGGATCATGACCACCATGCCCCCGTCGGGCTGCGGGGCGATGCCGCACCGGACCACCAGCTCGGCGTCGGCGACCCAGCCGACGAAGCCCGGATTCTCCACCTCCTTGACCAGCTCGCCGCTGACCAGGTCAAGCCGGTAGACGTCATGGAGCTGCGGGTTGTCGCGGTTGAGCCCGACCAAGATCTCGGTCGGGAACTTCTTCTCGGTGGCAATGATCTCCGCCCGGACGCCCTCGAAGGGGGTGAGGTCCCGCCGCTGCATGGTCGCCAGGTCGACGTCGTGCAGCCGCCAGTTCTCGTCACCGCCGGTGTCCTGCAGGTAGAGCAGGTGCCGCCCGTCGTGCGCCCAGGCGAACATGCGGATGCCACGGTCGGTGTCGTCGGTGACCACGCGGGCCGCGGCCCAGTCGGCGCCGTCCGGCCCCACCGGGGCGGTCCACACATTGAGCACCCCTTCGTGCGGGGCGATCCAGGCCAGCATGCTGGCATCCGGGCTGATGCGCGGGCTGATGCGTTCCGGGTTCCCGAACAGGACATGCCGGGGGATGAGTTCGGCCATGGGCTATGCCTACCATGCGCGGACAGGTCTTCTGTACCGTCGGCCGCGCGGTCCCCGCCCCGCCGAGATCCTCGGGTACGCCGCATCGGCCCGGGACGCTCGTGGTCCGCTGAGCACCATGAAAGTCATGATCGCGACGCTGAGCGCCCCGCCCCGCGGGCCTGGGAACGTGATCACGACCTTGGTGTAGTGCGATGTGCAGCAAGGTCATGATGATGAACTGGTTCGCCGGCGATGCCGCCCGCTCACGACGCTCGCCGGCGGCCCCGCAACGCCGACCCCGGTGGGCTGGCCACATGGGCAATGCCCAGCCTGGTCCCCAGGCGCTAACTTTGGATCATGGCGAGGCATCGGGTCGCCTCGCGGCGTGGCCGCCGGCCGGGCTCGGCGGGCGGCGATGTGGCGCCCGCCGGCAGGGACGATGTCCTGGACCGGCTGCGGCAGGCCGTGGATGGGGCCGTGGCCGGGCGCGGCCTCATCGTGCTGCTCACCGGAGAGGCGGGCATCGGCAAGACGACCGTGCTCAGGGAGGCCGCCCGGTACGCCGAGGGCACCGGCGCCCGCCCTGCGTGGGGGTGGGGCTGGCCGGGCGAGGGTGCGCCAGGGTACTGGCCCTGGATACAGGTGCTGCGGGCGCTCGGCCTCGATGCCCGGCTGTCCCGTGACGCGCTGGGGACCGCCGCGGACGACGCGCCCGCGTCGGCCCGTTTCCAGCTGTTCGACGAGGTGACCTCGCTCCTGCTCGCGGAGTCCCGCATACAGCCGGTCGTCGTCTTCCTCGATGACCTGCATACGGCCGACGAGCCGTCGCTGCTGCTGCTGGACTTCCTGGTGCGGCGGCTGCCAGCGGGCGCCATGTCGGTCATCGGCACCTACCGTGGCCCCGACCCCGGTCCGGCGCTGGCGGCCGTAGCCACCCGCGCCACGGTGCTGCCGCTCACCGGCCTGCCGGTCGATGCCGTCGCCCTCCTCGTTGCGGATGTCCTCGGCGAGCAGCCGGGCGCCGGGGTCGCCGCCGATGTCCACCGCCGTACCGGCGGCAACCCGTTCTTTGTGCAGCAGGTGTCGTGGCTGCTGAAAGACGGGCAGGAGGGCATCCCGCCCGGCGTGCGGGAGGCACTGGCGGAAAGATTCGCCGGCCTTGCCGCTGCCTGTGTGGCCGCACTGAGCGCCGCGGCCGTCATCGGGCTCCGGTTCCGCGCAGACCTGGTGACGAGGGCGACGGGGCAGCCGCCGGAAATGGTTGCCGAGGCGCTCGCGGAGGCCGCGCGGGCGGGCGTGCTCACCGGGGACACGCCCGGCGCCTACTCGTTCGCACACGACCTTTTCCGCGAGTACGCCTACCAGCGCCTGCCCGCCGCCGAGCGGGCGCGGCTGCACCTGCGCACCGGCGTCGCGCTGGAAGCCGACCGGGCCCGTGGCGCGGACGTCCCCCTGGCCGAGCTTGCCGGCCACTTCGTGCAGGCCGACCCCGCCTCGGCCAGGGCGTACGAGTACTCGGCAGCGGCTGCCCGTGAGGCCAGTGACCGCCTGGCCTACGAGGAGGCCGCACACCACTGGGAGCGGGCGCTTGCCGCGGCTGGCGACAGCCTGCGGGCCAGGACCGAGACGCTGCTCGAGCTGGCCCAGGCACGCTGGCGCATGGGTGCGGGGGAGGCGGCGGGGGAGACCTATCTGGCCGCGGCCGGGCTGGCCCGGCGCGAAGGCGATGTCCGGGGGCTGGCGCACGCCGCCCTCGGCCTGCACACGCTCGGCCGGCGCATCTGGTGGCCGCCGGACCAGCTCGTCGCCGTGCTGTCGGAGGCCCTGGAGGCCGTCACGACCGCCGGTGCCGGCGACCGCGACGCCGCCGTGCTCCGGCTGCGCCTGGCGGCAAGCCTCGCGCGCGTGCTCGCCTGGCACGGGATCGATCTGCCGCGAGCGCGGGCGCTGGCGGCCGAGGCAGTAACCCGGGCCCGGGCGATCGGGGACCTTCCCGCGCTCGCGGCATGCCTGATGGCGCAGCACAACGCGATCTGGGCGCCGGGAACGGCGGGGGAGCGGCGAGCCGTGGCCGCCGAGGTGGCCGCGCTGGCCGGGGAAACCGGCGACCTCGAGCTTCTGCTCGAGGCTCGCCTGCTGGCAGCGACGGACCTGCTGGAACTCGCCGACCCGGCGTTCCGCGCCGAACTGGATGAGTTCGCCAGGCTCGCCGACGCCACCCGCCAGCCGCGATTCCGGTACGCCGCGCTGGCCAGGCGCGCGATGCTGACCCTGCTGGGCGGCCGCTTCGCGGAGGCAGAACGGCTGATCGGCCAGGCGGCCGCGCTCGGTGAGGAATGCGGTGAGCCAGGCGCCCGTGATGTTGCGCAGGACCAGGACTGGGACCTGCGCGCCGGCCAGGGCCGCCTCGGCGAACTGGCCGGGACGCCCCCGGAGATGTTTCCCGACCCGGAGTCGGCGCAGGCACGCGGGTTCCGCGCCGCCGCGCTGCTCGCCGCCGGCGACCGGATCCAGGCGGCACAGGTGGCCGCGTCCTTGTCCGAGAGCAGCCTGGACTCGCTGCCGCGCAATCACCAGTTCCTGCTCGGTGCGTCCTTCGCCTCGGAGCTGGTGGCAGGGCTGGGCATCAGCCCGGCCGCCGAGCTGCTGTACCAGGCCCTGCTGCCGTTCGCCGGCCAGGCCGTGGTGTCCGGTGCCGCGATCTCCTTCAGGGGCTCGGTCGCGCATCATCTGGGCGTGCTGGCATTGGCCCTCGGCCGGGCCGGTGAGGCGACCGCACACCTGGAGAGCGCCATCGCCGCCCACGAGCGGCTCGGCGCCGTGGCGTGGGCCCTGCGCAGCCGGTACGAACTGGCCCGGCTGCGGCTGGCCGAGCCACGGCAGCGCGACGCGGCGGCAGCCGCGCTTGCCGAGGTCGGGCGCGAGGCACAGCGGCTGGGCATGGCCGGGCTCGCCCGCGACGCTCAGGCCGAAGCCGCCAGGGCCGGCACCGCCGGGCCTGGCGGTGCCCGGGCGGGCGGTGCCCCGCTGGTCACCGGGACGTTCAGGCGGGAGGGCGCCCTGTGGACGCTGAGCTATGAGGGGGTGACGGTGCGGATGCGTGACGCCAAAGGGCTTGCCGACCTCGCGGCGCTGCTCGCCGTTCCCGGCCGCGAGATCCCGGCCGCCGACCTGGTGGCGGCGGCCGGCAGCGGCGACCTCGGCCGGGCGGACCTGCAACTGGGGGCGGACGAGATGCTCGACGAGACGGCCCGGCGCCAGATCCGCAAGCGGCTGGCGGACCTGGATGAGGAGATCGCCGAGGCGGATGCCTGGGCTGATCCGGAACGAGCCAGCCGCGCCCGGGCTGAGCGCGACGCGCTGGTCAGCGAGGTCGCCAGCGCGACCGGCCTCGCGGGACGTGCCCGCCGGCTGGGGGACCAGCCGGAACGGGCCCGCAAGGCGGTCACGGCCCGGATACGCGACGTGATCGGCCGGATCGAGCGCGTGCACCCGCAGCTCGGCGCACATCTGCGGGCGACGGTGACGACCGGGACGCGCTGCGGCTACTCCCCACCGACGCCGGCCTCCTGGCGGCTCTAGCCGTGCTGGCGGCTTCCAGAGATCCCCGAGCGGCCGGGCCCTGGAAGCGCGACACGGGCGGCCCAGGTCGCTCTCAGGTGAGTCAGACCGGCTACCCGGACCGAACTCATCGCCGCTTGCCGCCGGCCAGCGCGGTGCGCATGTGCGCGAGCTCGGCCCGCAGTTCCCCCCATGGGAACTCGGCGTGGCCAGGGTTGCCATCATCGGGCAGGTGCCCGGCATCGAAGATGACCCTGACCCCGCACTCGCGCAGCGTCGAGATGCTGCGCCCGAACGCCGGATGGCGGGCGAGAGCCGTGTTCGGCCACGGCACGGTGACGATCGGCCGGCCCAGGCCGGTCGCCTCGTTGAGCAGCCCAAGCGCCAGCGTGTCACTGATCCCGGCCGCCCACTTGTTGATGGTGTTGAAGGTGGCAGGTGCGGCCGCGAACGCGCTGGCGGGCGGCAAGACATCCGGCGCATCCGGATCCTTGAAGCCTGAGCGGACCGGATGGCCAGTCAGCTCCGCCACCCGGGAGACGTCGAAGAACCGTGCGCCCTCCGGAGTCGTGATCACGCAGGTGTCCCAGTCGCCGGTCAGGGCAGCGATCAGCGCAGGCAGTTCGCGCGCGGGCGCGGCGCCCGACGCGATCACATACAGCACCGGCCGCCGCTTCACCCGTGCCTCCTCCGGCTGCGCCTACGAGCCACCATACGGCCGGCCAGGGCGCGCCAAGATCGAGTTTGTGCGCCGGGCCGCCCTCCCGGGTGTGACCGATATCGGGCAAGCCAGGGAGAATGCGCATTGATGGCCGCCAAGTCCACGACCCTGGGCGCGCTGGCCTGGAGCGGTGTCACGGCGCGGCGGATGGCCCGTCACGCGCTGGCCGAGCCGGCCACGGACCTGAGCCCGGCCGGCATCGCCGGCATGCTGTGCGGCGCGCACGCTCAGGTGCTCAGTGCGGCCGAACTCTCGATCGGGCGGCGGATCGCCGGAGCGACCCGCGCCGATGTGCAGCGCGCGTTCTGGGAGGAGCGCGCGCTGGTCAAGACGTTCGGCCCACGCGGCACCATCCACCTGCTGCGCGCCGCCGACCTGCCGATGTGGGCGGGCGCGCTGTCGGCCCTGCCGTCGTCGGTGCCGGCGCATCCGGAGGGAGTCCGTTTCACCCCCGAGCAGGCGGACGAGGTTATCGCGGCCATCGGCGGCGCGCTGGCGGACGCCGAGCTGACCGTCGGCGAGCTGACCGAGGCGATCGCGGATCGTGCCGGGCCATGGGCCGTCGAGCCGACGATGGACGCGTTCCAGGACAGGTGGCCGCGCTGGCGCCAGCTTACGAGCACGGCCGCACACCGCGGGATGCTGTGCTTCGGACCGGACCGGGGCCGCAAGGTGACCTACACCAGCCCGCGCCGCTGGCTGCCCGGCCTCCGCCCCGTGGATGGCGACGCGGCCCTGCGCACGCTCGTCACGCGCTACCTGCACGCGTACGGCCCGGCCACGCCGCAGCACTTCGCCAAGTGGCTCGGTATCCCGCCACGGTACGCCGTCGGGCTGTTCGGCAAGCTGGCCGGCGAGCTGGAGTACGTCGAGCTGGACGGCGAGCCGGGATGGACCGTCGCCGGCGACACCGGGACGCCGTCCCAGCCGCACCGGGGAATCCGCCTGCTGCCCTATTTCGACGCCTACGTCGTCGCGGGCCAGCCCCGGGAACGGCTGTACCCCGGCGCGGCCGCCACCCGCGCGCTCACCCCGGCAGGCCAGGCCGGAAACTACCCGGTACTGCTCGTCGACGGAGTGGTCGGTGGGGTGTGGCACCAGCGGCGCTCCGGCCGCAGGCTCGCGATCACCGTGGAACCGCTCCGCGAGCTGACCGCGCCGCAACGGCGGCAGCTCGACGACGAGATCAGCCTCGTGGGCGCGGTCATGCAGGCCACGGCGACGCTGACAGTGGGCACCGTGACGGTCGGCCCGCACGCGTAAGCGAGCGAACCATCCGGTGGCGGGCGCTGCGGTCTGGCTGGGTGGGATGCTGGTGGGGTGACTGTGACCGCTCGTGTGGAACATGTCGGGAGCCTGCTGCGCCCGCCGTACTTGCGCGACGCCAGGGCCGCTCTCTCGCGGGGGGAGATGGCGCCGGCCGAGTTCAAGGCGGCCGAGGACCGCGCCGTGCGGGAGGCCGTCGCGCTGCAGGATGAGCTGGACCTGCCGGTCGTTAACGACGGAGAGATGAGGCGCGAGTCGTTTCAGGCCGAGCTGACCGCAGCATGTGACGGGTTCAGCGGGGTCAGCGTCGATGCCTGGCTATGGGGGGCGTGGCATTCCGACCAGGTGGGTGACGCGACGATCGAACGGCCCGCAGACCTGGCGGTGACGGCCCCGCTGCACAAGCGCCGCAACCTCGCCGCCGAGGAGTTCACGTTCTTGCGTGGCTGCACCGTCCGGCAGGCGAAGGTCACGCTGCCCAGCCCGACGTTGTTCGCCAACCTCTGGTCGCCCGAGAAGTCGGCGGGTGCCTACCCGAGCCTGGACGCGTTCATGACCGACGTGGTCGAGGTCCTGCGCGACGAGGTCCGGGAGCTGGTGCGGCTGGGATGTACCTACATCCAGCTGGACGCTCCGCATTATCCGCTGCTCATCGACCCGGCCTGGCGCGCGTTCTACGAGTCACGCGGGTGGCCGATGCAGCGCTGGCTTTCGTACGGGGTCGAGCTGGACAACGCGGTGATCGACGCCGGGCGCCCGGCCACGTTCGGCTTCCACCTGTGCCGGGGCAATCAGCTCAGCCGCTGGCTGGTGGCCGGCGGCTATGACCCGATCGCCGGTCCGGTCTTCGGCAGCGTGCACGCCGACCGGCTGCTGCTCGAATACGACGACGAGCGCTCGGGTACCTTTGACGCCCTCGACCTGGTGCCCGACGACAAGGTGGTCGTCCTGGGCCTGGTGACCACGAAAACGTCCCGGGTCGAATCCGCGCAGGACCTCGCGGCACGGCTGAAGCAGGCTGGCACCCGCATCGGATCGGACCGGCTGGCGATCAGCCCGCAGTGCGGCTTCGCTACCTCGGCGGCCGGCAATGCGATCACCCCGGAAGCGGAGCGCGCCAAGCTCGCCCTCCTGGTCCGGGTCGCGCAGGACGTGCTGGGACCCTGACCGGGGATCAGCTGCAGCTGGCGTCACGCGTCCCCACCCGGTTCCGGCTGCCCGCTGAGCTGGCGGTGGAGCCCCATGGCCGGGGCACGGTCAGCAGGGGCGGGCCCGCGGCCCCGATAGCGTGTTCGCATGGCATCGACCGACAAGATCGAGGCGTTCCTTGCTGAGCCGCGCAACGTCGTCATCGCCGGGATCCGCCGCGACGGCAGCCCGCACCTGAGCCCCAACTGGTTCTACTGGGATGGCCAGCGGTTCTATGTGTCGACCACACGGCACCGGGCCAAGTACGCGGTCTTCCGCCGGGACAGCAGGGCGCAATTGCTGGTGGACGACTGCACTGGCTACCGCGCCGTGCTGGTCCGGGGCACGGTGGAGATCCGGGAGGACATCGCCGCCGAGCTGCCCCGCTTTCGCGCGATCCGCGACAAGCACGGGATGGCCGTGCTGGGCGACGAGGAGCATCTGCGCGCGCTGACGGCGGAGGGCCGGGTGCTGCTGGCCATCACCCCGAGCGGGCCGCCGTCCGGCTGGACGTGCTGGGGCCTGGACTGACCGCCGGGGGAGCAGGCATTGCTGGACACCCGCCGGCCGGGCACATCACGTCGGCACCTCGATCGCGGCGGCCTGCACCAACCGCTGGCCCAGGGCCGCGGTAGCGCGCTTCAGCTCGGGTGACCCGATGACGCGGAACGGCGCAGGGATGGCGGTGAGCTGCCGGGCGTACCAGTCCGGCTCGTCGGTCGTCGCCCGGAGGCGTGTCCGGTCCTCTTCATCCGGCTCCAGGCGCCCCAGACTTCTCGGCACCCACCGTGATGTCTCTTCGACGGTGGCGTCGACCAGGACGTCGACCGGGTGGGTCCAGCCCTGAGACAGGTGCTCCTCCAGGGTGTGCAGAGCATCGAACTCGTGCGGCGGCGTGAACGTGCCGATCAGGGTCTCGACCATGACGATCCGGTCCACGCGCAGCACGCGCCGTGCCTGCCTGGTGTGGGACCAGCCGAGCAGGTACCACCGGCTGTGCCGCAGCACAACGGCCCACGGATCGATCTCGATCACCCGGTCCGCGGACGTGCCCATCCGGTACCTCAGGCGCAGCCGCCGCGCCGTCGTGCAGGACTCGATGAGCTGAGTCGCCAGTTCCGGGCTGGCTCGTGATGGGGGAGTGGAGCCGGACGGGGAGGTGGCCGGAGGGCGGGGTGCAGGACGAGGGACGGAGACCTCGCGGAACGCCCGGACGGGGCCGGCCACCCTCTCCGGCAAGACCCTGACGATCTTGGCCAGCGCGCCGCCCACCAGGTCCGTGGGATCAGCCGTGTTCCGGTGGCCTTCCAGCACCGCCATGGCCAGGCCATCGCCTCGGCGGCCGTGAACATCAGCGGCGGGAGCCGCAGGCCGCGTCCCACCCGGTAGCCCCCGTGGGGACCGCTGACCGCCTCGATCGGCAGGTCCGCTTCCCGCAAGATCGCGACGTAGCGCCGGGCCGCCCTCTCGGTGACCCCGAGCCTGGATCCGAGCCGCTGCGCGGTGATGCCGGGGCTGTTCTGGATGACCTCCAGTGCCAGCAACGCCCTCGCGGTGGGGCTGGTGTCGTGCGGCATGAGCTTCCTATCCCGGAACCAGATCGTCCGGAACCGACGCTACCGTGCGTCCCATGGACAGTGACAGCGACGCGATCCTGCGGGAACCGCCGATGGCCGGCAACGAGCGCGACACGCTCCTGGGAGCCCTGGACCGTCAGCGCAGGTATGTGGCATGGAAGTGCGGGAACCTGAACTCGGCCGGGCTCCGGGCTACCCTCGGGCCGTCCGCGATGACGCTGGGCGGCCTGCTCAAGCACCTGGCCGCGGTCGAGGACGACGTGTTCTCCGTCAAGCTGCACGGCCAGGATCCGCACCCGCCCTGGGACACCGTGGACTGGGACGCCGACCCGGACTGGGAGTGGCGCTCAGCTGCCGAGGACAGTCCCGCGCAGCTCATGTCGCTGTGGCAGGACGCGGTGGGCCGCTCCCGCACCCTGGTGGCCGAGGCGATCGCCGACGGCGGCCTGGGCCGGCTCGCCTCCTACACTTGGCCCGACGGCCGGACCCCCAGCCTGCGGCGGCTCCTCGTCGACATGGTCGAGGAGTACGCACGCCACGTGGGTCACGCCGACCTCATTCGGGAGTCGGTCGACGGGCTTGTCGGGGAGGATCCGGAGTGACGGCACCCACCACCACCACGCGCGAACCGCTCACGCTGACCATCGTCCCTGCGAACATGGCGTCCTGGGCAGACCTGCAGGCGATCTTCGGCACCGCCGACTACCCCGGCATGTGTTACTGCCAGCGCTTCAAGACGAGGGACTGCCACTGGAGTTCCCTCAGCGACCAAGAACGGCGCAGCCGTCTCCGCGAGCAGACCCACTGCGGTCACCCGCGGGCCCAGGCCACCACGGGACTCGTGGCGTACCTCGGCAAGGAACCGGTCGGCTGGGTGGCGGTCGAGCCACGCACGGCCTATCCACGGCTGTTGCGGACCAGGACCGCCTGGAGCGGCCGTCAGGAGGACAGGGCGGACGACAGCGTCTGGGCCGTCACCTGCTTCGTGACCCGCAAGGGGTACCGCAAGCGCGGGATCACCTACGCACTGGCCGCCGCCACGGCCGAGTTCGCCCGGGAACAGGGCGCCCGGGCGCTGGAGGCGTATCCGATGATCGCACCAGCGGGCGAGGAGATCACCTGGGGCGAATTGCACGTCGGAAGCCGCCAGGTCTTCGCCGACGCCGGCTTCACCGAGGTGAGCCACCCCAGCCCGCGGCGCGTGGTAATGCGGATCGACTTCGCGGACTGAGGCCGGATCCGGGCGGGCGCCGCGGCATCTAGCGGTTCCTGGCATCTTCTCGCGCCCTCCTTGCAGAAAAGGAGGTTGCGATGCATGACGTGATCATTGTGGGTGCCCGGGTGGCGGGCTCGGCAACGGCGCTGCTGCTGGCGAGGGCCGGTCTGAAGGTGCTGGTGGTGGACCGGGCCACCTTCCCGAGCGACACCCTGTCCACCCACCAGGTGCAGGTGCCGGGCGTGGCCCGGCTGGCCCGCTGGGGCGTGCTCGACCCGATCATGGCGGCCGGGACGCCGCCCACCCGCACCGTCCGCTTCGATCAGGGCGCGGCCGCGTTCTCGGCGCGGATGCCCGCGAGCGATGGGGTGGGCATGATGTGCAGCCCGCGCCGGACGCTGCTGGACAAGGTGTTGCTCGACGCGGCCCGGGCGGCCGGGGCTGAGGTGCGGGAGAACTTCATCACCGATGACCTGCTCGCCGACGACGGCACGGTGACCGGCATCCGCGGCCAGGAGAAGGGATCACTCAGCGTCACCGAGCGTGCGTCCTTGGTGATCGGCGCCGACGGCAAGCACTCGACCGTCGCCAGGGCGGTGGGGGCGGGCAGCTACCGCACCAGGCCGCCGCTGTCGATGGCGTTCTACACCTACTGGGCGGACGTGCCGGTCACGGGCGGCGAGCTCTACAGCAGGCCGGGATGCGCGGTGGGCGCCTGGCCGACGAACGACGGCCTGGTGATGACCTACCTGGCGTGGCCCAACGCCCGGTTCGCCGAGTTCCGCGCCGACCCGGAGGGCAGCTTCCTGCGCACACTCGATGCCGTCGGGATGGGGGAGCGGATCCGGGCCGGCCGGCGCGCCGAGCGCTTCCGCGGCACACCCGACCTGCCCAGCCACTTCCGCAAGCCGTATGGGCCCGGCTGGGCCCTGGTCGGCGACGCCGGGCTGCTGCTGGACCCGATCACCGGCCAGGGCATCAGCGATGCGTTCCGCGACGCCGAGCTGCTCGCCGACGCCGTGGTCTCCGCGCTGGGCGGTGACCAGCCGCTGGCCAAGGCGCTGGCTAGCTACCAGCGGGCCCGCGATCGTGCCGCCCGGCCGATGTATGACTTCACGACCCGGCTCGCCGCGCTCAGCCCGCCGACCCCGGGGGAGATGGCCCTGTTCGATGCGCTCGCCCACAGCCAGCCGGACGCCGACCGGTTCATTGCCATGCTGGCCGGTGTGGTGCCGGTACGGGAGTTCATGTCGCCGCGCAATGTGGTCAGCCTGGTGGGCGTGCGCGGGTTTGCCAGGCTGGCGCTCGGTTCGGCCAGGCGAAGCAGGCCGGCGCCGGGGCCCGAGCCGGCACGGGCGGCCTGACCTGCTCGGGCCCAAACCAGTGGCACCCGGCCGCGGCGCCGTGCCAGGCTTCCGGCCGTGACGAAGCTCGTGCCGTATGGCGGCGGGGCGGGGGAGCGCGGATGAAGATGCACGAGGGGGAGCTCGACATCGGCGCCGGGCTCGTCGGGCGGCTGGGGGCCGCGCAGTTTCCCCGGCTGGCCGGGCTGCCGATCAGGGCGGTCCAGCCGGCGGGGACGGTGAACGCCATCTACCGGCTTGGCGATGACCTCTGCACGCGACTGCCGCGGGTCCGGGCGTACGCCGACGACCTGGAGGATGAGTGGCACTGGCTGCCACGGCTCGCGCCGCGGCTATCGCTGCGGATTCCCGAGCCGGTCGGCAAGGGCCATCCGGCGAGCGGGTATCCGTTCCCGTGGGCGATCTACCGGTGGATCAGCGGCCAGCCGTATGCGGATGAGCTCATTGGGGATGAGCGCCAGGCGGCCCGGGATCTCGCACGGTTCGTGGCCGAACTGCGCCGGATCGATCTCGTCGCCGGGGCGCCCCGCGGCGGGCACAGGCCGCTCCGCGAACTCGACGCCGTCACGCGTGAGGCGATCGAGTCGGCGCGGGACGTCATCGACGCCGACGCGGCCACCGCCGCCTGGGAGCGCGCGCTGGAGGCACCGGCGTGGGAGGGAACACCGGTGTGGCTGCACGGCGACCTGCTGCGGCCCAACCTGCTCGTCGACGGCGGCAGGCTCTGCGCGGTCATCGACTTCGGCAGTGCCGGCGTCGGCGACCCGGCCGCCGATGTGATCGCGGCGTGGAGCGTGTTCGGCCGGTCCGGGCGGGCAGCGTTCCGCGGGGCGCTCAGCGTCGCCGGCGGCACCTGGAACCGGGCCCGCGGCTACGCGCTCCACCAAGCCGCCTTGATCATCCCGTACTACCCGGAGACCAACCCAGAGTTTGCCGCGCTGGCCAGGCGCACCGTCGAGGAGGTCCTCGCCGACACCGAAGACTGACGCCCGCGGCCGGGACGATCCTGCAGCCCAGCGACGCGCAGCCGGCGGCGAAACAGGCCCAGCACCCATCGGCGCCACGCGGCGCGCGCGACGGCCCGGATGCCGTCGTGCCTCGCGGAACAGGTGGCCAGACCGATCAGGAATCGAGAAGCGCGGGTCACGGAGCCGCAACTAGCCTGACCGTCATGGACGTCGCCACTCACTGGTCGTCCAGTACTCCACGGGGCCCATGGCGTGCTCAGACTCCGGTTACCGGCCATGCGGCCAGCATATCGCGATGGAATCCCTATACAGAAGCTTAACTTGACTTAGAGGATAGAAACTCCTAATTTAGGAGTAGTACGCGAGTCCATATGACCCACGACTCCAGGAGTGACCATGACCGGCTCTTCCACCCAGGGAATCAAGACCGTGCTGCATCCCGTTTCCGACCTGGCACGGGCCAAGACGGTGTACGCCGCCCTGCTCGGCGTACCGCCGCAGACCGACTCGGCGTACTACGTCGGCTTCGAGGCCGCGGGCCAGCAGATCGGGCTGGTGCCGAGCGGTGGGCCGCAGGGCATGACCTCACCGGTGGCCTACTGGCACGTGCCGGACATCGAGGCCAAGCTGGCCGAGGTGACCGCCGCAGGTGCCACCGTGAAGGAGCCCGCGCACGACGTCGGTGGCGGCCGCCTGGTGGCCACGGTCACCGACCCCGATGGCAATGTCCTCGGGCTGCTTCAGGACCGATGAGCGCCGACCCCCGCTCCCGCGCGCAGCGCCGTCGCGACACCGAGCATCGGCTCAGCCACGACATCGATGCCTGGGTGGCCAGTGCCTCGGCGGACGGGGCGCCGTACCTGGTGCCGCTGTCCTTCGACTGGGACGGCGAAGCGCTGCTGATGGCCACGCCGGCGGACAGCCCGACCGGCAGGAACCTGGCCGCCACCCGGTCCGTTCGGCTGGGGCTGGGCCACACCCGCGATGTGTCCATGATCGAGGGCGAAGTCGAGGTCCTCGAGATCGACGCGCTGCCGCAGGAGCGCGGTGACCGGTTCGCCGCGCACACCGGCTTCGACCCGCGTGCGCTGGCCACGCCGTACCGCTGGTTCCGCATCTCCCCGCGCCGCATCCAGGCCTGGCGCGAGGTGAACGAGCTGCCCGACCGCGAGCTGATGCGCGGCGGCCGCTGGCTGGTCTGACGCCCCGGCTAACAGATGGAGACACGATGAGCATGGCCACGAGGGCGGGCACGCAGTCGCCCGCGCCGCACGACGCCGACAGCCACGATGTGATCCGCGTGCACGGCGCGCGCGTGAACAACCTCAAGGACCTCAGCGTCGAGATCCCGAAGCGCCGGCTGACGGTGGTCACCGGCGTCTCCGGCTCGGGCAAGAGCTCGCTGGTGTTCGGCACGATCGCCGCGGAGTCGCAGCGGCTGATCAACGAGACTTACAGCGCCTTCGTGCAGGGCTTCATGCCGGCGCTGGCGCGGCCCGAGGTCGACGTACTCGAAGGGCTGACGACCGCGATCATCGTCGATCAGGAGCGGATGGGTGCCGACGCCCGCTCCACGGTCGGCACCGCCACCGACGCCAACGCGATGCTGCGCATCCTCTTCAGCCGGGTCGGGCAGCCGCACATCGGCTCGCCCCAGGCGTTTTCCTTCAATGTCGCCTCGATCAGTGGGGCGGGCGCGGTCACCCTGG
The DNA here is from genome assembly GCA_036005525.1 of Streptosporangiaceae bacterium. Lineage (GTDB taxonomy): Bacteria > Actinomycetota > Actinomycetes > Streptosporangiales > Streptosporangiaceae > UBA9676. The sequence goes on from DASYQM010000358.1 coordinate 33,052, forward strand.
AGCGTGCCGGACGGACCGTGAAAGAGCGTCGCAGCTTCAGCATCACCGGCGGCATGTGCCCGCGCTGCGAGGGCCGGGGCGCGGTCACCGACATCGACCTGTCGCAGCTCTTCGACGAATCCAAGTCGCTCAACGAGGGCGCGCTCACGATCCCCGGCTATACGGCGGGCGGCTGGAACTACCGGCTTTACAGCGCGTCAGGCTTCGTCGACCCGGGCAAGCCAATCCGCAGGTACACGAAGAAGGAGCTGCACGACTTCCTCCACCGCGAGCCGGTCAGGATGAAGATCGCGGGCATCAACATGACCTATGAGGGACTGATCCCGCGGATCCAGAAGTCGATGCTCTCCAAGGACAAGGAGTCGATGCAGCCGCACATCCGTGCGTTCGTGGACCGGGCGGTCACCTTCACCGCCTGTCCCGAGTGTGGCGGCACCCGGCTGAGCGAGGCGGCCCGGTCGTCGAAGATCAAGGGACTCAGCATCGCCGATGCGTGCGCGATGCAGATCAGCGACCTCGCCGGGTGGGTGCGCGGCCTGGAAGAACCATCAGTCGCACCGCTGCTGGCGGCGCTGCAGCAGACCCTCGAGTCGTTCGCCGAGATCGGGCTCGGCTACCTCAGCCTCGATCGCCCGTCGGGCACGCTCTCGGGCGGCGAGGCGCAGCGCACCAAGATGATCCGTCACCTCGGCTCCTCGCTCACCGACGTCACCTACGTCTTCGACGAGCCCACCATTGGCATGCACCCCCATGACGTCCAGCGGATGAACGATCTGCTGCTGCAGCTGCGCGACAAGGGCAACACGGTGCTCGTCGTGGAGCACAAGCCGGAGGCGATCGCGATCGGCGACCACGTCGTCGACCTCGGCCCCGGCGCCGGCACCGCCGGCGGCGAGGTGGTCTTCGAGGGCACCGTCGACGGGCTGCGGGCCAGCGGCACGGTGACCGGGCGGCACCTGGACGACCGGGCCTCCTTGAAGCCGTCGCTGCGGACACCGTCGGGAGTGCTGGAGGTGCGCGGCGCCCGCACCCACAACCTGCAGGACGTCGACGTCGACATGCCGCTCGGCGTGCTGGTGGTGGTGACCGGCGTGGCCGGGTCGGGAAAGAGCTCACTGCTCCACGGCTCGGTGTCTGGCCGGGAGGGAGTGGTGTCGGTCGACCAGGGTGCGATCCGCGGCTCGCGACGGAGCAACCCGGCGACCTACACCGGACTGCTCGATCCGATCCGCAAGGCGTTCGCGAAGGCCAACGCCGTGAAGCCGGCGCTGTTCAGTGCCAACTCTGAGGGCGCCTGCCCCAGCTGCAATGGCGCCGGCGTCGTCTACACCGACCTGGCGATGATGGCCGGCGTCGCCACCACCTGCGTGGAGTGCGAGGGCAAGCGGTTCCAGGCCGAGGTGCTCGAGTACAAGTTCGACGGCAAGGACAT
>DASYQM010000359.1:0-4843 GCA_036005525.1 Streptosporangiaceae bacterium
GCCGCGGCGCTGACGGCGGTCATGCCCGCGTCTCCGCCAGTACCCGCGGTGTATCCGCGTTCCAGCGGCGCGTCGCCGGTGCCCCGCCCCTCGCCGCGGGTGGTCAGCTCCTGCGGGGTGCCACGGAAGACGATCTTGCCCTGGCCCATCAGCGCGACCTCGGTGCAGGCCGCGCCCACGTCCTCGACCAGGTGTGTACTCACGACGACGGTGGCGCGCTGACCGGGGCCGCGCAGCAGGCCGCGGAAATGCACGCGCTGCTCCGGGTCCAGCCCGGCGGTGGGCTCGTCCAGCAGCAGCAGCTCGGGATCGTTGACGATTGCCTGTGCGATCCCCACCCGGCGGAGCATCCCCCCGGACAGGGTGCGTAGCTTCGCTTTCGCCTTGCCGCCCAGGTCGACACGCTCGACGGCGGCTGTGCCAACCCTTGATGGGCGCGGTTGTGACGAGATCACGGCGTGTCATTGTGCGCGACGGCGGTCGCCCTTGCCGTCGATCACTTCGATGGTGTGGAAAGAAGAGATCATCGATGGGCGGGCCGTATGGCAGACAACGGTCGCGTCATTGGTTCGCAGCGCGCACCGCCACGGAGCCGGGTCGAGGCAGGCGGCGGCGCCCGCCGGCGCCGCGCCCACCCCTCCCCGGTCGGCTATCAACACAAACCAGTTCGACCCCGTAGTGTCCCGACCAGCCGGCGCGTGATCGGCTGGCCATCGCCGGCTCCTACCCGCAGTTCCGCCATCTGCCCCTGCCGGTCATCGCGCCTTCGTCACCGGCCTCGGCGCGTTAGCGCCCGCGCGGCTTGCGGCGACCGATGGCCGACAAAAGCGCAGGTCAAGGGGCTGGCTGGCGATCTCGACAGGCAGCCCATTTGATCAGTTGGCGCTCACGGCGGATCTCGGGCTCGTCAGGGCTGTGGCCGGCGGGTTGCACGCTACGAGCGGCGGTAGGCCAACCAGCCCAGGGCCGCGTACCAGGCCTGGATCTCCCCGACCATGATGCGCTCGGTCAGCCCGCCCAGGCCGGTGGCGGCCAGCGGTGCGCCGGGTGGGCCGGTCTGGAGGAAGATCTGCACCAGCACGAGGGTCAATGGACTGGCCACGAGTAACCAGTTGCCGATGCGGCGCCAGCGCGGGCTGCGGCGCAGCACGAGCCCGGTCGCCAGGAAGCCGATGATCGGGGTCTGGAAGGCCAGGATGGCTCCGGTTACGTGGCCGGTCACGTGCGTCTCGTTGAAGGCGCCGACGGCAATCTCGCCGGGTGGTGCGAGCGCGAGCAGGACCGTGCAGATCCAGCGTGCTGTGGTTCCCACGTCTGTGCGGGTGGCTTGGACGATGCCGACCATGCCGGCCAGGATGAGCAGCCCGCCGAGCACGAAGGCGCCGTCCATGAGTATGCCGTGGGGACCGATGCCGAGGTCGCTGATCTGCTGGCGGATCTGGGAGTAGCCCGGGCGTAGCAGGCCGAGCGGCAGCCAGGCGAGCGTGAACAGGATCGGGCCGGCGATGGCGCCGAGTGCGAGCCGCCGGGCTGCCGGCGAGGTTGCCGGGTTGGCTGGGGTGGCATTCGGAGTCGGCTTGGCGTTCGTGATGCGGGGGTCTGCGGTGCGGTTCATGTCTTTGCCTTTCCCTTGGCTGTTCCCTTGGTAGACGGGGTGGCGGGCGTACCGATCGAGGTCAGCCGGCACGGGAGCAGACCCGGTTGTTGGCGGTCGCGGGAGGGCGGCACTGGCGGTTTCGGCGGTCCGTTGGTGGGTGGCGACGGTGAACGTGGACGGCCACACCATGCGTGCGGTCCTGCGTGGTAGCGGGCGCCCGACCTCACAGACCGGCTAGTCGTCGGCCTGGAGTACCTCGTGCAGTTTCTGGGCGAACGCGGCCGGGTGGGTGAAGAAGCCCGCGTGACCTCCAGGGAAGGTGACCGCTTTCGCTGCCAGGTGTTCGGCTAGGGCGAGGCCGGTGTCATGGGCCAACTGCCCCGCCGACTGTTCCCCGACCGCCACCACGATCCGCGACGAAGCGGCCCGCAGCGCGCCGGTGTCGGGCACGCAGGCGCCGATGGACAGCAGCACATGGGCGAGGAAGAACTCGGCATTCTGCTGCATTCGTGTCGTCTTCTCCCGCATGTGGGCCATCACCTCCGGCATCTGCGGGGTCGGCTCGCCCGGCGGTCCCGACCCGCCCGGCGGCTGCCGGCCGCCCAGGCCCAGTCCGGCGGCGAATGCTTGCATCGCCGGGCCGGCGCCGTGTTTGCGGTAGGTGTCGTACACCTGCGGGCCGAGCGCGCGGCGCGGGTCGTCATTGGGTAGCAGCTGGACGGCGGGCGGCTCGTGTGCCACCAGGGTGTGCACCTGCTCGGGATGGCGGGCGACGAGGGCGAGTCCGACCAGGCCGCCGCCGCTGCTGCCGAACACGGACGCGGGTGCGGTACCGGTGTCCAGCAGCAGCCGGTGCGCGTCGTCGGCCTGAACCTCGATCGGCACGTCCTCGGGCTGGCCATCGAGGTGGCTGCGGGAGAAGCCGCGCCAGTCATACGCCACCACCGTGTACATGTCTGCGAGGAGCGGGGCGATGCTGACGAAGTCGTAGGCGTCGGCGGGTGAGCCGGGGATCATCAGCAGGACGGGACCGGACCCGGAGATCTCGTAGTAGAGACTCGCGCCCGGCGCATTCAGATAGCTCACGGCCCGTTCTCCTTTTCGTTTGGGGGGTTGAATACGGCCGCGACCTGGCGCCGCCACGGCTCGTTCCAGGTCAGTCGTCCGGTACGGATGTCCTCGATGACGGCCCGGACCCAGGCGAGCTCGGCCGCCAAGACCGTCCGCCGGTACTCCTCCTCCAGCTGGAACAGCCGCGGCAGATCCGGGTGGGCGGCAAGCTGCGCCTCGGTGTCGGCGAGCTGCGCCGTGAGGTTGTCCGCCCGAAGGTCGAGGTGCCGGCGCGCGTCGTCGGGCGTCAGGCCCGCCAGCTCCGACACTGCGGCGGGGAACTCGGGATACTCACCGCCGGTGGTGCGCAGCATTTCGCGCAGCCACTGCTTCGCGGTTTCGCGTCCGGCTTCGGTGATCGCGTAGACGGTCCGATCGGGATGGCTTTCCGTGCGGACCGTCTCGCGAACCTCGACCAGCCCGAGGCGCACCAGCCGCTCGATCGTCTGGTACAGGCTGGCCCGCGCCCGCACGTTGACCACGCGATCCTTGCCGCGCTGCTCGATCAGCTTCTGCATCCGGTAGACGTGCATCGGCTCGTCGCTGAGCAGCCCAAGCACGATCAAACCGAGAGGCGAGCGCTGGGCGGCCCTTGGCGTGGCCATAGTCATATCCTTACTAGAAAGGCTATGACTAGTCAAGGCCCGATGTCCCGTGGATCTGGCGTGGAAGTCTTCAGGAGCCGGGTTCCGGCCGTGGTGATGGTGAAGCCGCGCCAGCCGCGGGAGGCCCGGTCCAGGACCGCCCACACCAGGGATAGCACTTGGACCCGCCGGGGAGCCGGCCGATGACCGTGACGCGGCGGCGGGTCTCGCCGAAGCGACGGCGGGGCACCGGCCAATATTGGCTCGGCGGCCGACGTGGGATGCGGGCTGATGAACTTCTTCACCGACCACGCCGCCGCCGTCGGCTGGTTGACCGCGCACCCCGAGGTCACCGGCGAGGTGGTGACCCGCAAGCGGGCGCTGCGCCTGGGTATCGCCCTGTTCGGGCATCTCCTCGATCCGTAGCCCGCACGACCAGCACGACAACCCTGTCTTGTCTTCACGGGCCGACAAGGTAAACTTGTCGGATGGAGATGGGTGCCGCGTCGCTGTTCGACCACCTTGTCACTCGGGTCGTCCACACCGCCGGCTCTGAGGACCCGCTTGCCCGTCTGGACGCTGCCGTCGCCGTGGCCGCGCAGGCCGCAGACGCGGGGGACCGGCTGCTGGACCAGTTCGTCGCGCAGGCCCGCCACGCCGACCTGTCGTGGACCGACATCGGCACCCGGCTGGGCGTGTCGAAGCAGGCTGCCCGGCAGCGCTTCGCCGAGCGCACCCAGCCCCTCGTGCTGCCCGGCGCGGCCGAGCCCGATAGCCGACTACGGACCTGCTTGGACCGGGCCGGTGTGCTGGCGCAGGCCGACGGGGCGCCCGAGATCGGCACCCACCACCTGCTGGGTGGGCTGCTTGCCGAGGGTGTGGCCGCGGCGATCCTGGAACGCCTCGGAGTCACCACGGAGGCGATCCGCGACTCCGCCCGGCGGCTGTTCGACCCACCCGGCACGGCCCCCGACAGCAGACCCCCGGACAGCACCGTGCGTGATGATCTGCCGCCGATGTCGACGGAGGCCACGTGCGCGCTAGACGCCGCCGCCCACCAGGCCCTCAAGGCCAGCCCGGACTCGCCGCGCGCGGAGGTGCATACCTGGCATCTGCTGTTCGTGCTCGCGCTGGACCCGGGTGGGCGGGCCCGGCGGGTGCTGGGCGACATGGGTACCGACATCGCTGCGATCAAACGGGAGTTGGAGTGCTACGTCACCGGTAAGCGCCGCCGCCGCGGCAGCCGTTGGAAAGGGCCTGCGGGCAACGCCGGGCGGACGTGTTCATTCTGCGGCCGGTCGGAGAAGGTCGCCGGACGTCTCGTGGCCGGTCCGGGCGTGCACATCTGCGGCGGCTGCGTTGCCCTGGCCGGGGAGATCCTGCACCGCGAAGCCGCCTGAGCCTTCCCGTCGCGGGGTGGTCGTCGTTTCAGTGCCCTTGTCGCGAGCGGCTGTCCGACCGGAGATGGTGGGCACTGCGGCCTTGAGGCTGCCAGACGACGTGACGGGACCTCACCTGGGATCCACGAAGTGCAAACCCAGGACCCGCTGCC
>DASYQM010000360.1:0-1934 GCA_036005525.1 Streptosporangiaceae bacterium
GGCAGCGGGGCCAGGGCGGCCGTCGGCAGGGGCCGGGGCGGCGCGGCGCGGGTCGCTCTGCGTGCTAATCTCGACTCCGCTCGAATGCCCGGTGACGGGGTCGGGCACACCCACGTCCGGGTGGCGGAATTGGCAGACGCGCTAGCTTGAGGTGCTAGTGCCCGTTAAGGGCATGGGGGTTCAAGTCCCCCCTCGGACACCAAGTCTGTGCAGGTCAGCGCCCTGGAACCCATGATCATACGGGGCTGTGCAACTAGAGTGCTACCAGTCACCGGCTCACGCCTCCCCTATCAGGGCGGCGAACCGGCTGGCGGCGCGCTTCTGGTCGCCCGGCAGGACGTGCGCGTAGACCGTCATCGTGACGGTGGCGCTGGCATGGCCGAGGCGCTCAGAGACCGTCTTGACCGGCTCGCCCGCCGACAGCAGCAGGCTGGCGTGCGTGTGCCGCAGATCATGGATCGTGATCATCGGCAGCGCGTCCTCGCCCAACTCCCGGCGGCACCTGGTAAGGGTGTTCTTGAACGTGCGCCAGAACCGCTCTGGGTGCAGGTGGCCGGTCATGTCCACCACGAACGTGCCGTGCCCGCAGCAGTGTCCTTGCAGGAGAAGCTCCCCCAGCCAGTCTGCCCTGCTGGCATCGATTTCTTCGGGCGCCGCCACCACGGGCACGCCGTTGACCATCTCAATGGGATACCTGACGCCTGACATGTGCGCCCCACCTCCCGGCCTGATGCGCACGACAGTGCCGCGAACCCGGGGGGTCTGGATGGGGTGGTTGGGCCCAGGCGGGCCAGCCAAGAACGGACGAACGGCTGTTTCGTCAACCGATGCCCCGATCGTACTGCCACCAGAACGGTGGTCCAGCTCTCAGCCGTTACGGCTGAGAGCCCCTGGCGCGGACCCGCACTTGTGGAGAGGAGCCACCGCAGCGGGGGCCGGCGCCAGGGACGGTAGGTGGTGGTGCCGCCGCCCTGCCTGCGATCTTAACTCAGGTAAAGCCCAGGTAAAGGGCAGGTACCCGCCCGCAGTCCCGGGCCGGACTCGCCAGCGCGCCGCGCTGGCCGACGATGGCCGCGACACTCCTCCGGGCCATGCCGTGACTGTGCAGCCACACGGCTGGCCGCTGATCGCGGCCCATGACTTTGGGGGCGGGTGAGCGGCCCGCGCCGCTCCGTGGAGCGGGGACATGGCTCCGTGGGGGCCGGAGCGCGGCGCGGGCCGCGTCCTTATGCCAGCGGCGCCGCCGCCGTACTATCCAGGCCCCAGCCCCTAAACGGCCAGCCCCGGCGACGGCACCTACGCTCGCCCTTACCACGATCAGAAGCACGTAAACGAGCTCGGTCACCGCATTCTGCCGCTCGGTGTGGTACCGGCCGCGGTGTGCCTCGGGCTGACCGGGGGGCTGTAACGGGACGAGGGCTCTCGTCGCTGATCGGTGTGACGGGCCTTCTTTGGGGGACCGTCTGGCCACGCCGCCAGTCCCGGCGTTGGCCCATGGAGCCCGCGGCCCCGTGATCGTCCCGAGTCACGCAGTGGCTGCGGGCTCCCTCAGTCCACGCGGCGCCGGGCTGCCGATCGGTGTGGTACCGGCCGCGGCACGGGCCGGACGCGTGATTCACGGGTCACTGCGCCCATCCTCGACGGGCTGGCCGCGTTCGTAGTAGTCGCTGCCAGGCCACTGGGGTTCGCCAGGTTAGGGATTGCGGCCGGGCTGGGTGACAGGCCGCCCACGCATTTCCACCAGCTCATTGTGGATGTTCCTCAGCTCGTCTGCGATCGCGAGCATGGCGTGAACTTGCGCTGCGGCGAGGTCATGCTGGCTGGTAGCGGAGCGGCGGTCCGTCCTTTGCAGCATGTCCCGGGCTTCCCCGTAGTGGTTGGTGGTCGTCATGGTGTGAGCCTCTCACCGTGACCGCTGGCAGGCCCAGCAACCT
>DASYQM010000361.1:0-4065 GCA_036005525.1 Streptosporangiaceae bacterium
TGGTGCTACGCCCCGGCGCCACGGCAACCGAGACCCAGATCATCGAGCACTGCCGGCCACACCTGGCCGCTTACAAGCTGCCCCGGTCAGTCCGGTTCGTGCCCGACCTGCCCAAGACGTCGACCGGCAAGGTGATGCGCCGGGAGCTGAAAACCCTCGACAGCTGAGGCCGCTTCCTGGTCAGCTGGCAGCCGCCGCCGCGGGAGAGCGACTGGTGGTCAGGCCGCGTACTTCCGCACCAGATCGCCGACGTGTGGGAGCGCGGCCTCGACGTGCTTGGCGGCGCTGCCGCGGACCGCGCGGTACGCCTTGATGATCGTGGGCCGGCCGGAGGCCGCCGCGCGGGCGTCGGTCACCGAGAGCAGGGCCTCCGCCACCTCCTCACCGCGCTTGGCCAGGTAGTCGCCGAACTCGGAGCCGCCGGAGGCGTTGAAGTCCGCCCAGTACGGCTCAAGCTCGTCCACCATCTGCGGAAGCAGGGACTCCACCATGAAACGGACGTGGCCCGGCAAGAAGGTGTTCACGGTCTTGTAGGCGATCTTGACGGCGGTCCCGGAGACTCCTGACTTGTCCGAGACCTCGTGGTCGATCAGCAGATAGCAGTCGGCGATCACCTTGGGCTGGGTGTCCGGCGCGAGCAGGATCTCCCGAAGCGTGGCTGCCATGGGTATGTTCTTCTCCTTGTCGCCGGGGCGTTGCCCATTGGATTCCGCACGCGCACTGCGAACGCGCCGTCGGTCACTAGACGGCGAGCACCCGGCCACGGTTTACCGCGTGTGCTGGCCCTGATCGGCCGGACCAGAGGCTGTGACCTGACGCTGTTCAATTTGCCGGTTCGGCGAGGTATTCGTAAGCGAGCTGGACGGCGATAGCGCCTTCGCCGACCGCGGAGGCGACGCGTTTGACGGAGCGGTGGCGCACGTCGCCGGCGGCGAAGACGCCAGGCAAACTCGTCTCCAGGAAGAGCGGTGGCCGCTCGAGCGGCCATCTGGCGGGCGGCGGTCCGGTCGTGCTCCCCGGGCACGGCCACGGCAGAACAACGAGGGCGGAGTTACGCTCAGCGCATGCATCATTACGCCGGTCCTCCGACACCGGAATGGCTGGCCACCCACTCTGGCGGCTGTGTCGTCACCGTGAAGCTGCCACTGAAGCCAGCCGACATGTCACGCCACCCCGACGGGTCGATAGACCTCCAAGCGATCCCGGAGCGGATCTTCGGGGCAGAACACGTGATACCGCACCCCGACGGTTCCATGGACCTGGTGAACGTCCCGGAGCAGGAGCTCCGGCCAGTACCAAGGGTTCTTCACCGCGCCACGTGCGAGACGCTCCGGACGCTGGGCGATGAATTCCAGGTGATCGCCGGCACCCGTGAAGAACTCGAACGAGACGTCCTGGACGAAAACGACACGACTTGCCCGGTATGCCTCTGAGCCCCTCGCGCCCATGGCCACCGGGCCACCTCCGTACGCGGCCCGCGCGGCGAGCTGCGGCGCCGTCAGCCGGGTCGATCGCCCTTCGGCGAGGGCTCAATGGGCTGTGCCGGCCGGTCTTGATGACGGCCACGGCGGTGTGACCGCCACGACGCCGACAGCGGCGATAATGCCGAGGTGGCCAGGACAGCTGCGGACGCGGTGCGCCGGATCGGGGTCAAGCTTGCTGCGCTGGCACAAGACGGGCTGGCCTACACCGCTGACGAGTACGACCGGGACCGGTACCGTCGGGTGAGCCAGCTGGCGGCCGAGTTGCTGTCGGTGCTGAGCGGCCGGCCAGCGGATGAGCTCGCCGTCGAACTCGGCCGCGATTCCGGCTACGCCACGCCGAAGATCGACGTACGCGGTGCGATGTTCGACGATCACGAGCGCGTGCTGCTGATGCGCGAGAAGACCGACGGCCGGTGGTCGCTGCCGGGCGGCTGGGCCGATCCGGGGGACGCCCCTGCGGCCGCGGTCACCAGGGAGATTCTCGAGGAGACCGGGTATCACAGCACGGCGGTGAAGCTGATCGCCTGCTGGGACCGTGAGCTCCAGGACAACCCGCCACCTCTGCCCGTTCACGTATACAAGCTGTTTTTCCTGTGCCGTTCTGGCGGTGCCGTGCAGCCGCCAGCGGCGCTCGAGACCGCTGGCATCGGCTGGTTCGGCGTCTCTGCGCTGCCGCCGCTGTCGCTCGGCCGCGTCAATCACCGTCAGCTCGGACGGGCACTGGCCCACTATCGTGACCCCACCCTGCCAACTGAGTTCGACTGACGCAGCTGGCCACCCGGCAGTGATCGCTGGAAATCCGTTGTGGCTGGGGGCGGCCGGGAACGCACGATCGATCGCGTGAATAGAGATACCTTCGTGCGTGATGGCTACGTCGCCGTTCGCGGTGCGTTCTATGAGCGCATCGCCGGAGCCTGCCGGGACATGATCTGGGACTCGCTGGGCGGGCAGGGCATCTCACGGGCCGACCGCGCCACCTGGACGCGGCCGCTGGTCAGGATCACGTGTCCCGAGGGTGAGCCGTTCGCCGCGGCCGCGGCCTCCCCTGCGCTGATGGCCGCGTATGACGAGCTCATTGGGGCGGGCAGGTAGACACGGCGCGCCGGGGTTGGCGGCACGGTACCGGTGCGGTTCCCGTCGGAGGAATACCCCGGTGAGGTCGGCTACCACATCGCGGGATCACACCTGTTCGTGCCACCGGTCCTCGCTCCGGCCGGGGAGAGCGGCATGCCCGGCGGGGACGTGCCCGCCAGGCTCCAGCCGTCGGTGCTATGCCGGCGCGCCGCCGAGCCACCGGTCGTGCTGGCGATGTGTACCTGTGTCATCCGTTCATCGTGCACACCGCGACCTGGCCGCACCGGGGCACCTCGCCGCGGATGATGGCCCAGCCCGGCGTCGAAGTCCCCGGCGGCTTCGCCCTCGACGGATCCGACCCCTCGCCAGTGGCACGGGCGATAGTCGACGGCCTGGCACGAGCGAGCTGACCCAGGCTGCTCTCGGCACCCGGAAGGCCCGCCGTCAGCCCGGCGGATCCTCCCCAACGAGCCCGTCCAGCACCATGTCGCGAGCACTTCCGGTGCGGCCGCCGATGACCGCCAGGACCGGCTTGTGTTGCAGGAGCGGCCACGTGGGTGGTATAGGAATGCCCTCAGACAGGCAGAGATAGATGTGCTTGAATCCGCCTTATGAGGTGGCGAGCCAGGTAAGCGCTGCTGTCAGCAAATCCGGCCGCCGCGCGGGTCAGGAGGCGAGGCAGCGTCATGAGTGGAAACTGGACGCGCAGGCAGGCCCTGCGGCGCGGCGGAGCCGCGGCGGCCGGCGTCGCAGGGCTGGGCCTGGCCGGTTACGTCGGCTATGCGTGGCCGCACCCGGAAGCCACCGCTGGCACGCCGGACTCCACCGCGGGCACGCACCCGGCAGCCACCGATGCCCCAAGCCCGGCAGCCGTTCGCCCGGCCGCCCAGAACAGCGCTGCCGTCAATCACTTCGTGACCAGAAGCGATATCCACCCCCCGGGCATCACGGTAACGCGGGGCGCCGGCGGCGCCAGCCAGCCCCCGTACATCTTCGTCGCGCCGAGGGGCTACACGTCCGCATCGATAGGGCAGTCCGGCCTGATGATCGTGGACCGGAACGGCGGCCTGGTCTGGTTCGGGCAGCCCCTTGGTGGGACACCGCTGAACTTCGCCGCGCAGGAGTACCGCGGCAAGCCGGTGCTCACCTGGTCGGCGGGCGTTGTGAGCGAGGTCGGCGTCACCACGGGGACGTCCTACATCGCCGACAGCTCCTACCGTGTCATCGCCACCGTCAAGGCTGGCAACGGGGCCCAGACGGACCTGCATGATTTCAAGCTCACCCCGCAGGGCACCGCGCTGGTCACCGCGCACCGCAAGGTGTCCGCCGACCTCTCGCCGTTGGGCGGGCCCGCCGAGGGTGCGGTCTTGACCAGCATCGTCCAGGAGATCGACGTCGCTACCGGCAAATTGCTCTTCGAGTGGGACAGCATCGATCATGTGAAGCTCACCGAGTCGAAGCAGCCCTTGAGAGGGGGGACGGCAGCTACGCCGTACGACTACTTCCA
>DASYQM010000362.1:0-17763 GCA_036005525.1 Streptosporangiaceae bacterium
GGGCGACGTGGCGCAGCCGCGCCGTTGGCTCGCGCCGCCGGCCGAGCGCGTCGGCAACGTCCTGCCCGTGTGCCCAGGTCTCCATCAGCCGGGCGGTGACCGAAGAAGCGGCGCTCATCGGCGGGCCGTACCACGGCAGCCGGGCCGAGGGATCGAGCCCGCCGAAGACCCGCAGGTATGCGGCGCGGGCCCGGTTCAGCCAATCCCGCAGCGCGGCCGGTGGCAGGTGACGGTGGTCGCGCGCGATGACCTCGGTGAAGCCCGCGCCCACCGTGATGGCCTGCTCCGCCTCCCGCCGGAACCTGCCCGGGTCGGTGGCCGCGAGCGTCGCCGCCTCGTCGAAGTACGCCAGATGGCTGATCTGGTCGCGGATGGCCCAGCCCTCCGCCGGCGTAGGCAGGTCCCACTCGGGACCGGCCAGCGGCGCCAGCATCGCGTCGAGATCGCGGGTCTCCGCGGCCAGGTCCCTGATCAGGGCCGTCATGTCTACCGCCATCAGCGGCCCTTCCACACCGGCCGGCGTTTCTCGCTGAACGCGGCGGGCCCCTCCTGGGCGTCCTCGCTCTCATAGACCGGCTTCCAGATTTCGTCCGCCGCCCGGAACGCGCGGCTGAGCGGCATCTCGGCGATCAGCGCCACGGTCCGCTTGGCCGCCAGGACCGACAGCGGCGCGTTGGCGGCTATCCGCTCCGCCGTCGCCTGGGCCGCGGCATGCAGGTCCGACGCCGGGACCACCTCGTTGACCAGGCCGATCTCGTGAGCCCGCCGGGCCGTGATCGGGTCGCCGGTGAGCAGCAGCTGCATCGCCACCCGGGGCGGGATCAGCCATGGCAGCGGCGCGGCCCACGGCGCGCCGCGGCCAACCCTCGCCTCGGTGATCGCGAAGGTGGCGGTGTCGGCGGCGACGCACAGGTCGCAGCTTTGGGCCAGCAGGAATCCGCCCGCGTAGGCGGCGCCGTTGACCGCCGCGATGACCGGCTTGGCCACGGCGACCGTACGGCCGATCTGTGGCAGGAACTCCGGCGGCGGGACCTTGAGGCCGGCCGCCGCCATCTCCTTCAGGTCGGCGCCGGCGCAGAATGCCTTGTCGCCCGCGCCGGTGAGCACCAGCACCCGGGCCGCGTCGTCGGCGTTGAACCGGCGCAGGCCCGCGGCCAGCCCGTCACGGACGTCCGCGGACAGCGCGTTGCGGGCCTGCGGCCGGTTAATGGTCAGCCAGGCCGCCGGGCCCTCGTTCTCGTATCGCACCACGTCGGTCATGCCGGCTCCTGCTCGACCCGCGCGAGCCGGGCGCCAGCGTCGACCGCCTGCCCGGCGTGCACGCTCACCTCCGTCACCTCGCCAGCGTGCGGGGCGCGGACCGTGTGCTCCATCTTCATGGCCTCGATCACCACCACCGGCGCGCCAGCGGCGATGCGCTCGCCCGGCGACACCGCGACACGGATCACCGTCCCCGGCATCGGCGCGAGCAGCGACCCCGGCTCGGCCGGTGGCCGCGGCGGCGGGAAGCGTTCAACCTCCGTCAGCACGCTGGCGCCCAGCGGGCTGTCCACGTAGTCGACGGCGCCGACCCGGTGCACGCTCACCCGGCGCCGGATCCCGCCGACCGTGATGTCCACCCCGTCGGGGGCCGCCCGGTGCACGGTGACCCCGGGCAGCGGCTGCCCCCCGACGGCGAAGCGGACGCCGGCGCGGCCGGCCCGGTACACCACCTCGACCTCATGGCCAGCGCAGGCGTAGGCCGTCACCTGGCCGTCGCCCGGCACGTTGCGCCAGCCCGGCGGGATGCGCGGCAGCACGGTGGCGCCGGCCCGCCGCCGGGCCTGGCCGGCCAGCGCGGCCGCCGCGGCGTGCAGGGCGAGGGCGTCCCCGTCCGGCGGCGCGCCGAGCTTCGCCGGGTCGTGCCGTTCCAGGTAGCCGGTGTCGATGGCGCCGGCCCGGAACTCCGGCTCACGCAGCACGCCGACCAGCAGGTCCCGGTTGGTGGTGACGCCGTGCACCTGGGCCCGGGCCAGTGCCCGGGCCAGCCGGCGGCAGGCCGCCTCCCTGCTGGGGGCGTGGGCGATCACCTTGGCCAGCATCGGGTCGTAGTGCGCGGTGACCACTGTGCCTTCGGCGACACCCGCGTCCACCCGGACGCCCGGGACGCCGCCGATCGCGAACCTGTGCACGGTGCCGGTGGCGGGCTGGAAGCCGGCGGCCGGGTCCTCGGCGTAGAGGCGGGCCTCCACCGCATGGCCGGTGAGGCCGGCCGAGGTCACCTCGGCGGGCAGCGGATGCCCCTCGGCCACGGCGAGCTGCAGGGCCACCAGGTCGAGGCCGGTGACGAGTTCGGTGACCGGGTGCTCGACCTGGAGCCGGGTGTTCATCTCCAGGAAGTAGAATGATCCGCCGCCGTCCAGCACGAACTCGACCGTGCCCGCGCCGATGTAGCCGACGGCCAGCCCGGCCGCCACCGCCGCGGCGGTGAGCTCGGCGCGCAGCCGGTCGTCGACCGCGGGCGAGGGAGCCTCCTCGATGATCTTCTGATACCGGCGCTGGATCGAGCATTCGCGCTCGAACAGGTGGGTGAGGTTGCCGTGACTGTCCCCGACGATCTGAACCTCGACGTGGCGGGGCCGGTCCAGGTACCGCTCCAGGAACACGGTCCCGTCGCCGAACGCCGACGCCGCCTCGCGCCGGGCCCCGGCGACCGCCTCGGCGATGTCGTCGGGGCCCGCCACGATCCGCATGCCCCGGCCGCCGCCGCCGAAGGCGGCCTTGACCAGCAGGGGGTAGGCGATTCCCGCGCGCTTTCGTTTGGCATCAATGGCCTGGCCGTCCGCGTCGGTGGCCGTCGGCAGGCCGCCCGCGGCAGCCGGAACGGTCACGTGCGGCAGCACCGGGACGCCCGCCGCCGCCATCAGCTGCTTGGCCCTGATCTTGGAGCCCATCGCCTCGATCGCCTCCGGCGGCGGGCCGACGAAGATCAGGCCGGCGCGCGCGCAGTCGCGGGCGAAGGCCGCATTCTCTGACAGGAACCCGTACCCCGGGTGCACCGCCTGCGCACCGGTGGCGTGGGCGGCGGCGATGATCGCGTCCCCGCGCAGGTAGGTCGCGGCGGGGGCGGCACCGGGCAGGGCGACCGCCTCGTCGGCGGCGGCCACGAACGGCGCACCGGCGTCGGGGTCGCTGAACACCGCCACGGTCGCGACGTCCAGTTCGTGGGCGGTGCGCATGATCCGCAGCGCGATCTCGCCCCGGGCGGCGACCAGCAGCTTGCCGATGGCGGGCACGGCGGTCACATCCGGAAGACGCCATAGCCGCGGCGTCCCTCGACCGGGGCGGAGTGTGCGGCGGACAGCGCGATGCCGAGCACGGTGCGGGTGTCGCGGGGATCGATCAGCCCGTCGTCGTACAGCCGCGCGGTGACGAAGAAGGCGTGCGACTCCCGCTCGATCTGGGTCTCGATCACCTGCCGCCGCTGCTCGTCGGCGGCCTCGTCGAAGGGCCGGCCCGACGCCTGCGCGGCGGCGCGGCCCACGATCGACATCACCCCCGCCAGCTGTGCCGCGCCCATGACCGCAAGCTTGGACCCGGGCCAGGCGAACAGCAGGCGCGGGCCGTAGGCACGGCCGCACATGCCGTAGTTGCCGGCGCCGAACGAGGCGGCCATGTTCAGCGTGATGTGCGGCACCGTGCTGCCCGTGACCGCATTGATCATCTTGGCGCCGTCCTTGATGATCCCTCCCTGCTCATAGGAGGTGCCGACCATGTAGCCTGTCGTGTTCTGCAGGAACAGCAGTGGCGTGTCGGTCTGGTTGGCCAGCAGGATGAACTCCGCCGCCTTCTTGGACTCCTCGCTGAACAGCACCCCCCGGGCGTTGGCCAGCACGCCGACCGGGTAGCCGTGCACCGATGCCCAGCCGGTGACCAGGCTGGTGCCGTAGGACTCCTTGTACTCGCCGAAGCGGGAGCCGTCCACCACCCGGGCCAGCACCTCGTGCGGGTCGAACGGCACCCGGACGTCGGCGGGCGCGATGCCGAGCAGCTCCTCGGGGTCGTGAGCCGGCTCATCGGGGGGCAGCGAGGGCGGCGGGCCGAGTTTGCGCCAGTTGAGCTCGGAGACGATCCGGCGGCCGAGCCTGATCGCGTCCCGCTCGTCGGTGGCGAAGTAGTCGGCCAGCCCGGACACCTGTGCGTGCATCCGCGCGCCGCCGAGCTCTTCGTCGTCGGCGTCCTCGCCGGTGGCCATTTTCACCAGCGGCGGCCCGCCGAGGAACACCTTGGCCTGGCGGTCGACGAACACCGTGTAGTCACACATGCCCGGCACGTAAGCGCCGCCCGCGGTGGAGTTGCCGAAGACCAGCGCGATGGTGGGGATGCCCAGCCCGGAAAGCTCGGTCAGGTCGTGGAAGATCTTGCCGCCCGGGACGAAGATCTCGGACTGGGTGGGCAGGTCCGCGCCGCCGGACTCGACCAGGTTGATGACCGGCAGCCGGTTGCGCCGGGCGATCTCCAGTGCGCGCAGCGACTTGCGCAGCGAGTAGGGGTTCGCCGCGCCGCCCCGGACGGTCGGGTCGTGGGCGATGAGGACACACTCGACCCCGCTCACCACGCCGATGCCGGTGACCAGGCTCGCCCCCACGGCGAACTCGGTCCCCCAGGCCGCCAGCGGGGACAGCTCGAGGAAGTGGGCGTCGCGGTCGAGGAGCAGTTCGATCCGCTCCCTGGCCAGCAGCCGGCCCCGCGCCCGGTGACGCTCCGCGTACCGCGGCCCGCCGCCCGCCCGCGCCAGGTCCAGCTGCTCGTCGTGCTGGCGGAGCAGCGCCAGCTGTACCTCCCGGTTGGTCCGGTATTCCGCCGACCCGGTGTCGAGGGAGGAGCGCAGCGCAGTGCCTTCCGCGGCGCGGGCCGCGGCCGCTGTCTGCACGCCGCCCGTCACCCCCATCGCCGCCGCCGGGCCGCGGACCTCGCCGCCCCGTCCCGGATCATGGCTCCCGCTGCCACGCCTGCCTCCACTGCCCTAGATCGCCTATTCATGATCATGACTTCGGTGTCGCCGGATGTACAGCCGGTTCATGATCATGAATGCGGCGCCGGACCGGGTCAGAAGCCGTTCAGAAACGATGAGTTCAGCCCGGTGACCGCCACGCCCGCCCGCCGTGTCCGGTCCGGCTGGCCTCCGGGGAGATCAAGGGTGACGGTGAGGCCGCCGCCGGCGGTGTCCGACAGGGCGGCCGCACCGCCGTTGGCCGTCACCAGCCGGTGCACGATGGCCAGGCCGAGGCCAGCCCCCGCCGGGCTCGTGCTCACGAACCTGCGGAACGCGGCCTCCTGCTGCGCCTTGCTCATGCCCGGCCCGTCGTCGGCGACGGTGATCCTGGCTCCCTGGCTGTTGGCGGAGGCGGTGACCCTGACCTGGCCACCGGAGGGGACCACATCAAGCGCGTTCGCCAGCAGGTTGTCGAGGATCTGTTCCAGGTGGCCATCCCCGAGACTGGCCCGCACGCTGGTCAGGCACCGCGTCGTGAGCCAGATGCCACGCTCCTCGGCGACCGGCCCCCAGGCCGCGGCGCGGTCCTGGATCACCGCGTCGACGGCGACCTCCACCGGCCTGGACACCACGTTCTCCGCCCGCGCGACCGCCAGCAAGCCGTCCACCAGGCGGGACAGCCGGGCGATCTCGTCCTGCGCGGCAGCCAGCTCGGCGGCGGTGGCCTGGTCGGCGTCCTGGGTGAGCAGGTCCAGCCGCAGCCGGAGCGCGGCGAGCGGGGTGCGCAGCTGGTGGGAGACGTCGACCATCGTGGCCTGGTGACCGTGGACGAGTGCCTCCAGCCGCCCGGCCATCGTGTTGAACGTGAGGGCGAGGCGGCGTACCTCCGGCGGCCCGTGCCCGGTCCCGGACCGGGTGGCCAGCGCACCGCCGCCGAGCTGTTGCGCCGCCGCGTCCAGGGCGGACAGGGGACGGCCCACCCAGCGCGCCAGCATGACCGCGGCGAGGGCCGCCGCCAGCAGGCCGATCGCCGCCACCGCGCTCAGCCATGCCCAGAGCATGTGCAGTCGGCTGTGGAGCTCACGCGTGGAACGGGAGAGCACCACCGCCCCGTCCGGGCTGTTCTCGTGGCTCCCCACGCTCGCGACCACCACCCGCAGCCGACCGCCGGCCTCGGATGAGGCGGCGTCGCCCCCGCGCAGGACGGTCGTGACGGCCGCGCCGGTGCCCGGCGGGACGGGCGGAACCTCCCCGTCGGCCCCGCTGGTATACGCGGCCAGCCGGTGGCGCGTGTTATAGACCCATGCCTCGTCACCGTCCCCTCGCGCATCCGCCAGGGCCTTCTGGAGGGCCCGGTCGACGAGGTGAGCGTGGAGACTTCTCTCCGCCACCCCCGCCAGCGCGTGTGCGGACATGAGGGCTTGCATGCGGAACGAATCCTGCTCCCGCCCGGCGGCGACCAGCCCGAGCGGAATAACCGCGATGATCAGCAGAGCGCTGACCAGCGCCAGCATGGTGAGCACGATCCGGCGGGCCATCAGGGATCACCGAGGCGGAAGCCCCTGCCGTAGGCGGCTTCGATCGGCACGCCGAGCTTGCGCCGGAGCGCGGCCACATGCACGTCCAGCACCTTGGTCGGCCCGTACCAGTGCGCGTCCCAGGCGCTGTCCAGGATCTCCTGCCGGCTCACGACCCGGCCCGGGTCGGCGGCGAGGCATTCCAGGATGTCGAACTCCTTGGGGGTCAGCGCCACCTCACGCCCGGCCACGGTCACCTTCCGGGCGCGCACGTCAACCGCGAGCGCGCCGTGCCGGAGCACGCCGTCGCCGGGATGGACCCGCCGCAGCACGGCCCGGATCCTCGCCAGCAGCTCTGCCAGGCCAAACGGCTTGACCATGTAGTCATCCGCCCCCGCGTCCAGCGCCAGCACCCGCTCCGGCTCCTCGCCCCTGGCGGTCACCACGATGATCGCCACCCCGGAGCGCTGGCGGAGCCGGCGGCAGATGTCCACGCCGTCGCCGTCGGGCAGGCCCAGGTCCAGCAGGACCACATCGGGATCGGCCCGGCTCAGGGCGTCACCGCCGGTCGTGACGTGATCGACGGCGTATCCGCTGCGGCTCAGCCCCCGCACCAGCTGCGTGGCGATCCCCCGGTCGTCCTCCACGACCAGCACGCTGGTGCCGCCTGTGCCGGGCGTCGCGGCATGGCCGGGCGGACGCACCGACGGTGTCATGGCACTACGTTAGATGCCGGCGCCAGGCCCGGTGCGGGATGGGCCGATCGCGGGCGTGATGGGCCGCCGCCGGCGGGGCCCGCCGCCGGAGCCGCGGCGAGTGCGCAGCAAACGGCGGGGGCTGACGGGGCGTGGCAACGGCGCATGGCTCCCCCTCCGCCGGACGGGTCGGGCAGCCGGCCTGCCGCCGGAGCGCCCGCTGCGGTTAGCGGTCAGCCCCCTGACCCCGGCCGGCCGGCGAGCGATAAGCTCCGGCTCGATGATCGTGATCGTGGCAGGTGTTTCGGGCAGCGGCAAGTCGACGGTCGGCGCCCTCCTCGCCGGGCAGCTGGGCTGGGAGTTCGAGGACGGGGACGATCTGCACCCGGCCAGCAATATCGCCAAGATGGAGATCGGTGTGCCGCTGACCGACGAGGATCGCTGGCCCTGGCTGGACGCGGTGGCCGCGTGGATCGACCGGTGCGCCGCGGCGGGCAAGTCGGGCGTTGTCGCCTGCTCAGCGCTGAAGCGTTCCTACCGCGACCGGCTCCGTGCCGGGCGCCCGGACCTGCAGATGATCTTCCTGCGCGTCGACCGCGACATCCTGGCTGCCCGGCTGGCGGAGCGGCACGGTCACTTCTTCCGCCCGGAGCTGCTCGACAGCCAGCTGGCGGACGCCGAAGTTCCCCTTCCGGACGAGCGGGCCATCGTGGTGGACGCCAACGAGCCGCCCGCCGACGTCGTACGGGAGATCATCCGGCGGCTGGGGCTCGGCTCGTAACTTCTCCGCCGTGCCCACGACGGCGAGGGCCCGCGCGGCACGCCCTGGCCGCGTACCGTGGAGGCAGCCGGGAGCGAAGACGAGGCCATGAAGCTGAAGCTCGACCTGCACGACATCTACAACCGTGGTCAGGACATCGACCGGGCCCTGAACGCGATCATCAACGAGGCCGTGGCGAAGAAGGCGCCGGTCGTTGAGATCATCCCGGGCAAAGGCTCCGGGCAGCTCAAGAAGCGGGTCCTCAGGTTCCTGGAGCAAAAGGAAATCAAGGCGCTCTATCACCGCGTCGAAAAAGACTCCAAGAACTTCGGCCGGCTATTCGTCCATTTCCGGTGGCGTTAGCCCTTCGCAGCGGCCCGCCGTCACCCCTTGCGGCCGGTCCGGGCTATGGCCCCGATCGCAGGTGCTAGCGTCAGCCAGAGGGCGATCGTCACGACCATCGAGGTGACGTAGCCGAACGGCCTGATCCCGACGTCGATAGTCACGATGCCCGCGAAGATCATCAGTATCCATGCGCTGACAAAGAAGAGCGGGCCGGCCGCCACGATCCCGAAGAAATACCTCATCACGCCTCCCTAGGTCCATACCCGGCGGATCTCAAACCTGCTGCGCGACCCCCGCACAGGCGCTGCGGAGTTCGCCTTGGATCCGCTGGGCCGTCAACCCGGGGCATCCGGCCGGCGGCGGATCATGTTCAGCGCGATCAATGTCATCACAGCCGACCCGTCCGTTGCCAGTACCTCGATCCTCGACCGGAGGAGGCCCCGGTCCGGCTTGGAGCGGGATGGGCGCGCCTCGAGGACCGTGACCCTCACGCGCAGCTCGTCGCCGGGGCGGACCGGCCGCAGCCACCGTATCTCGTCGATCCCGGGCGATCCCAGGCTGGCGGCTGGCGGCAGGTAGTGATCTACCAGCAGTCGCATCATGATCGCCGCCGTGTGCCAGCCGCTGGCGACCAGGCCGCCGAACGGGCCGTTGCGAGCCCACTGCGGGTCGGTATGGATCGGCTGCGGATCATACCGGCGTGCGAACTCGAGGATCTCGGCCTCGTCCACCACGATGGGCCCGAACTCGCGGACCGATCCCGGGACATAGTCCTCGAAGTAAAGGTCAGCCTCAGGTGCCATAGCGCGACGATTCTTCCCGGTGCCGCCGGGACGGGGCAAGCCGGGGAGGTGCGGCGAGGTGCGGCAACCGGCCCGGCGAGCCGACCGGCGGGCACGGGCAGCCCGCCGTGAGTGACGGCGGTGTCCCGGGTCGGCCCGGTCACGAGGGCAGCAGGAGCAGCTTTCCCGTCGTGCGCCGCGCGGCGAGGTCATCATGGGCACGGGCGGCGTCAGCGAGCGGGTAGGTGCCGCCGATCCGGACCGACAGCCGGCCCTCCTTGATCCAGGTGAACAGATCGCCGGTCCGCCACAGCAACTCGTCCCGGCTGGCGATGTAGTGGATCATCGTGGGGCGGGTGATGAACAGCGAGCCGGCCCCGGCCAGGCGCTGGAGCTCGAACGGGGGCACCGGTCCGCTTGACCCGCCGTACAGGACCATCATGCCGCGCGGGCGGACCGCCGCCAGGCTGGCGTCGAACGTGGCCCGGCCGACCCCGTCGTAGACCACGGCCACGCCGCTCCCCCCGGTGACCCGCTCGGCCACCGAGCCGAACTCCTCGTAACCAGCGAGGTGATCGGCCCCGGCCTGCCGGGCCAGTTCGGCCTTGGCGGGGGTGGAGGTGGTCGCGATGACAATGCCGCCGCGCATCTTGACCATCTGGGTGAGCAGCAGGCCGACCCCGCCGGCGGCCGCGTGCACCACCACCGTGTCGCCGGGGGCGACCGGGTAGGTGCTGTGGCACAGGTAGTGGGCGGTGATGCCCTGGAGCATGACGGCCGCGGCGACCTGGGTCTCGATCCCGTCGGGGATGGCGACGGCGGACGCCGCCGGGACAACCGCCTGCTCGGCGTAGCATTCCGGCGCACTGGCCCACGCCACCCGGTCGCCCACGGCGAAGCCCTCGGTGCCCGGCCCGAACGCGGCCACCGTCCCCGCGCCCTCGCCGCCGGGCACGAACGGCAGGTCACGGCCATACGGGGGCCGGCCTTCCCGCTGGTAGATGTCCATGTAGTTGACCCCGGCGGCGGCCACGTCCACCAGCAGCTGGCCGGGCCCGGGCCGTGCGGCCTCCCGGTCAGCGATGGTCAGGACGTCGGGCCCGCCGCACTCGTTCACGATCACCGCGCGCATGCCCACATCATCGCCCATGCCCAGCCCCGGATGCGGGCGGTCAGGCGACATGAGCGGTCAGGCGACCTGAGCGGTCAGGCGGCCCGGGCGGTCAGGCGACCCGGGCGGTCAGGCGACCTGGGCGACGCTCGCCGGCGGCGCCACAGCGCCCGGGCCCAGGCTGGCGCGCGCCGCGGCGAGCCGGCCCACCGCGTCGAGCAATTCGGCCTCGGGCAGGGTGAACGGCAGCCGCAGGTAGCTCTCCAGGTTCGCGCCGGCACCGAACCGGGGGCCGGGCACGAGCCGCAGCCGGTGCCGTTCCGCGGCGTGGGCAAGCGCGCTGCTGACCGGGCCGTCCAGCCGGGCCCACAGCGATAGCCCGCCGCCGGGGATGCGGAAACTCCAGGCCGGCAGCTGCTCGGCGAGCGCGGCCGCCAGGGTGTCGCGGCGGCCGGTGAGGGATTCGCGCCGGGCCGGGAGCAGGCTCTCGGCGCGCTCCAGCAGCCAGGCGGCGGCGAGCTGCTCCACCACGGGGCTGGCAAGATCCGACGGGCCGCGCGCCGCCTGCAACTGCGCGGCCAGGCCCGGATCGGCACGGACCCAGCCGACCCGCAGCCCGGCCCAGTAGGCCTTGCTCATGGAGCCGATCGTGATCACCTGGCCGACCGGGTCCCAGGCAGCGAGCGGAGCGGGAAGCGCGGGCCCGGGCCCTGTGCCGAGGGAGAGCTCGGCGAACGCCTCGTCGATGACCAGGCGGGTCCCGACCGCTGCGGCGGCCGCGGCCAGCGCCGCCCGGTCCCGCTCGCTCATCAGGTGCCCGGCGGGGTTGTGGAAGTCGGGCATGAGACAGGCGAGCCGGGGCAGGCTCTGGCGCAGCGCGGCCTCGAACCCCTCGACGTCCCAGCCCTCCGGCGCCAGTCCCACCGCCACCACCCGGGCCCTGGCCACGGTCAGGGCGTCCAGCGTGTTCGGGTAGGTCGGGCTTTCCACGAGCACCGGGTCGAGCGGGCTGACCAGGCACCGCAGCAGGAGGTCCAGCGCATGCTGGGCACCACTGGTGACGAAGATCTGCTCCGGCGCGGTGGGCAGGCCCCGCGCGGTGTACCGCCGGGCGACCGCCTCGCGCAGCACAGGCAGGCCGTAGCTGTCGTACCCGTGGCCGTGCAGGTAGGCGGGCAGCGATTCCAGCGCGGCCGCCAGCGCAGCCGGAACCTCCGGACACGCCTCGGGCGAGGCCAGGGCCAGATCGAGGGCATCCTCGTCATCGGGCACGGCAGGAACCCACGAGGCATGCCGCCGCAGCCGCCCCGGCGGAAGGGCGGTGACGCTGCCGGACCCCTGACGGCTCGCCAGGTAACCCTCATCGCGCAGCAGCCGGTAGGCGGCCGCGACCGTGGTGCGGCTCAGCCCCAGGGCTGCCGCGAGCCTGCGCTCGGCGGGCAGCCGCGCCCCGGCAGGCACCCGGGCGTCCAGCAGCAGCGCCCGCAGGGCCGCGGCCAGCCGGGCGTAACCCGGTGCCACGGCCCGGCCAGAGCCGCCTGCCCGCGCGTCTTGCCAGTCACCGAGGAGCCGGACGAGCTGGGCCTCTGGAACGCTGCGCATACCAGTCCATTCGTTCACGATTGGCTCTTTTCTGATAGCCAATCGTCTGAGATTCTGTCGGCTGGCGGGCTGATTGGCAAGGGCCACGCAACCGAAGCGGCCAGAGAGGCCGAAGCGGTCAGGACGGGACGAAGCGGTGGAGGGCCGGGTGAAGCTGGGGCACGCTGCTCGCTGGCTGTTCAGCCCGCCGCCGGCCGGCAGGCTGGCGCGGCGCCTGAGCCAGCTGTTTGTAGGCCTGGTGCTGTACGGCGTCAGCGACGCGCTGCTGGTGCTGGGCGGGCTCGGCCTCGATCCCTGGGACGTGCTGCACCAGGGCCTGTCCCGCCGGACCGGGATCCCAATCGGAACCTGGACGATCATCGTAGGCGCGGCGGTCCTGTTGATGTGGATCCCGCTGCGGCAGCGCCCGGGCGTCGGCACCGCCTGCAACGTCGTGGTGATCGGGACAGTGATCGACGTCGTCCTGGCCGTGGTTCCCGCGCCGCACGCGCTGCCGCTGCGCTGGGCGTCGCTGCTCACCGGGGTCGCGCTCAACGGTGTGGCCACGGCCTGCTACATCGGCGCGGGCCTGGGGCCAGGGCCGCGGGACGGCCTGATGACCGGCATCGCCCGCCGGGGCCACTCGCTGCGCCTGGTGCGCACCTGTATCGAGCTGAGCGTGCTGGCCGCCGGATGGCTGCTCGGCGGCACGGTCGGGATCGGCACCGTGCTGTACGCGGTCAGCATCGGCCCCATCGTGCACCTGCTCCTGCCCCGGCTCACCGTCTGGCCCGGGACTCAGCCGGCCCGCCAGCGGGAGACGCCTGCCCCGGTACCGGGCCGGGCCGCGTGACCGCCGGGCGGTACGCGGGCGGCGGCAGCCCATCCGGCCTCAGCCGTCAGCGGCCGCCGCCGAGTAGGCGACGGCGACCTCGGCGGCAAGGCCCGCGTTGTCCTCGATGAGCTGCCGGTTGACCTCCGCGCTGCGGCCGCCGGTCAGCTCGTGCACAAGCGCCAGAACGGCCGGGGTCACCGACTGCCCGCGCACACCCTGGCTCTCCACCGTGGCGACCGCCTCCGCGATGACCGGCTCGATCTCCAGGGACGGCTCGGGAGGGCGGGTGAGCAGTACGCCGGTGGAACCGTTCAGCTGCCAGTGCGCCGCGATGATGAGGGCCGCTTCCTTCGCGGCGGTCACCACCGCGGACACCGGCGGGCCGCCCGCGGCGCTGTAGAACAGCGGGAGCGTGCCGGTCCGCCAGCCAAGCACCGGCACGCCGAGGGTCTCCAGCAGTTCGGCGGTGGCGGGCACGTCCAGGATGGACTTCACGCCCGAGGACACCACCAGCGCCCGCGTCCGGGCGATCTGCGGCAGGTCGGCGGAGATGTCCAGGCTTTCGGCGAAACGGCGGTGCACCCCGCCGGTCCCGCCGGTGGCCATGAACCCGATCCCGGCCAGGCGGCAGACCGCCAGCGTGCCGCCGACCGTGGTGGCGCCCAGCGCGCCCTGCACGACGCAGGCGGCGAGGTCGCGCGGCCCGGCCTTGCGTGCCTCCGGGCCAGCGCTGGCGAAACGCTCGAGCTCGGCCGGGGTGAGCCCGGCCCGGACCGCGCCGTCCATGATCCCGATCGTGGCCGGGACGGCGCCCGCCTGCCGCACCCGCGCCTCGGCCGCCAGGGCGACCTGCACTCCCTGCGCGCCCGGGAACCCATGCGACACCAGCGTCGTTTCCAGCGCCACCACGGCCCGGCCGTGCCGCAGCGCCGCCTCGACCTCCTCGCTCAGCTGCGGCGTGACCGTCATGGCATCGCTCCCATCGTCGCCACCGCGCGGGCCGCCGCGGTCAGTCCCAGGCTGATCCCGCCGAGCAGGTAGCCCGCGGCGAACGCGTCCCCCGCGCCGGTCGAGTCCACCGCGCGGGCGGGCCGCGCCGGGTGCACCACGCCAGCGGCGCGCACGCCACGCGCCCCGAGCTTCACCACCAGGTCGGATCCTGGCACGTCGCCGATGAGCCCCGCCTCCGCCTCGGTGCCGAACACGACCTCCGGGCGCAACTCGGCGAGCAGCTCCCGGAACCGGCCGGCGCCGTGGTCGCGCAGCACGGCCGTGGACGACAGGTCGATGCTGAGCCGCGTCACCCGCGCGGCCGCCGCCAGCGCCGCGCCCCGGATGGGCTCGCTTGCCAGGCTGTAGGCGGGCAGGTGCAGCAGGTCGCAGCCGGTGAACCAGTCGTCAGCCAGGGCATCCGCGCTGAGCAGCGGCCCCACCCCCCGGTCGGTCAGCATCGAGCGGGACGTGCCGTGGTCGGAGAGCGAGACGACTACGCCGGTCCCGCCATCGACCACCGGCCCGGCGATGCGTACACCGCGCCGGGCCAGGTCCGCGGCCACCAGGCCCGCGGCCAGGTCGCTGCCGCGGGCCGCGATCAGCTGAGCCTGGCCGCCCAGCGCGCAGACCCAGGCAGCCACGTTGGCCGCCTGCCCGCCGGCCCCGACCCAGGTGCGCGACGGCGTGTCGGTCTCCTCCGCGATCGGCCCCTTGGGGCACACCACCACGTCGAGATGAGCGTCGCCCAGTACGCAGATCACGCGGCGGCGCCATCCAGGGGGTCCACCTGGCCTGCCGTTGCGCGGGATTGATCCACGTCCGCGATCAGTCCATCCAGGTCAGCAGCCGCATGTCCGCAACCCTAGTCTGTGCGTTGAGCCGTGCGTCAGGTGGAACACCTAAGCTGTATGCCGAACGTGAGCGGCTCAGTGTGACCGCACGGCGGTGGAACCGCCCGGGCTGGAAGGAGCGAATGCAGATCGACGAGCGGGTGCGTGACGCGCATCTGACGCATTTCTGCCCGGGGGGCGCCGGCTTTCCCGTCACCAGCTCCAGCCCGGTCGGGCTCGGCCCGCCGCCTGCCGCCCCAGCGGGGTTGGCTGACAACGCGGCGCGTGCCGCCGGCCAGCAATGCGGACGCTGCGGGCAGCCGATCGCGCCGGGGCATGACGTCCGCAGGCGCGTCACCGGAACCTGGGTCCATGAGACCTGCCCGGGCCTGACCGGCGCCGCCCGGTAGCTCACCGGGCTGGCACGATGCTCTCGGCCAGCGTGGCTCCCCACTCGCGCGCCCGGGCGGTCTCCCCCGGCTCGAGCCGGTCCCTCTTCGTCACCAGGAAGCTCTCCGGCTCTGCGATCACGTCGAAACCGTGCGCACGGAGCAACCGGGTCACCCCCTTGGACGCCCGGCCGGTCAGCACGGCGGGCGCGTGAATCCTGGTATCGAAGGCCGCCGCCTTGGCCGGGTAATGGCCGAGCGAGCCGAACCAGTCACGCAGACCCGGACCGGGCGCGTCCGGCTCGACCTCCAGCGGGCTGGCCGGCTTCTCCGCCGCTTCGACGGCCGCCTTCCGGGTGGCCGCCCGGCTCATTCCGTGAGCATGCGTCGGCCCGCCGACAACCACCAGTTCAGCATCGGCCAGAACCGCCGGGCTTACCTGAGCCACCGAAACAACACTGACATCGAAGGTGGGCCTTAGCCCGGCTCCGATGGCGTCGGCAACCAGGTGCGTGTTGCCGTACATCGACTCGTAGACGATCACAGCCCGCATGGTTGTCACCCCTCGTCTTTCGCTTGCTTCACCTCCATCGTGCCGCGGCAGGCGCGAGCGCCAGCAGGGCCGAACGTCACCGGAGCTGAGGCCGAAGGTGACATGATGGGCGACCTGGCCGGGACGGTCATGGTGGCTGGAGTCCAGCCTCCTGAACGAGCGCGTTGATGCGCTCGTAGATCTCCGTGAGCTGGTCTGGAGCGATGTCCTTGCGGACAAAAGCGACGACAGGCTGCGCCGTGGTCACCGCGTGCTGTAGCAGTTGCCGCATGGCCAGCACCTGGCCGGGGGTCCAGTCATCGGGGACCGCGATTTCGATTGTCATGATCGCTCCCTCAGCGGGCGTTGCCGGTGCGGCCGTCCTCGCGGTTCGCCGCTCAGCGTGGGGTGAGGACGCAGAACTCGCCGCCCTCCGGGTCGGCCAGCACGACCCAGGGCACCTCGCCCTGGCCGATGTCGGCGGGCACGGCGCCGGTGCCGCGCAGCCGCATGGCTTCGGCCAGGTGGTCGCCACCGGGGTACGGCCTGACATCGAGATGTATCCGGTTCTTGACGGTCTTCGCGTCCGGGCGGGGCACGAACTCCAGGAAAGGCCCAACCCCGCTTGGCGACCGCAGCGACGCGAAGTCCGCACCTTCGTTCTGGGGCACCCATCCCGCGGCCTGGCCCCAGAACCGCGCCTGCGCTAGCGGGTCGGCGCAGTCGGCCACGACGGCCGCGACCGGCCCGGTGCCGGTGTAGACCGGCCGCGGGTCGAGCACGCAGAACTCGTTGCCCTCCGGGTCGGCCAGCACTACCCACGGGACCTCGCCCTGGCCGATATCGGCCCGTGTGGCGCCCAGGCTGAGCAGGCGGCGCACCGTGGCCGCCTGGTCCGCGGCCGAGGAGCTGGCCAGGTCGAGGTGGACGCGGTTCTTTCCGGTCTTTGGCTCGGGCACCGGGACGAAGACCAGCGGCAGCGCCGCCGGGTCGGGATAGTCATAGCCGGGTGGCCAGACCACCACCTCGCCGGGTTCCTCGGCGGCGACCTGCCACCCCAGTGCCTGCGCCCAGAACCGCGCCAGGCCCGACGGGTCGGCCGCGTCAGCTACCAGGTGCACCAGGCGTGTCGCCATAGCCCCAACCTGCCACCCCCCGGAAAGCAGCCGCAACCTCAGCTGAAGATCCAGCTGCTCAGCCAGCTGCGGCCGCACTATCATCAGCCTCCTCGCAGTCCTGGGTTCCGTGGCCCTCCGCGAAGACTTGCATGGCGGCCAGCCCAATGCCACACGGGCGGGGCAAGATGGGGCCGGACTGGATGGTCCAAGTCCGGGGCTGCGCCGGAGAAGGTGACGACGATGGTGTCTTCGCTGCCCGCCGAGTTTCTCGACCCTCACACCCCGCCCGAGGTTGTGGTAACCGATCAGATCCGGCCGCGGATCACCGATTCCACCTTGGGTGTCCCGCTGGGGGTTCCGGGACCTGATCTTCCTTCTGTTCCTGACCCGCCGCAGCATCCGGTCATCACGGTCGGCGACTCCTTGACTCACGGCATGTCCAGTGGCGCGGTGTTCCACACCGACCTGTCATGGCCCGCTTTGGTCGCGCGGTCTTTGGGAGTGGGCCTGGTCGTGCCGGCCTATGGGGGCCAGCTTGACGGGTTGCCGTTGAACATCGAGACGCTGCTGCGTGACGTGCAGGGCAGGTTCGGCAACGAGCTCAGCGTGCTGGAAATGATCCAGCTCCCGTTTGAGCTGCACAGCCTGGCCGACGCCAACGAGGACTACTGGGAGCGAGGCGACGGCAGCCGCCCCCCGCGCACCGATCTGCGCCATGAGAACGTCGGCATCTACGGGTGGGACGTGCGTGATTGCCTGTCCTCGACCGCGGCGCGGGCTATGGCCAGGATCGCCAGCCACCCGGCACACGATGACCTGCTGGGAGCCAAACCCGACAACGATAACGACATCGCCGCCGCGTCCGTCCTGGCCCCGTTCGGTTCCGCGGCCGCCCAGATCGATGCCGTCGCCTCCCACGGCCACGACGGCGGCATCGGCACGCTGGTGGTGATGCTGGGCGCCAATAACGCCCTCGGATCTGTCGTGCGCAAGAGCGTCGTCTGGTCGGGGCCGGGGTTCCAGGACCTGGACCGCAAAGGCACATACACCGTCTGGAACCCCGTGCACTTCCAGGCCGAGTACGCCGAGCTTGTCCGCCAGCTCCTGCCGATACCCGCGCGCCGGGTGCTGCTGGCCACGGTGCCGCATGTCACGGTCGCGCCGATCGCGACCGGGGTCAACCCCGCCAACCCTGGGCAGAAATGGCGGGAAGGTTCACGCTACTTCCCCTACTACACCGACCCTTGGATCGCCGAAATAGTCTTTTCGCAACTGGCAAAAGGGCGGGTGTGGCCCGTTG
>DASYQM010000363.1:0-6494 GCA_036005525.1 Streptosporangiaceae bacterium
CACCAGCACCAGGTCCCCCGCGACCACCTCGGCCGTGGCCACCTCCGCGGTTTCGCCGTCCCGGATCACCGTGGCCTTGGGCGGGGCCAGGTCGAGCAGGGCCCGGATGGCGTCGTTGGCCCCGCCCCGGGCCCGCATCTCGAACCAGTGACCCAGCAGCACGAACGCCGCCAGCACCGTGGCCGCCTCATAGAAGGTGTCGCCGCCGCCGGTGAGCGTCACCACCAGCGAGTACAGCCACCCCGCGCCGATGGCGACCGCGACCAGCACCATCATGTCCAGCGTCCGGGCCCGCAAGGCGCGGAACGCGCCGTCGAAGAAGATCCACGACGAGTAGAAGATCACCGGCAGGCTCAGCAGCAGCAGCCACACGTCGTCGCGCAGGCCGAACGGCGCGGCGGCCGTGAAGCCCAGCACGTCGCGGCCGATCGGCGACCACAACAAGATCGGGACCGAGAAGATGGCGGCGACCAGGAACCGGTTGCGCATGTCGCGGACCATCGCGTCCATCGACATGCCGGCCGCGCCGCCGTGGCCCATCATCTCGTGCGGAGACGGCGCGCCCTCCCCGCCGGCCATCGCGTGCGCCGCGTGCTCCTCGCGGCCGGGGGCCGCCGTGAGCGCCGCAGCGTGCCCGTCCGGCGGGTCTGGCTCGGCCAGCGGGTCGCAGATGTGGCAGGGCACCGACTGGCCAGCGCAGTGGTAACCACATTCCTGCACGCATCGCCTCAGCTCGGCGACCGAGGTCTGGGCAGTGTCGAAGGTGACCGTGGCGGTCTGTGCCACCGGGTTGGCCTCCACCATCCGCACCCCCGGCCTGCGGCCGAGCACCCGCTCAACGACTGCCTTCTCGCTCGCGCGGTACTGCCTGCCAACGTGCAGGACAATCGAGGCGACCTTGCCGACCGGCACCCCGTCGATGCCTCCCGCCGGGGCATCGGGCGCGTGCTCGCGGTGAGCCATGGCTTCCCCTCCCTAAACTCGGGTGAGCGGAGCCTTCCGTTTCGCATCGGCGCGGGGTGCCGGCACGCCTGGCTGGAGGTCTTCATCGAAGCGTCCTAGTCCTGCCAGGGGTTCGCGCAGAAATGGCCGCCGAAGCTGGACCTGTGAAACAGACCGCGCGGACACATCCACAATAAACCCCCCGGGGGTAGGACGTTGTCCGGCGGGCGGGACTTCGGGCACCGCACGAGGCGCGACTGCAGCCTGTCGGCAAGATCATCGACAGGTCCACCTGAACCTCCTTCTATGGTGCAGTCACCGGCTTGCTCAGGCCGCTTGTCGCTTGCGAGGGGCGGGGACGCTGCAGCCGGGAGCGCGAGGGCGTGCGCCCAGGGCTGTTTGCATGTTGTGGCGGAACAGCAAGGCAGCGACCCCCGTGGCTCCGGCGAGCCAGGCAAGGGCGGTTAGCAGCAGGCTTCCCTGGCCGAAACCGTTACTGAGGATGGCGTTGGTGAGGACCTGGGAGCCGCCGTAGCCGGGCAGGAAGTGCGCCCACGTGGGCGGCGCCGGGTCGAGCATGGGGTCCTGGGCGATGCCGAGGTCGAGGAACGGGACCACGAATGCGATCAGGACGCCTGCGACCCGGCCGAACAGCGGTGCGAGGATGAAGCCGATCACGGCGTAGGTGAGGGCGAGGATGGCGCTGGCGGCGATGTATCCGCCCCATTGGCCGACGCTGGCGACAGTGGCGGTGACCGCGAGGGACACGCCGGTGGCGAGCAGCGCGGCCACCGCGACCAGGGTGAACCTGCCGGCCAGCAGCGGGCCGGGCCGCTCACCGGCCAGCACCAGGCGCTGGTCGGCGGAGCGGGAGTCCAAGATGATGAACATGCCCGCCAGGGTGGCCAGCGATGCGATGACCATCGGGGCCATGAAGGCGGGGTGGATGCCCGCGCCGAAGGCCAGATTGACCACCTTGCTCACCTGGCGGCCGTTCTCCTCCAGCGTGAGCCGGACCCGGCTGCCTGGGGCGAGCGCGGTGGCGAAGACGATGAACACCGCCGGAACGGCGGCCAGCAGCACCCACAGCACCCGGTTGCGGCTCTGCGGCTGCCGCAGGACCCAGCCTCGCGGCTGGCCGCTGGCCGTCTCGCGGAGCGAAGACGGCCTCGGCGACCAGGCCGAGCGCCCCGGGCGCGGGACAAGCACCTGGATCTCTGCGCGCCGGTCCGTGCTGTCGGTGCTGGCCCGGTCAGGAACGCACCAGGATCAGGCCGCGCCCTCCACATCGAGGCGCAGCTCGCGAAACCCGGCCGCGCCGGGGAGGAAAGGCCCGATGAGGTCGGCACGGGGTGCCGGCGGCCGGTACGCAGTGCCGCACCGGCCCGGCCGACCCGTCCAGCTTCGCTGCTCCGGATAATCGCTGACACACCGAGTCCGGTGCCTGGCGCGAGGGTTAATGGCACGGCCCGCGTTTGCCGGCCGCCCGTCGTATACCGGGTGGGGCGCGGTGCAAGCCTTGCGACTGGGCCCCGTTGGACGCGGCGGGAATCGGCGCCGAGCCGGTCCCAGGGCAAGCGGTGGGCACCGTCGGCCAGGCTAGGCCAAGCCATACTGCTGTTGTGCGGATCAGCATCCGGGTCCGTCCCGGCTCGGCGCATCCAGGTGTCGGCGGCGAGCACGCTGGGGCACTGGTCGTCCGGGTCAGCGCGCGCGCCGTGGGCGGCAACGCGACCAAGGCCGCCCTGTCTGCGCTGGCTGCCGCATTGGGTGTCCCCCGTGGTGCCGTGACACTGGTTGCGGGTGCGTCGAGCCGGACCAAGATAGTCGACATCACTGGCGCTGATCCGGCGGTGGTCTCGCGGCTGCTTG
Source organism: Streptosporangiaceae bacterium (assembly GCA_036005525.1). Taxonomy (GTDB): domain Bacteria; phylum Actinomycetota; class Actinomycetes; order Streptosporangiales; family Streptosporangiaceae; genus UBA9676. The sequence goes on from DASYQM010000363.1 coordinate 2,815, forward strand.
CCGGGCCCGGCCGCACCGGCTGATGGCTGCTGCTAGATGATCTGCCGGAGCTGGCAGGCTGGGCCGGTGAGGGCTGCCGGCGACGTTCTCCGGGCCAGCCGGTAACCAGTGTCTGGCAGGGCCGCCCGTCGTGAGCGCCGCGGCCGGTTACTCGCCGCCGAACTTCTTTATCTCCTCGAACTCGGCCTCGGTGAGCTGGCGCGGCACGTCGTCGCGGGCGACCTTTGCGCTTTGCACGTGGTGGCGGATGTCGTCGACGATCTCGGGGTTGGCGAGGGTCGTGACGTCGCCGACGTCGGCGAAGTTGGAGACCGCGGCGATCACCCGGCGCATGATCTTGCCGGACCGGGTCTTGGGCATGTCCGGGACGATCCACACGTTCTTGGGGCGGGCGATCTTGCCGATCTCGGTCTCGATCGCCTTGCTGACCTTGCCCTCCATCTCGGTGCTCGGCTGGAAGCCGGGCTTGAGCGCGACGTATATCTCGACGACGCGGCCGCGGATGTCGTCGATGACCGGGACGGCCGCCGCCTCGGCGACCTCGGGGACGGTGAGCGCCGCGGACTCGATCTCCTTGGTGCCCAGCCGGTGCCCGGCGACGTTGATCACGTCGTCCACCCGGCCGAGGATCCGGAAGTACCCGTCGGCGGCCTGGACAGCGCCGTCGCCGGCGAAGTACGGCCAGTCGCGCCAGTCGGTGCTGTCCGGGTTGCGGTTGTACTTGCGGTAATAGGTGTCCACGAACCGTTCCGGCTGGCCCCAGATGGTCTGGAAGATCCCCGGCCAGGGGTTGCGGATGCAGATGTTGCCCGCCTTGCCGCTGCCCATCGGCACCTCGTTGCCGTCCTCGTCGTAGATGACGGGATAGACCCCGAGCACGCCCGGGCCGCAGCTGCCCGGCTTCATCGGCTGCAGGGCGGGCAGGGTGCTGCCGAGGAACCCGCCGTTCTCGGTCTGCCACCAGGTGTCCACGATCGCCGCCTCGCCCTTGCCGACCTCGGAGTGATACCACCGCCACACCTCGGGCTCGATCGGCTCGCCGACGGTGGTCATGTGCTTGAAGTGGTAGGTGTACTTCTTCGGCTCCTCCGGGCCGACCTTGCGCAGCATCCGGATCGCGGTCGGCGAGGTGTGGAAGATGTTCACCCCGAGCTGCTCGGCGATCCGCCACGGCCGCCCGCCGTCGGGGTAGTTCGGCACGCCCTCGTAGACCACGGTGGTGGTGCCGAGCGCCAGCGGGCCGTAGACGATGTAGGAATGGCCGGTGATCCACCCGATGTCGGCCATGCACCAGTACACGTCGTCGGGGTGGATGTCCTGGTAGTACCTGGACGTGCCGGCCACATACGCCAGGTAGCCGCCGGTGGAGTGCTGGCAGCCCTTGGGGCGGCCGGTAGTCCCGCTGGTGTACATCAGAAACAGCGGCGCCTCGGCCGGCATCGACACCGGCTCGACGGCCTGCTCCTCGTGCCTGGCGATCAGCTCGTCGGCGAACACGTCGCGGCCCTCGATCATCGGTGCCTGCGACGCATACTGGCCCGGGCGCCGCCGCCAGACCAGGACCTTCTCCACCTCCTGGCCCTCCTGGCGGGCCGCCGCGACCGCCTCATCGGCCTTGATCTTGTGATCGGTCAGCTGGCCGCCGCGGTAGTAGCCGTCCATCGTGATCAGGAACCGGCTGCCCGAATCGGCGATCCGGTGCCCGCAGGCGGTGCCGCTGAACCCGCCAAAGACTTGCGAGTGGATGACGCCGAGCCGGGCGCAAGCCAGCATCGTGACCGGCAGCTCGGGAACCATCGGCATGTGCAGCGTCACCCGGTCGCCGGCCTGCAGGCCCAGCGAATCGCGCAGCAGCGCCGCGAACTCATTCACTTGCCGGTACAGCTGAGAGTAGCTGATCTGCACGTGCTCGTCGGATTCCAGCTCCGGCACGAAGATGATCGCGGTCTTGCCCGGATTCGCCGCGGCGTGCCGGTCCACGCAGTTATATGAGGCGTTCAGCCGGCCGCCCACGAACCACTTCCAGAACGGCGGGTTGCTGGTATCCAGCGTGGTGTGCCAGGGCGCATCCCAGTCCAGCAGGTCTGCGTACTCCTTGAAGCAGTCGGGGAATTTGCCCTCGGCGAACCGGCCGAAGATGGCCGGGTCATGGGCATTGGCCTGTGCGACGAAGCTCGGAGGCGGCGGGTAGTACTGCTCCTCCCGCCAGTGCACGGCTATCTGGGCCTCGGAGACCTGCGTTGCCGGATCCTGCGCCTCGTCGCTGTCCGCCATTGTCGTGTCCTCTCACCGGAAGATACCTATCGCAAGACCGAGGGCGGCCGGCTCACGCGTCCTTGAGCAGCCCGGCGAAGACCCCGAAATCATGCAGCTCGGCGCAGACCGCCGCCTGGCGGCTGAACGCTGCTATGTCGCCTTGGTTCAGCGAATCCCAGCACAGGCGCTCGGTCAACGCCAGCGCGCGAATGGTTACCGAACCCAGCGCCGTGATCGGTTCGGTCTCGGCCGCCTGCCGCAACGACCATGCGTCCCGCCCGGACGCCTCAGTAGCGGCCGCCGCCTGCAAGTGCCCGAGCAGCACTGACAACTCCCCTGCCAGGTACTGCCGGGTCATCCCCATCGCCGGCCCGCCGGCCCGTGCCATCTGACGCTGCGGATGTGGCGCTCACCAGCCCCCGCCAGAACCGCTCCGCAGCTGCCCAACTCAATCGCCTCCCAGCTCGGGGAGTCAATCAAATCTACTGCCGGGCCGTGCCCGCCGCCATGCCCAGAGCCATCCGGTCCGCCGGGGCGCGCATCCCCCGCGGCTGGGCCCGGCATCCGACGTTAACGGCTGGCGGTCTGGCGGGCGCTGGCGGCCCCAGATCAGCCTTTCAGGCGCGTCCCCAAGCGCCAACCGAACCCGCAGCCCTGCAAAACGAACGGCGGCTCCGGGTGCGAGGTCAGGCCGGATGTTTGTCACCGATCGTGAAGCCTGTCCAGCAGTAGGCTCCGTCCTTATGGCCGCCGGGCCAGCAGGATAGACGCGCGTGCCGCCGCAGCCCGGCCCCGCCGCCGCTGACCGACCACACCCAGGGCCGCAGCCCGGCCCCGCCGCCGCTGACCGACCACACCCAGGGCCGCAGCCCGGCCCTGCCTCACCCCCCGGAGGGTGCATCGAAGGCGAGGCAAATCGAGCCGGTCTCACTGCCGGGCCAGGGTCCGCCAGCTGCCGGTTAGACGCGGCATAGCCGCGTGAGCTTGGCTGATAAGGAAGAGATCGCCGCGTTGGCTGCCTGGACCGTCCGTTGGCTACAACAACTCACCGGGCACTCAGAAAGCCCACACTCTATGGAGTTATCAGCGACCAGACCACGCTAAGCATCATCGGATCAGCGTGCACCTGCCCGGTTGCGGTGCAATTGGGTATTTATCATCGTCTAGGCGGGCGCCTAGGGCACTAAGACCCAACTGCGCGCAACTCCCGCGAGCTGCACGCTAACAGCAGCATGCCAGGCAGGGGGTAGCTGTCACAGTCGGTGAGCGGTCGCCGAGCGCCACCCGCCTGCGAGATCGCGCAGATCGGCTCCTCTCTGTCAAGAGGGTGCCGTTTTAGCCGGTGATTTCGGCTTGGTCGAGGAGGTCGTGGTGGAGGCGGGTGCTGGCGCCGGGGATCTCGATGCCGACGAGGCGGTCGTCTT
>DASYQM010000364.1:0-2369 GCA_036005525.1 Streptosporangiaceae bacterium
GAGCCAATCGTGACGCGTCTGAGCTGGGGAGGTTCCTTGCAGCACCAGCGCCGGCAACTCTGCCACTGACGGCCAGCCAGCCGATGCATGTCATCTAATTGTTGGTAGGCGTTGCGGGCCCGGCCGGGATGGAATTGCGCCTGGCTCGTAGCGTTGAGAGGTCCCGGTGGGCCTGGCTCTCGACTACCGCCTGCCAGCCCCTTGCTGGGCTTGGCTTTCGAACGACGTGCGGCGTGCCGGGGCCTCGCCGTGGCGTGGCTCATAAGAGGTGCGCGAGCGCCGGTGTGATCCCTGGAATTGGGCGTGCCCGCCACGGTCTCGTTTCACAACGTCAAGGGACAGAAGGAGGCACTCCGGTGGCGGTGATGATCGGGATCGACCCGCACAAGGCCTCGCATACCGCGGTGGCGGTCAGCCCCGCTGAGGAGCCGCTGGGCCAGCTGCGGGTCCGGGCGTCGGCGGCGCAGGCGGAGCGGCTAGTGGGATGGGCGCAGGCGTGGCCGGAGCGGGCCTGGGCGGTCGAAGGTGCCGGCGGCGTGGGGCATTTGCTCGCCCAGCAGCTGCTGGCAGCGGGCGAGCGGGTGCTGGACGTGCCGCCGAAGCTGGCCGCCCGGGTGCGGCTGCTCGCGACGGGGGACATCAACAAAAACGACCCCAACGATGCCCGTTCGGTCGCGGTCGCCGCGCTGCGCTCGCCCGGGATCCGGGAGGCCGGGCGGGATGATCACGCCGCGGTGCTGAAGGTCTGGTCCAAGCGGTATCAGGATCTGGGCCGGGGCCGCACCCAGGTGGCCTGCCGGCTGCACCAGGTGCTGTGCGAGCTGATCCCTGGCGGCGTCCCTGGAGAGATCACCGCCGGCCAGGCCGGGCACATCCTGGAAACGATCACCCCGGCCGATACCGTGGCGGCGGCCCGCTGGGAACTCGCCGCCGAGCTCACCGAGGACCTGCGCGGTATTGACACCCGGATCCGGGAGACCAGGAAGAAGGCCGCTATGGCGGTCCGGGCGGCCGGGACCTGCCTGACCGGGCTGTTCGGGGTGGGCCCGGTGATCGCCGCTGCGGTCATCGGCGATGTGCGGCATGTGTCCCGGTTCCCGGGCCGCGATCACTTCGCCGCTTACAACGGCACCGCCCCGGTCGAGGTGTCTTCCGGGGGCCGGAAGGTCTACCGGCTGTCGAGGCGCGGCAACCGCCGGCTCAACCACGCCATCCATATGGTGGCGGTCACCCAGATCCGCTACCGGCACAGCCCGGGCCGCGCCTACTACGACAAGAAACTGGCCGAGGGCAAGACCGGCAAAGAAGCGCTGCGCTGCCTGAAGCGGCAGATCAGCGACGCCATCTTCGCTTGCCTGCAGGCAGACGCCCGGCGCGCAGCAGCCGCCGCGGCGAAGAGCCCGGGAGGGCAACCGGGGAACCACTCTGCAGCCAGGGCGGCCGGCTCACACCCCGAACACCGGCGCTTCGGGCAAGCCACTCCCGGGCCTGCCACCCACCCTACGACCCCCACTGCTGCTTTTCCCGCACAGGTGTCCTCCCGCGCGAGCGGGCAGGCGGGTCAAGGACCGGGTGCCGCCCGGCCGCGCAGCGGCGCCCGCAGGGCGTCCTCGACGCGCCCGCCCGCGAGCCGATAATGCCGCTGCGGTGGGAAAGCAGCCACGCCCCGGCCAGGCCCCGCTCAGCGCAGTTCCCTTGACAGCGAAACAAAGAGGTGGTCGTTATGCATGCTTAGGCGCCGTGGCTGGCAAGCAGTGGCGGCCGCACAGATGAAGCCTGATCTGGGCGTGTCCTTCGGGACCGCGTGCGCCTGTTGAAGATCACCGGCCTGGTCTCTGGCGTCCGGCAGACCGGCTCGCGTACCAGGTGCGCCACGCTCAGAGGGGACCTGGCCCGGCCAAGCGGCGCGCTGGGTAAGGGCCCTGGCGCCGGCTGGCCGGATCTGTCGCCGACCGCTGCGCCTGCCTAGGCTGTGGAGTGATGGCCGAGACGGATCTGATCCGCACGCCCGACCAGCGGTTGCGGGTCTTTGTGAGTTCCACGTTGCAGGAACTGGCCGCTGAGCGGCAGGCAGTGCGGGACGCGGTGACCCGTCTGCGGCTGGTGCCGGTGATGTTCGAGCTGGGCGCCCGGCCGCACCCGCCGCGCCAGGTATACCGCTCTTACCTGGCGCAGAGCCAGGTGTTCGTGGGCGTGTACTGGCAGAGCTACGGCTGGGTCGCGCCGGGGGAACAAGTTTCCGGGCTGGAGGATGAGTACCTGCTGTCAGCAGGGCTGCCCAGGCTCATCTACGTGAAGTCGCCGGCGCCGGAGCGTGAGTCGCGGCTGGCGGAATTGCTGACCCGGATCAGGGATGCCGGTGACTTGTC
>DASYQM010000365.1:0-1795 GCA_036005525.1 Streptosporangiaceae bacterium
AAGACCACCCGCCAAACCGCCTACGCCATCACCAGCCTCACCAGCGCCCGCGCCACCGGGCAAGACCTGGCCCGCCTGATCCGCGAGCACTGGTCCATCGAGGCGCACCACCACATCCGGGACGTCACGTTCAGTGAGGACACCGCGACCAGCCGCACCGGCAACGGGCCTGCCAACCTGGCCACGACGTTCTGGTGGGGCTGCGCCGTGCGGCGTCGGCCACGCACGAGATGGGTAGTCAGAGTGCCCACGGGTCGATGTCGGCTCCGCCGCGCGGAGCGTCGGCGACGGCGGGCGCAGGGGACGGCGCTTCCGGACGAGGTTCGTGGCCCGGCCACACACCCACCCACGCAACCCCGGTACGCCGGCGCCGAGCCGCGTCATGTCCCGGGCCCGGGGGCCGGCGGGCACGTCGCGTGGCAACGACGACGACGCCACCAGCCATCCCGGCAGTCCGAGCAGGCGCAGAACGCCCCCGAGCCGTTCGGATTCGATGACGCTGGCCGGATCGAGCTCGTCGGCCAGCAACTGGGCGAGGTCGTCTGCGGCCTCACGGCGATGTAGTGGGCTTTCTTATCGCCGGCCAGCCAGTCCAGGTTCGCCCGCACCGTGTGCAGGGCGTCGAAGGTCACCACGGCACCGTCGAGATCGAGAGGTTCCAGCAGCGCGGTGAAATGGCTGGTCTCGTTGTGCTTGACAGCGACCTCCAGGTGGTCCAGCAGGTGCCCGCCGTGTTCGGCGGCGCCGACAAGGTGGACCCGGGTGCCGTCGGAACGGCGGGCTCCGCGGGAGGTCTTGCCGTCCACGGCCACCGCCGGTAACCGGTCGCGGGCCAGCGTTCGTGCCTGCTCAGCGGCACGCCGGGCACGGTAGCCGCGCACGCTGGCCGACGGCGGCGGCCCGGTGCGGCGGCCGGGCGGGCGCGGCCCGAGCAGGGCCCGGGCCAGGGCTCGCGGGTCAAGACGGTCCAGCACTACCCGGATCGTTTTCTCATCCGGGGCCCGGTACCGGCCTGCCAGCGGGTCCCACGGAGCGCGCAGCCGGGCCAGGTCTGCCTGGCTGGCCCGCCTGATCCACTGGCCGACCGCGGTCAACCGGTCGTTCCCCGCCGCGGTGAACGCGCAGAGCGCGATCGCGATCAGGCAGGCCAGCGGGTAGATCCGCCCGTGCCGTGAACGCGGGTCAGGCAGTGCTTCCAGCCGCTGCCAGGTATCGGCAGCCAGGCTCTGGCCATCAGGACCGGACTCGACCACCCGCGCACCCACGCGCGACAATGCCACCGCGGGCATGCCACACCTCGTTCACGTAGACCTCAGAGACCTACATGATCACGTGGCGTGCCCGCATCTACCAACCACCCGGCTTCGCCCTATAGCACGCATACCGAACCAAACCGGGATAAGCGCGGAACGCGCCGGAGCCCTGGCGGCCCCTCCGGTTTCGCCCGAGACGCGCAGGTGGCACCGAGGGCACCACCAGGTCCTGGAGCCCGCCCAACGGGGGCCGCCGTGCTGGCAGTCGCTCGGTCGGGGGCTGGCCGAGTCGGCGCGGAAGCCGGCGAATTGCGCAGGCTCGTCCGGCGGTCGTCGTGGTCTGGGGCCGCGGCAGCGCCGAGCTGACCGCCGTAGGCAAAGACCGTGCTTAGGGGGACGCAGCCGTCAATAGCATGACATCTCATCAGATGGGGTTTGTGCGGCGGCCTGTTGTCGATCTGTGATGGGGCTTGTGCGGACGGTGACGCAGGTGGACACTCGGCGTCGGTGTCAGGCATCGACATCTTTCGAAAGATCTATTG
>DASYQM010000366.1:0-27308 GCA_036005525.1 Streptosporangiaceae bacterium
GAACCGCACGACCATCGTCTCGGCGCCGATCGACAGCGAGCGGGCGAAGACGTCGTAGTGGTCGATGGCTTTCTGCAGGTGCATGAGCATCTCGCCGCTGGCGTTGTAGGCGGCGTGCAGTTCGGACGGGCTGCCGATCCGCGAGACGCCGCGCCAGGCGCCGCCGTCGTAGGGCTTCATGAACAGCGGATAGCCGATCCGCTGCGCGATGGCGTCAAGGTCGAACGGCTGGTTGTACCGGGCGGCGGTATAGGCGTAACGGGCGTTGTCCACCGGGTTCTTGTAGGGCACGAGCACCGTGTCCGGCACCTTGAGCCCGAGCCGCATCATGGCGCAGTAGGCCGCGTGCTTCTCCATGGACTGGAACGTGAAGGGGCTGTTCAGCAGGTACACGCCGTCCATCAGCGCGACCTTCTTCAGCCACTCCCTCGGGTGGTAGTACCAGTACGCCAGCCGGTCGATGACCAGGTTGTGGCGGGGCCGGTCTCGCAGGTCGAACGGCTCGATGGTTATCCGCTCGCAGTCGAAGGCGTGCCGGGTGCCGCCCGCGCCCGTGACCGGGCCGAGCCGGTGCAGGATCTGCTCGAAGGCTTTCGGCCAGTCCTCCTCGGTGCCGAGCAGCAACCCGATCAGGTGCCTCGTGTCTGTCACAGGGGGCTCCGGTCGTGAGCGGTTGCGGCGCCGGTCATTCGCACATGCTGCCTGTTCCGCGCGGCGGTGACAATGGCAGCCGATACAGTTCGCAGTGATGGACACCTCGGTCCTGCCGTCGCCCGTGCTTGTGGTGGACACGGGCGCCCTCGAGGCCAACATCGCCGCCGCGGACCGCTGGTGCCGCGGCACGTCCAAGCGGATCCGCCCGCACGTGAAGGCGCACCGCACCCCCGCGCTCGCGCTCCGCCAGCTGACGGCGAGCACCTCCGGCCTCACCTGCGCCACGGTCGGCGAGGCGGAGGTCATGGTCGACGCCGGGGCCAGCGATGTCCTGGTGGCGAACGAGGTCATCGACCGCCGCAAGCTCGACCGCCTCGCGGACCTGGCCCGCCGTGCCACCGTCTGCACGGCGCTCGACGCGATCGAGGCCGCCACGGCGCTCGGCGCCGCGGCCCGGGCCGCGGGGTCGACCGTCGGCGTCCTGGTCGACCTCGATGTCGGGCTCGGCCGCTGTGGCGTGCCGGGCGCCGCGGAGGCGGTCAAGCTGGGGGCCGCCGCCGAGCAGACCGCCGGGCTGCGGCTGGCCGGCCTGATGGGCTACGAGGGGAGGCAGCGTGCCGGCGAGGGACGCACCGCCGTGATCGAGCGCGCCTACGCCATGCTGGCCGAGGCCAAACAGGCCTTCGACCGGGCCGGGCTGGCCGCCGCCACCGTGTCCTCGGCCGGCACGTCGACCTTGCGCGAGGCCCTTGCCGACCCCGTCATCACGGAGATCCAGGCCGGCACCTACGCGCTCTGGGAAGCCGACCTCGACGGCCTCGGGCTGCCGTTCGTGCCGGCCCTGTCGGTCGTGGCGACAGTGATCAGCCGCACGCGGGACCGGGCCGTCCTGGACGCCGGCCGCAAGTCGATCGCCGGCGACTACGGCCCCCCGGCGCCGCTGATCCCGGGGGCCGAGGTCGCCGGCTTCAACGAGGAGCACACGACGCTGCGCTTCCCCGACCCGGCGGCCGCGCCGCCGCCCGCGCTCGGCGACCGGGTGGCGCTCCGGCCGGCGCACGCCCGGCTGACGTTCAACCTCCACGACGCCGTGTGGCTCGCGCATCCGGACGGGTCGTTCGAGCGCGCGCAGGTCACCGCGCGCGGGCGGTCATGGTGATCACGCGCCGGCCGTGACCAGCCGCAGGGCCTCACGCACCGGGGTCGGCTCGTGCTCGGGATCGAACAGCGCGATCAGGGTCAGCGCCGTCCGCGCGAGATGCCGGGCAAGCTGGGTGCTGGCGGCGGCGGCGTCGCTGGACGCGCATGCGTCGAAGATCGCCGCGTGCTCCTGGGCGGCGGCCGACCATGCCCGCGGCTCGGCCATGTAGACGCGCCGGTAGCGCCCGGTGTGGTCGGACAGGTCGCCCGCAAGCCGGTCGATCCTGCCCCCCGCGTGCTTGCGGAGCAGCCCGTGGTAGTGCTGGTGCGCCTCCTCCCACTTGTCGAGGTCGTGTCCCTTCAGCTCGGTCATCTCGGCCAGCGCGTCCTTCAGCTCGGCGAGGTCGGCCGCCGTGTAGGCGGGGACGGTCAGCCGGACCGCGAGCGCCTCGATCAGGACCCGCGCCGCGTAGAGCTGCTCCAGGTCGGCCAGCGACAGCTTCGCGACCCGCACCCGGCGGTTCGGCTCCGAGTCGATCAGCCCCTCCCGCTGGAGCATCCGGAGGGCCTCGCGCAGCGGCGTCCGGCTGACGCCGAGCCGGGCCGCGAGCTTCACCTGAGACAGCGGGACCGTCGGGTCGAACTCCCCCCGCAGGATCGCCGTGCGGAGCCGGTCGTGCACGACCTCGGTCGACAGCTCCACGCCCGGCGCAGCGCCGCTGCCGCCGGGGCCCGCCCGGCGCGCCCGGCCCGCCCGGCCCGCCCGCGTCATGTGCCCGTCCTCAGCTGGCCGCGGGTGGGGCGGCCAGGCGCGCGGCCACCTCGATGACGAGGTCCTCCTGCCCGCCGACGGACTTCCTGCGGCCCACCTCGACCAGGATGTCGCGGGCGTCGACGCCGAACCGGTCGGCGGCGCTGAACGCGTGGTGCAGGAAGCTGCCCGGGACGCCCGCGAACCCCTGGGTGAGCGTGGTCCGGTCGACGATCGGCGGCGTCGTCATGATGGGCCGCACGACCCGGTCGGCGACGTCCTCCAGCGTCCACAGGTCGATGCCGGGGCCCATGCCGGTCTTCTCCATGACCGCCACCAGCGCCTCCAGCTGGCAGTTCCCGGCGCCCGCCCCGGCCCCGGCGAGGCACGCGTCGGCCAGCGTCGCGCCCTCCTGGAAGGCGACGATCGTGTTCGCCACGGCCAGCGACAGGTTCTGGTGCGCGTGGATGCCGGCCTCGGCATCGCCGCCGAACTCGGCGAGCATGGCGGCGATCCTCGCCTTCACATCGTCCATCGTGAGCGCGCCGGCCGAGTCCATGATGTGCACGCCCGTCGCCCCAGCGTCGACCATGATCCTGCCTTGCCGGGCGATGGTCTCCGGCGTGGTCATGTGCGGCATCATCAGGTCCCCGTGCACGTCCATCCCCAGCTCCCGGGACAGCCCGATGTGCTGGATGGCGATGTCGGCCTCGGTGCAGTGGGTCGCGATCCGCACCAGGTCGGCACCCAGCTCGGCGGCCCGCTCGAGCTGCGGCTTGGTGCCGATGCCCGGCTGGAACGTCACCGCCAGCCGGGCCCGCTTGATCACCCGCCGCGCCGCGGTCAGCAGCTCGTCGTCGGTGTGCAGCGAGCGCATGTACTGGATGGAGGAGGCACCGAGGCCGTCGCCGTGCCCGACGCCGATGGAGTGCACGCCGGCCTCGTCGAGCTTCCCCGCGATCATCGCGACCTGCAGCGGCGTGTAGCGGTGCCGGATGGCGTGCGACCCGTCGCGCAGCGTCGAGTCGAGCAGCCGGATCCGGTGGGTGTTCGTCGCTTCGCTCATGCTGCCTGCCTCTCCGCGTAGCGCTCCGCGACCCTGACGGCCGCCGAAGTCATGATGTCGAGGTTCCCCGCGAAGCGCGGCAGGTAGTCGCCCGCGCCTTCGACCTCGATGAAGGCCGTCAGCAGGCCGTCGGAAACCAGCGGGCCGGTCGCCAGGTGATAGCCGGGCACATACGCCGCGACGCTGTCCACCGCGTCGCGGACGGCCGCCATCGCCGTGTCCGGCGCCATCCCGCCGATCTCGGCGTAGACCGCGTTCCTCATCATGATCGGCGGTTCGGCCGGGTTCAGGATGATGATCGCCTTCCCCTCCCCGGCGCCGCCGAGCGTCTCCAGCGAGCGCGCCGTGGCGATCGTGAACTCGTCGATGTTCGAGCGGGTGCCCGGCCCGGCCGACCGCGACGCCACCGTGGAGACGATCTCCGCGTAGCGAACCGGGCCGAGCGCGGACAGGGCCGCCACGACCGGGACCGTCGCCTGCGCGCCGCACGTGACCAGGTTCGTGTCGGGCGCGCCGAGGTTCTCGTCCAGGTTCACATCGGGAACCACGGCGGGGCCGAGCGCCGCCGGGGTCAGGTCGATGCAGCGGACGCCGCGGGCCGCCAGCAGGGGCGCGTGCTGGACGTGCGCGTGCGCCGAGGTGGCGTCGAACGCCACCGCCACGTCCGGGTGCTCGTCCAGGAACGGCCCGGCGCCGCGGTCGGATGTCGCGATCCCGAGTGCCCGGGCCCTGGCCAGGCCCTCGGACGACGGATCGGCACCGGCCACCCCCGCCAGCTCGAACGCGGGGTTCCTGAGCACCTTGTACATCAGGTCCGTGCCGATGTTGCCCGATCCCAGGATCGCGACTCGGAGTGTCATCTCACGTCACCGTCGTCAGAATATGGCTATCGGGTTCACCGGTGACCCGGTGCCTTTCTCGATCCGCAGCGGGGCGATGACGCAGAGGTATTCCCACCGGCCCTCCTGCTCACACGCCACGGCGAGGTCCTCGAAGTTGAGGCTGTCCACGTAGTACAGGCCCATCGCGCTGATCCCGATGGCGTGGATCGGGTAGGCCACCCCCTCGCACTGGCTCGGGACCGTCTCGCCGTCGCCGTCCCAGCCGATCGCGGTGACGCCGCGCTCATGGAGCAGCGGCATGACGGTGGTGTGCAGGCCCGCCTTCGCGGTCGCCGCGTCCCAGGGCCCCTCGTCCAGCCGTTTGCGCGCGTGCCCGGTGCGCAGGAACAGGATGTCCCCCTCGGCCAGCCGGGTGCCCTGCGCCTGCTCAGCGGCCTCGATCTCGTCGGCGTAGACGAAGTCGCCCGGCTCCACCCATCGCGTCCCCCGCAGCCGCGGGATGTCGATCAGCACGCCGCGGCCGACCAGGCCCTCCTTCGCCACGTCCACCGTCTGCGTGGTCGCACCCAGCGAGGTCACCGCCTCGTCGACTGGGACGCCGTTGTACAACTGGCCCTTGTAGGCCATATGGCACAGCGCGTCCAGGTGCGAGTGCGCGTCGCCGTGCATCTCGATCCCGATGAAGTCGCCGGCGAAGCGGAGGTCGCCGGCATCGCCGATGTGGATGTCCTGCATGACCGTCATGTGGTGCAGCACCGGCTTGGGGTTGTCCGGCCCGGCCTGGGTGTCGAGGGCCCACGAGCAGGAGACCGTGCGCCCGGACCGGGCCAGCCGCGCCGCGGCGGCCACCCGCTCCGGCGTGATCAGGTTCAGCGCGCCCTTCTGGTCGTCGGGCCCCCAGCGGCCCCAGTTCTTGCACGACTCGTACGTGCGGGCGAACTCCCCGGCGGACACTGCCGGTGATGCGGGTCTGGCCCCGGTCATCCGTTTCGCAGCCCTTCTGTCGTCAGATGTTCCCGTGCAGCACCGCGGCGGCTATCCGGGCGAACTCCTCGGCGTCGAGCAGGTCGCGCTTGCCGAGCGACGCCTCCTTGGCCTCGGCGAGCATCCGCTGGCGCTGGTCGTCCCCGGCGTCCGCGGCGCCGTCGATGCCCGAGGCCTCCAGCGCCTCGGCGACGTTGTCCAGCCCGCTGCCCTTTCCGAGCACGATCCGCGGGCCCTCCTGGCCGACCAGGGCGGGGGAGTAGGGCAGCGCCTCGGTGATGTCGGTACCGCGGACGTTGCGGACCCAGGTCGCGATGATCCCGGACTCGACCGCGAACAGCCTGCTCCCGGTGACCGGGCGGTTCGCGGGCTGATCGACCCCGGCGAGGTCCATCACCAGGCGGGCGAGCCCGGTCAGCCGCTCGGTCCGGATCCCGATGTCTCGGTCATAGAGCGTCAGCAGCGCCAGCACCGTCTCCTCGAGCGGGGTGTTGCCCGCCCGCTCTCCGATGCCGCCCACGGTGGTCTGGATCACCGATGCCCCGGCACCGGCCGCGATGAGGCTGTTCGCGACGCCGAGCCCGTAGTCCATGTGGAAGTGGGTTTCCAGCGGGACGCCGAAGGCCTCCCGGCTCTGCTCCACGTAGCGGCCGACCGCGTGCGGGGTCAGCACCCCGAACGTGTCGACGAGCCCGAGCGCGTCGAGGTGGCCGTCCCGGGCGACCGCCCCCACCAGTTCCAGGTACTCCTGCGTCCCCGCGCGGGTCGAGTCGATCGGGAAGAAGGAGACCGCGACGCCCTGGCCGTGCGCGTAGGTGGTCGCCTCGACGGAGAGCTCGATGGCGCGCTCGACCGTCCAGCGGTAACCGAGCTCGATCAGGTGCCGGCTGGATGGGATCTCCATCACAATGCCGGCCACGCCGCAGTCGACGGCGCGCTTGACGTCGTCGAGCATGCAGCGCGAGAACGCGTAGATCACCGAGGGCAGCCCGAGCGCCGCGATGCGCCGGACCGCCTCCTCGTCGTGCCTGGACACGGCGGGCAGGCCGGCCTCGATCCGGTGTACCCCGGCCTCCGCGAGCGCCTCGGCGATCCGGACCTTGTCGTCCGCGGAGAACTCGACGCCGGCCTGCTGCTCGCCGTCGCGCAGCGTCACGTCGTGGATCTGGATGCTCGCGGGCAGCCGCAGGGTCCCGGCGACCGCGGGGTCGTGGTTCCACGGGCTGGTGAACCAGCGGTCCGTGTGCCAGGGCGTTGCTGCTGCGGGCGGCATGGCGCTAGTGGCCACCTCCCGACTGCTCGAACACCAGCTGCGCCTTGCGCATCCAGTCCTCCCGGCCGGTGACGCGCAGGTAGATCAGGGCGGCGATGGTGATCAGCAGAACGACGATGAACACCAGCAGGCCCCAGTAGACCGGCCCGGTGCTCGTGAACGGCGAGAAGTAGGACTTCCAGACGACCACGATCCCGGCCGCCGACGCGACCACCGGGATGATCACGTGCAGCAGCACGTTGAACTGGCTGCGCCCCTCGGTCAGGTAGTACTTGATCACGCCGATGTTGGCCAGGATGTACATCAGCACGAGCCCGATCGTGATGGCGTTCGCCCAGGTGAAGAACACGTCCTCGGCGCCCCAGATGATCACGCACAGGAAGGCGACGACCTGCACGGCGACCTCGAGGTGGATCGAGTTGACCGGCGTCTTCCGCGCCGGGTTCACCTTCCCCAAGGCGGATGGCAGCACGCCGGAACGGCCCATCGCGTACCAGGTCCTGGTCCCGCCGTTGAAGCAGGCGATCGACACGGCTATCGCCGAGTTCAGCAGGGCGAACAGCAGGAACACCCAGGCGCCGCTCCACACTCGCTCCGCGAGCGTCGCCACCGGGAAGGCCGACGCCGTCGGGATGCCCGCGACCTTGTCCACCCCGATGCCGACCAGGTATCCCCAGGTGACGAACACGAAGTAGATCATCAGGATGATGACCGAGCCCACAAGGCCGATGGGCACGTTGCGCTTGGGGTTCTTGCTCTCCTCGGCCAGCGGGCCGGTGGATTCCCAGCCGCTGAACGCGAAGATCGAGAACACCACGCCGAGGAACAGGTTGGTTGCCAGGCCGAAGTTGCCCGGGTTCAGCGGCGCGAAGCTGAACCCGCCGGGTCCCGGCGAGACAAGGGCGGTGAAGGCCAGCGCCACCATGATCAGTATCTCGATGGATCCGGTGATGATCAGCGCCTTCTCCGAGAGCACGATGCCCTGGTAGGCGAAGTAGATCACCAGGGCCAGGCTGGCCAGTACCCAGATCCACCAGAAGATCGTGACGCCGTACTCGGCCTTGATCGACGGCTCGAGGACCTGCGTGGACAGGAACGACAGGGTGAGCACGGCGACCGGCGGCAGCCAGACGGAGAAGAGCACCCCGGCGAAAAACCCTGCGCGTGGATGGAGGGCCCGCGCGATCCAGGTGTACCACCCGCCGGCCGACGGGAACACCTTCGCCAGCTGCGCGGCGTTCAGTGCCTGCAGGGCCAGCAGCGCCCCGCCGAACAGGTAAGCCCACGGCGTCACGATCCCCGCGAAGCTCACGATGAACACGAATGACGCGAGGATCGCGTAGGCCGGCGCGATCGTCGCGATCCCCTGCATCAGCATCCCGGGGAGCCCGACCGCGTTTTCCCGCAACTCGGTCTTGATGGTCCCCGCACCCGACGTGCGGTCGTCTATTGCCACCGCCCTCTCCCTTCCCAGTCCGTTATGCCTGCCGAGCTATCGTTCCGAGGTCGGCGAGGGTCATCCCGACCTTCGCCGTCTGGCCGCCGTCCACCGCGAACACCGCGCCGGTGACGTAGGAGGCGTCGTCGGAGGCCAGGAAGGCCGCCGCCGCCGCGAGTTCCGCCGGCTGGGCCAGCCGGCCGATCGGCATCGCCTCGCCGAAGCGCCGCATCTCGTCCTCGGTCATCACGCTCCCGAGCATCGGCGTGGCCGTCGGGCCCGGCGCGATCGCGTTCACCCGGATTCCCTGCGGCGCGTGATCGACCGCCATCGCCTTGGTCAGCATGGCGACGCCGCCCTTCGACGCGACGTAGGCCACGTTGCCCGGGGACGCGTCGTGCGCGCCGGTGGAGGAGGAGACGGTCACGATCGCGCCGCCGCCGCGCTCCGCCATCGCCGGGATGACCGCCCGGGCGGCCAGGAACGTGCCGGTCAGGTTGATGCCGATGACCCGGTTCCACGCCTGCGGGTCGGTCTCGGTCACCGAGCCGAACGACAGCACGCCGGCCGCGGTCATCAGGATGTCGATGCCGCCGAACTCCGCGACCGCCCGCGCGGCCATCGCCGCCGTCTGCGCCGGGTCGGACACGTCCACCGCCATGGCGGCCGCCCGGCCGCCGCCGCCGGAGATCTCCCCGGCCACCGCGCCGGCGCCGTCGGCCGCGATGTCAGCGACCAGCACGCAGGCGCCCTCGCCGGCGAACCGGATCGCCGCCGCGCGGCCGATGCCGGAGCCGCCGCCGGTGACGATCGCGACCTTCCCGCCGAGCCTTCCAGGCACGTCCGCTCCCTTCACCCGGTCACCCGCCGTCGTCCTCGGCGCGCTGCAGGCCGAGGTCCTCGATGCCGAGCGTCGCCCCCAGGGTGAGCCCGCCGTCGACGATCACGTCCTCGCCCGTCATGTACGCGGCGTCGTCCGACGCGAGGAACAGCACGACCTTCGCGATGTCGTCGGGGGTGCCGTACCGGCCGGCCGGGATCCGTTTCAGGTACTCGGGCCCGGCGACCGGGTCGTGGACGAGCGCGGCGGACAGCCTCGTGTCGATGATCCCGGGATCGACCGCGTTGATCCGGATGCCGTGCCGAGCGAGGTCCATGGCGGCGTTGCGGACGAACATCACGATGCCGCCTTTGGTCGCGCTGTACGGCACGTTCGACTCCTCGGCGAAGAACGCGTTGGTCGACGCGAACACCACGATGGAGCCGCCGCCGTGGCTGGCCATGACCCGGCCGGCGGCCTTGGTCGCGAGGAACACGCCGGTGAGGTTCACGTCGACGATGCGCCGCCACGTGCTCTCCGGGAAGTCAAGCAGCGGCGTCAGCTCGACCACGGCCGCCGCGTGGACGAGGACGTCGATCGCGCCGAACCGCTCGGCGGTGCGCGCGACGGCGGACTCCACGTCGGCCGCCTGGGCCACGTCGCCGCGGATCGTCTCGACGGCGTGGCCGCGCTCGCGCAGCCAGGCCGCTGCCGCGGCGAGCGTGGCGTCCTCGATGTCGAACAGCGCCAGGCCGGCTCCTTCGGCGCCGAAACGGCCGGCACAGGCCAGGCCCATGCCCTGGGCGCCGCCGACGACCAGCACGGTCTTCCCCTCGAACCTGCTCATCACACCTCTTGGCCTGCTGAGACGAGGATTTTCACTTGGTCGCCGCCGGGGTCAGCGAGGCGGTCGATGCCCTGGCGCACGACGTCGCGCATCCCGATCCGGCTGGTGACGACCCGCTCCACCGGGAGCGTCCCGGCGGCGATCTGGGCCAGGATCCGGGGGGTGTCCCAGATCTTGAACGACCACACCCCGGCGACGGTCAGGTCGCGCCAGACCCAGCCCTCCGGCTGCACGGACCGGTCGCCCAGGTGGATCGCGATGATGGCCACGGTCGCCGCCCGGCGCACGGCGACGACGCAGGCGTCCAGGCCCGCCTGGCTGCCCGAGCATTCGATGGCACAATCGGCGCCCAGGCCGCCGGTCCGCTCGGCCACCTCCCCGGCGACGTCGCCCGCCGCCGGATCGAACACCACGGCGCCATTGCGCTCGGCCATTTGCCGGCGGGCGGCCTGCGGCTCGGAGAGGAAGATCGCGCCGGCCCCGGCGGCGGCGGCGGCCAGCACCGTCAGCTGGCCGATCGGCCCGCCACCGGTGATCAGCACGCTGTCGCCCGGCCGCAGGCCGGAACGGCCGACCCCGTGCACGACGGTGGCCAGCGGCTCCAGCACGGCGCCCTGCTCGAACGACACCCCGTCGGGCAGGGCGACCACCTGCGATGCCGGGACGACCGCCTGGCCGGCCAGGCCACCCCAGGGCCACGTCACCCCGGTGAGCTTCAGGTTCGAGCACAGCCCCTGCCGGCCGCGGAGGCAGTAGTAACAGGTGCCGCAGAAGACGTGCGGCAGCACGGCGACGCGGTCGCCGGGGCGCAGCGTGGTGACCCCAGGCCCGGTCTCGGCGATGACCGCCGAGAACTCGTGGCCGATGACCTGTGGCAGGTTCTCGGGCGGGGTGTAGAGCGGCCCGTGCGCGTACTCATGGAGGTCGGTCCCGCAGATGCCGCACCATTGCGGCAGGACGCGCACCTGGCCTGGTCCCACGGCGCCGGGCTCCGGTACCTCCTCGACCCGGAGATCGGAGTTCCCATGGAGCCTCGCCGCCAGCATCCCAGCTGCCTCCGACGCGTGGGGAATGCCGCGGCCGCGCACGCGGTCCGCTCGGACAAAATGTATGCAGTCCACCGAGCTGTAGGCAAGATCCTGCTGCGTTTCTCACCGCACGTGTGAGGGATGTTCCGCTCGCTGGCAGCAAGAAGCTCCCATGCCGCACCGGCCGTCATGAGCGCAGCGTGCGACGTCTTGCATACAGATTGCGCTCAAGCAGGCGCCGGCCCGCTCAATCGCCGACGTAGGCGACGGCCTCGATCTCGATCATCATCCCCGGGACCTGGTGCAGGTCGCTGCCGACCGTCGTCCGGGCCGGGTAGGGCGGCGAGAACCGCTTCTTGTACGCCTCGTTGTAGCGCGGGAACAGGTTGGTGTCGATCAGGTGCACGTTCACCTTGATCACGTCGGAGAGCGACGCGCCTTCGGCCCGCAGGACCGCCTCGATGTTGTCGATGGTCTTGTGGGTCTGGTCCTCGATGGTGTCGCCCACCACCGTGCCGTCGGGCCCGATCGGCCCCGTGCCGGTGACGTAGATGAATCCCCCGGCGCGCCATCCGTGCGAGTAGGCGCCCAGCGGCGGCGCTCCGTCCTGAGCCTGGATCACGTGCTTGGCCATGTGGGATTCCCCTCTCAGACTCCGGCGGCGACCCGCCCGCTGACGCGTTCCTCGATGAACCCTGTGACGTCCTCGACCAGGCCGAGCATCCGCTCGAAGTCCTCATCGGGCGTGGTGAGGGGCGGCTTGAACTTGAGCACGTTGCCGCCGATCCCGCCGAACTGGCAGAGCAGCCCGTGCCGGGCGGCGTACTGCCAGGCCTCCGCGCAGACCGCGGTCGCGGGCTGCTTGGTGCCCCGGTCCAGCACGTAGTCGATGCCGACGAACAGGCCCGGGCCACGGACGTCGCCGATGACGGTGCAGCGGCCGGCCAGCTCCCGGAAGCGCTCCGTCGCCCGCGCGCCAAGCTGGCGGGCGCGCTCGGCGAGGGATCCCTCCGCGACGACATCCAGGACCGCCATTCCCGCCGCCGCGGCCAGGGGCTGGTTCATGAACGTGAGGATGTTCCACGCACCGGACTCGATGCCCTCGTCGATCAACCCGGCGCGCGCCGCCAGCACCCCGATCGGGACACCGCCGCCCAGTGCCTTCCCGGCGACGAGCATGTCCGGGCGGACGCCGAACAGGTCGCACGCCCAGGTGGCGCCGCACCGGGCCATGCCCGTCTGGATCTCGTCCACGATCAGGAGCACATTCCGCTCCCGGCACGCCCGCTGCACCTCCTCGTAGTAGCCGGGCGGGAACAGCACGTGCCCGTTCGGCCCCTGGACGATCTCCATAACGAACGCGGCGACCTGACCGTAGCCGCCGTCCAGGGCGCTTTCCAGCGCGCGGACCGACGCCTCCCAGGCGCCCTCGCCCAGCGGGTTGCGGTAGGTGTCGGCGTTCGGCACCTGGCGAAACGTCGGCCACCGGACGGCGCCCGGCAGCCAGGAGCGGTCACCCACGATGCCGGCCAGGCTCATGGTCGCGAGCGACATGCCGTGGTACGCGCCGTGCAGCGACAGGACCTCGGTGCGGCCGGTCACCCGCATGGCCAGCTTGATCGCGGCCTCGACCGCGTCGCCGCCGCCGGCCAGGACCGCCACCTTCGTCAGGCCCTCGGGCATCAGCCCGGCCAGCCGCGTGCAGTAGGCGATGAGTGTGTCGCTCTGGTGCAGGATGTTCGTGGTCGGCAGCGTCGCCATCTGCCGGGCGACGGCCTCCGCCACCCGCGGGTTCGCGTGCCCGACCATCGCCGGCCCCGCCGAGCCGGACATCGTGTCCAGGTACATCCGGCCGGCGGAGTCCCACAGCCGGGCGTTCTCGCCGCGGACGAACGTAAGGCACGGGTCCCGGCGGAGTGAGTGCAGCACGTACCTGCTGTCCGGGTCCACTTCGGCACCTCCAGTCCAGGTGAGGTGGGCAGCCCGCGCGGCCACCTTCCAGATGGTCAGGTGCGCAGCCCGCGCGCGGCCACCTTCCAGATGGTCTCCACCCGGCCGCCCCGGACCCCGACGATCTCGTTGGTGAGGTTGCAGCAGGTGCAGGCGTGGAACGGGTAGAAACGCAGCTTCTCACCCAGAGAGACGGCGGCGCCACCGGCCGGGTGGCCCATGCCGTGCTCCTCGGTCAGCCTCTCGATCACGACCCGGCCGTCCGTCGAGTAGGTCATCGCGGGCGGCGCTCCCTGCGCGTTCCCGGTGCCGACCACGCCCCGGTCGCCGGAGAACGTCTTCGACCCGCCATCGATGGTCAGGCCGTCCTCCCCCCAGCGGCTGACCACCCGGCACAGCGCCGTCAGCGCGAGCTGATCCTCGGTCGCGCTGCCCTCGTTCACGTGCATGACGTCGTAGAAGACGTAGGTGCCCGCGCGGCTCTCGGTGATCCCCGGCACCTCCGCCGCGAACTTGCCGGTGAAGGAGCCGCCGGCGTTGACCTCGCGGACCTCGACCCCTCGCGCGCGGAGCGTCTCGGCGACGCCGACGATCAGCTCGCCCTCGGCGTGCCCCTCCTCCTGGCGGCTCCGCTTGCCCTCGAAGAAGTACGAGCGGTGCGTGGTCAGCCCGTCGAACTCCACCCCGGGCAGGCTGCTGATGGTGCGCGCGAGCGCTTCGATCCGGTCGAGCTCGGCCGCCGGGATCCCGCCCCGGTACATGCCGCTCTCGACGTCGATCTGCAGGTTGAGCGTGACCCCGGCGGCCGCGCCGGCCGCCGCCGCCTGGCGGGCGCCCTCGTCGCTGTCGCAGTTCGCCGTCATCCGCACGCCGGAGGCCGCCAGCTGCGCCACCCGGGCCCACTTGTCCTCGCCGAAGATCGGGTACGCGAGGGCGATGTCGTCGGCGCCGGCCGCCGCGAACGGCTCCGCCTCGCTGATCTTCGCGCAGCAGATCCCGCGGGCGCCGGCCGCCAGCTGCAGCAGCGCGATCTCCGGGACCTTGTGGGTCTTGATGTGGACGCGGAACTTGACGCCGTGATCGTCCATCCAGGACTGCCAGTCCGCGATGTTCCGCTCCATCCGGTCCAGGTCGGCCAGGATCAGCGGTGTATCCAGATCTTCGATTCGGTCGCCCACGGCGACGCGGATCGACCCCGCCTCGCGCACGCGCACATCCGCCATCATCGGCCTCCCCAGGTGCGTAACGAGGGAGCCGCCGTCCGCCGGGAAACGGCAACCGCACTCAGGCGGAACTGTATGTAGATCCTTCCGGCGGGTCAATGCTCGGCGGACTGCGGCGCCAGGCCGGCAGCTGGTAGACGGTGCCCGGGCGCGGATGGGTGCCGCCCTGCTCGAGGCGGCGGCGGTAGCTGTGGATCGGCGTCGCCGCCGGGTCCACCCGGACCTCGACGACGGCCGGCCCGTCGGTGGCGAAGGCCGCGTCGAGCGCCTCGCCCACGCCGGACGGCTCGTCGGCGTGGAAGCCGGCGCACCCGAGGCCGCGGGCGGCCTCGGCGAAGGCCGGCGGCGGGGTTTCCAGGTCCACCGACTGCCGCAGCCCGCCGAAGAACATCCGCTGCCACATCGCGAGCCAGCCGAGCGAGCCGTTGTTCAGCACGATGTGGGTGGTGCGCGAGCCCAGCTGCGCGTGTGTGGCCAGCTCGCCGAGCGCGTACGAGAATCCCCCGTCGCCGCTGACCGTCACGACGCGATCGTCGGGCCGCGCCGCCGCCGCCCCGACGGCGGCGGGCACCGCGTAGCCGAGCCCGCCCTGCCCGCGCGCGAACAGGAAATCCCTGGCCGCGCGGCGGGCCGGCACGTGCGCCGCGACCCAGCCCGCGGAAAAGCTCGCGTCGCTCACCACGACGTCGCCGGAACGCAGGCGGGCGGCGAGCTCGGCCATGACGCGCTGCGGCGCGACGGGGACGGCCCCGGACGCCTCCTCGGACGCGCGCACGGCCGCCGCCTCCCCGGCGACCCGGGTACACTCCGCGCGCCACCGCGGGCGCCGCCGCTCCGGGATCTCGTGCAGCAGCGCGGCGAGCGTCACCCGCGCGTCACCGCTGAGCGCGACGCTGGGCCGGAACGTGCGCCCGAGCTCGGCCGGGTCGATGTCGAGCTGGACCGTCGCCTGCTGCGGCAGCGGCAGCAGCCAGTTGTGACTGGTGTTCTGGCCGACCTTGCAGCCGCACCAGAACACGGTGTCCGCCCGGCGGGCGAGTTCGAGGGACGCCGTCGTGCCCAGCGGGTTCAGCACCCCGGCCGCGTTTGGCGCGGTCTCGTCGACCGCCCCCTTGCCGGTGAAGCTGGTGACGACCACCGCGTCGATCCGCCCCGCCAGCGCGGCCAGCTCGGCGGCCGCACGCGAAGTATGCACGCCGCCGCCGGCGACGATCAGCGGCCGCGCCGCGGCGCTCAGCAGCGCGGCCGCCTCGGTGACGCTGGCCGGGTCGGCGCCGGTGCGGAACGCCGGGGCGCGCGCCGTCCGGTCGTCCATGTCGAGGTCGCCTTCGGCCCACTCGGCATCGAGCACGTCGTGGGGGATAACGAGCGCGACCGGGCCGGGGCGGCCGCTGGTCGCGATGCGGAACGCGCCGCGCAGCAGGTCGGGCAGCGCGGCGACGCTCGGGACGGCGAGGGCCGACTTCGTGATCGCCGACAGGAAGCCGATCTGGTCGAAGCCCTGTGACGCCACGCCCTTGTGCCGCAGCGGTGCCCAGTCCGCCGGGAGCTCGCCGACCAGGGCGATGACGGGGACCGAGGCGTTGTGGCTCTCCACCAGGCCGTCGGCGAGTTTCGTCGTGCCGGGTCCCACGGTGACGTCGCAGATCCCCGGCCGGCCGGTCAGCCTGGCGAACGCGTCCGCGGCGTACGCTCCCGAGCGCTCGTCGCGGACCAGGATGTGCCGGAGCCCGGGCTGGCGCGAGATGCCGTCGTAGAGTGCCGCGGTCTGCCCGCCGGGCTGGCCGAACACGTGTGTGACCCCGGCGGCCGCGAGCAGGCCGGCCAGCATGTCCCCGGCGTGCGGCATCAGCGCCCCTCCGGGCCGGACAGCAGCTCGGCCGCCCGCTGGCGGTGGTGTGCCATCTTGGTGGCGTACCTCGCCGCGCGCCGCTCGTGGGGCTCGAACCGCCGCGCGATCCGGGTATGCGCGGCCGCCTCGCTCAGGGATCCGTAGACTCCGGACCCCACCCCGGCCAGCAGCGCCGCGCCCAGCGTTCCGGGCTCTGCCTGCTCGCAGATTTCGACGGGCATCCCCAGCAGGTCCGCCTTGAGCTGCATCCACCAGGGCGACCGCGCCCCGCCGCCGGCCACGGTGCACGTCTGGGGCTGGCTGCCGCCGGCGCGGAGCGCATCGAACGCGAGCGCCAGGTCGATGGCGATGCCCTCCAGGGCAGCCCGCACCAGGTCGGTTCCGGTGGTCGCCAGGGTCAGGCCGAACGCCGCGCCGGCCGCGCCGGGCGAGGCCGGCCACGGCCCGGGAGCCCCGGACAGATGGGGAATCATCAGGGCCGGGGACGGATCCGGGCCGGCCGAGGCCAGCGCGGCCTCGAGCCGGGCCAGCCGGATGCCGCTGACGCCGAGCGCCCAGTCCAGGACGCTCGTGCCGTTCGGGCTCCGCGCCCACAGTCCCCATCCCGGCGTGCTCGGCTGGTGCGTCAGCGCGAGCCGGGCCGCCGCCACCTCGGGGGGCCGTGGCCGGGACAGCGGTGCCACCACCGACTCCCAGGTCCCGGCCGCCAGCAGGGCGCCGCCCTCCTCGACCACCCCGGCGCCGACGGCCGCGCACGAGCCGTCCCAGCTTCCGGCGACGAGCGTGCACCGGCGCGGCAGGCCCATCTCGGCGGCGATCCGCGGCCGGACCGGCCCGAGCGGCGTGGCCCAGGGAACCACCTCCGGCAGGATGCGCGCGTCGAGGCCGAGCCCGCCGATCCGCGCGGGCGACCACGCCTTCGTCGCGAGGTCGAAGATCAGGAATCCGGACGCGAGCGCGGGGTCGACCACGGGGCGGCCGGTCAGGCGCAGCGACACGAGCTCGTGCCAGCCGAGGAACCAGCGCGCCCGTGACATCGTCCGCGGTGCCTGCTCCGCCCACCACAGGATGCGGTTCGTCGGATCCATGTGATCGGGGACGTGGCCGCAGTCCCGGATCCAGCGGGTGCTGGAGCGCCGCAGGGTGACCGCCGCCTCGGTCGCCGGCCGCCGGGCGTCCGCGGTCCGCAGGCACGGCCCGAGGGCCGACCCGTTCGCCCGGGCGGGGAAGCCCTCCCGGCCCGACGCGGAGACCGCGAGCGCGATGGGCGGGTCGCGCCTGGCGCGCGGGCTGGCGGTCACCCGCCGCACGACGGCGACCACGGCCGTCCAGACGGCGTCGCCGTCGACCTCGGCCAGGCCCGGGCCGGGATGGAGCGACGGGACGGCCTCGGCGGCCTGGGCGAGCAGGGCGCCGTCCGCGCGGTACGCGGCCGCCTTGACGGCGCTCGACCCGATGTCGATGCCGACCAGACTCACCGGCGCATTCTGTCCCGGGGCAGGGCCGCCCGGCAAGCGCTCGCCAGGCAGGCCGCGCCGGGATGCAGGTTTCGCGGACGGCTACCCTGCTCCCCGTCACCGCGATGGGTGCCCCGCCTGACCGGATGCATCACGCCCGGATGCGTCACACGGGCCAGCCTTCCTTGCGGTAGCCCATGTCCCAGAACATCCACTCGTAGCGGCTGGTCGTCCGGAAGTGCCGGTGCACCAGCGCGCGCTCGGCGGGCCCGAGGCCGGGCCCCAGCCCGTCGGCGACGGCGATGACGTCGCGGACGACGTCGCCGTATTCCTCCGCGCCGTAGGTGTCGATCCACTGCTGGTAGCGCCGGTTGGGTGAGCCACGCCGCAGCAGCTCCTTGCCGACCTCCCAGTAGATCCAGTAGCAGGGCAGCACGGCGCCGATCCCTTCGGCATACGAGCCGCCGCGGGCGGTCGCGAGCAGGTAGCTGGTGTAGGCGAGCGTGGTCGGCGCCGCGTCGGCGGTGTCGGCCGACGCGGGGTCGATGCCGAGGTCGCCCAGGAGCGAGTCGTGCAGGGTCCGCTCGACGGTGATCACCTCGGCGGCGTGGCGGGCGAACATCTCGGTCCCGGCGGTGTCCGGCGCGCCGCTGGCCACGGCCGCGAGTGCCTGCGCGTAGCCCCGCAGGTACAGCGCGTCCTGCACCACGTAGAAGGTGAACGCGTCCTGCTCCAGGCTGCCGTCGGTCAGCCCGGCGAGGAAGGGGTGCGCGAGGATGGCGCCGTAGATGTCGGCGGCGCCCTGCCACAACTCATCGGTGAAGCGGTCACTCATCGGGCTGCTCCCAGCACGTGGACTCCCTGGCCGCCAGTATCGTCACTGGCGCGGGCGCGCGCCACGCCGCTGCCCGCATCCTTGCGAGGGGAGCTGCCATGCTGGGGTCGAGCGATCTCATCGCGTTCGTGTCGGCGACCAGCCTGAGCCGGGCACGGGCGTTCTACGAGCAGACGCTGGGCCTGCCCGTCGTCGGGCTGGGCGACTTCGCGTGCGTATTCGACGCGAACGGCACCATGCTGCGGGTCACGGCGGTCTCCGAGGTTTCCCGCACCGGCTACACCGTTCTCGGCTGGCGGGTCGCGGATATCGCCGCCGCCGTCCGTGACCTCAGGGCCAAGGGTGTCGTGTTCGTTCGCTACGACGGCATGGACCAGGACGAGCACGGCATCTGGACGACCCCGGCGGGCGACAAGGTGGCATGGTTCGCCGATCCCGACGGCAACATCTTGTCGCTCACCCAGGTCGCGGGTTCGGTATCGTGACCGCGTGACGGCCGTATCACAGGCAGCATCCCGCCAAGCCCGGATGGCCGACGGCGCGGGCACGCCGCGCGCGGCGCAGCCGCGCCAGCTGATCGTCACCGTCTACGGGCTGTACTCGCGGGCCGAGGGCGGCTGGATGTCGGTCGCGGCGCTGATCAGCCTGCTCACCGACCTTGGCGTGGACGAGCCGGCGGTCCGCTCGTCGATCTCCCGGCTGAAGCGGCGCGGGATCCTGCACGCCAGCCGGCGGGGCGGCGCGGCCGGATATGCGCTCTCCGACGAGGCGCTCGCCATCCTGCGGGAAGGCGACCGCCGCATCTTCCGGCGGGAACGGGCCAGGCTGGACGACGGCTGGCTGCTGGCGGTGTTCTCGGTGCCGGAGGCCGAGCGCCGGAAGCGGCATGTGCTCCGCTCGCAGCTGGCCAGGCTGGGTTTCGGCACCGCCGCCCCGGGGGTGTGGATCGCCCCGGCACACCTGCTCGACGCCACCGCCGCCATGTTGCGGCGGCTGGGGCTGGACGGCTACGCCGACCTGTTCCGCGCCGATCACACTGCCTTCGGTGATCTGGCCGGGAAGGTACGCCAGTGGTGGGATCTCGGCGAGCTGGAGCGGCTCTACGGCCAGTTCCTCGACGCTCACGGCCCGCTGCTGGGCCGGTGGCGCGCGCACCCGGCGGGCGGGCGGGAGGCCTTCGCCGACTACGTCCGGCTGCTCACCGACTGGCGGCAGCTGCCCTACCTCGATCCCGGCCTGCCGGCCGAGTTGCTGCCCGCGAACTGGATCGGGCTCCGCGCGGCCGAGCTCTTCTTCACGCTGCAGGGTCAGCTCGAGCAGGCCGCCCGGGCCCACGTGACTGCCGTGATCAGCGGGTGACGGCGATGCCCTGCAGCTCGACCAGGGCCGCGGGATCCCAGAGCCGGTGCACGCCGACGGCGGCCATGGCGGGATACTCCCGGCCGACGAGCCTGCGCCAGACCTCCCCGATCTGGCGCGCGTGGCCGCGGTAGTCGTCCAGGTCGACGGCGTAGACGGTGACCGAAACCAGGTCCGCCGGCTGCCCGCCGGCGGCCCGCAGCGCGGTCAGCAGGTTGCCGAGGGCGCGCTCGAACTGCTCCACCACGCCGGAGCCCACGATCTGCCCCCCGGCGTCCAGCGCGGTCTGCCCGGCCAGGAACGCCAGCCGGCTCGCGGTCACCGACACCACGTGCGAGAAGCCGGACGGCCTGCCCAGCTCGGCGGGATTGATCCGATCGATCGCCACGCTCCTGCGTACCACGCGGCACCGCACGCCCACCCCTTTATATCGTCTTCTTGACGACCGTATTATTCACGACATAGCCTGGAAACCCCAGCCGGCCCGGTGGCGGGCACGGCCGGACGCAGGGGAGGCAGGGCCAGTGCGCATCGCGGTGGTCGGCGGCGGCCCGGGAGGGCTGTACTTCTCCGCGCTGGCCAAGCAGCTGAACCCGCGGCACGAGATCACCGTGTGGGAGCGGAACGCCCCGGACGATACGTTCGGCTTCGGCGTGGTGTTCTCCGACGAGACGCTCGGCGGCATCGAGCACGCCGACACCGCCATCTTCGGTGCCATGGAGCGGGAGTTCGCCCGCTGGGATGACATCGACGTGCACTACCGGGGCACCGTCACCACCTCTGGCGGGCACGGCTTCGCCGCGATGAGCCGCCAGCGGCTGCTGGGCATCCTGCAGCAGCGGTGCGCGCAGCTGGGGGTCCACATCCGGTTCCGGGCGCCGGCGCCGGACCCGGTGCGGCTGGCCGCCGGCTACGACCTGGTGGTGGCGGCCGATGGGGCCAACTCCCAGACCCGCACCGCCTTCGCCGGCGCCTTCCAGCCCAGCCTGGAAGCCCGGCGCTGCAAATACATCTGGCTCGGCACCGACCTGGTCTTCGACGCGTTCAAGTTCTATGTCCTGGACACGCCCTGGGGGGCGATGCAGGTCCACGGCTATCCCTACAGCCGGGACGCGAGCACCTTCATCCTCGAACTGCACGACGACGTCTGGCGGCGCGCCGGGTTCGCCGACCGCACGGCCGGCCCGCTGCCGCCGGGACACAGCGACGAGGCGTCGATCGCCCTCATCCGCGACCTGTGCGCCGATGTGCTCGCCGGGCACAAGATCATCGGCAACAACTCCCAGTGGGTGAACTTCACCACGGTCCGCTGCGCCACCTGGCGGCACCGCAACATCGTGCTGCTCGGCGACGCGTCGCACACCGCCCATTTCTCCATCGGCTCCGGCACCAAGCTGGCCATGGAGGACGCGCTCGCGCTCGCGGCCTGCCTGCATGAGCACCCGGACGTGCCCGCGGCGCTGACCGCTTACGAGGCGGAGCGCCAGCCGGTGGTCGCCTCCACCCAGCGTGCGGCGCAGGCCAGCCTGGAGTGGTTCGAGAACATCGGCCAGTACACCGACCAGGACCCGGCCCAGTTCGCGTTCAACATCATCACCCGCAGCCGGCGGGTGACCTACGACAACCTGCGGCTTCGTGATCCGGAGTTCGTCGCCGGGCTCGACAAGTGGTTCGCCGGTGCCCAGGAGCCACCGGCCCCCGACGTGTGCCCGCCGATGTTCCAGCCGGGGCGCATCGGGCGGCTGGAGCTCGCCAACCGGGTCATCGTCTCACCCATGGACATGTACAGCGCCCGCGACGGCGTGCCCGGTGACTTCCACCTCGTGCACCTGGGCAGCAAGGCGCTCGGCGGGGCCGGCCTGGTGATGACCGAGATGGTGTGCGTGTCGGCGGAGGGCAGGATCAGCCCGGGCTGCGCCGGCCTGTACACGCCCGGGCAGGAGGCCGCGTGGCGGCGGATCGTCGATTTCGTGCATGGCGGGACCACCGCACGGATCGGTGTCCAGCTCGGTCATTCCGGCCGCAAGGGCTCGACCCGGCTGATGTGGGAGGGCATCGACGAGCCGCTGGCCGAGGGCAACTGGGAGGTGTGCGGCCCGTCACCGCTGCCGTACTCCCCGGCCGGCCAGGTCCCGCGCGAGCTGACGGCGGGCGAGCTGGCCGGCATCACCGCCCAGTTCGCCAGCGCGGCGCGGGCGGCCGCACGGGCCGGGTTCGACCTGCTCGAACTGCACTGCGCGCACGGCTACCTGCTGTCCTCCTTCCTGTCCCCGCTCGCCAACCGGCGCACCGACCGCTACGGGGGATCGCTGGCCGGGCGCCTGCGGTACCCGCTGGAGGTCTTCGACGCGATCCGTGCGGCGTGGCCGGCCGACCGCCCGATGACGGTGCGGATCTCCGCCACCGACTGGCATGACGGCGGCGTCGACGCCGACGAGGCGGTCGAGATCGCCCGGGCCTTCGCCGAGCACGGCGCCGACGGCATCGACGTGTCCACCGGGCAGGTGGTCAGCGACGAGCGGCCGGCGTTCGGGCGCAGCTACCAGACGCCGTACGCGGACCGGATCCGCAACGAGATCGGCCGCAAGTACGGGGTCGCGGTGATCGCGGTGGGCGCGATCTCCTCCTACGACGACGTCAACTCGATCATCCTGGCGGGCCGGGCCGACTTCTGCGCCCTGGGCAGGGCGCACCTCTACGACCCGCAATGGACGCTGCACGCGGCGGCCGAGCAGGGCTATACGGGGCCGGCCGCCCGCTGGCCCGACCCCTTCGCGGCCGGCAGCCGCAGGCCGCAGACCGGCCGCACCGACGGCCCCCGGCCGCGTCTCGAGCTGGTCCGGGCCGGGCCGCGGGGGACCGCGCACGCGCGCTGGCGGCCTCAGGGCCACCTCGACGGTGCGCCCAGCCCAGGTGGTGACGTCGGCCGCCGTGAACCTGGCCAGGCCGGCGGGACCGGCCCAGGCGCGGGGGATGAGCGGTGACGGCGTTCGCCCTGACCGAAGACCAGCGGGCCTTCGCGGCCGAGGTCCGCGACCTGGGCGCCCGCGAGCTGCGCCCCATCGCGGAGGCCGGTGAGCCGGGCCGCGTCAACCGGGAGCTGATCAAGACCATGGGCCGGTTCGGCCTGCTGGCGCGGCTGTTCCCCGGCGTGGCCGACGGCCAGACGTCCCGGGAGGCCCCAGCGACCGACCTGTGCCTGCTGCGCGAGTCGCTGGCCACCCAGACCACGGAGGCGGAGACGGCACTGGCGCTGCAGGGGCTGGGCAGCTACCCCGTGCTGCAGTCCGGCCGGGCCGAGCAGGTGCGCCGCTGGCTGCCCGCCGTGGCCGCCGGGGATGCGGTCGCCGCGTTCGCGCTGTCGGAGCCCGGGGCGGGATCGGATGCGGCGGCGCTGGAGCTGACGGCCGAGCCGGACGGGAACGGGTGGCGGCTGACCGGCGAGAAGATGTGGATCTCCAACGCGCCCGAGGCGGACTTCTACACCGTGTTCGCCCGGACCACGGCCGGTGCCGGGGCGCGCGGGGTGAGCGCGTTCGTGGTCCCGGCCGGCCGGCCCGGCCTGTCCGGGGAACACCTGGACATGGTGAGCCCGCACCCGATCGGCACGCTCAGCTTCGACGGGGTGCCCGTGCTCGGCGACGAGCTGCTGGGCGAACGGGACCGCGGGTTCGCGGTGGCGATGCGGACCCTCGACCTGTTCCGGCCGAGCGTCGGCGCCTTCGCGGTGGGCATGGCGCAGGCGGCGCTGGACGCCGCGGTGGCGCACGCCGGCACCAGGGCCGCGTTCGGTGGCCTGCTGAAAGACCAGCAGGCGGTGGCGCACCTGCTGGCCGAGATGGCGACCAGGACAGAGGCCGCCCGGCTGCTGGTCTATTCCGCGGCCGCCGCGCTCGACGACGGCGCCGTGGTCGCGGGCCGCTCGGCCATGGCCAAGCTGTTCGCCACCGAGACGGCCCAGTTCGTGGTGGACGCCGCGGTGCAGATCCATGGCGCGCGCGCACTGCAGCGGGGCCACCTGCTCGAGCACCTCTACCGGGAGGTCCGGTCCCCGCGCATCTACGAGGGCGCGTCCGAGATCCAGCGCACCATCATCGCCCGCGAGCTGCTGCGGGAGAGCGGGGCCCCCTGAGCGGCGGCCGCCGTTTCACCGGCCCTGCCAGCGGGGCTCCCGGCCGGCGGTGAAGGCGGCGTGGAACTCGGCGTAGTCCTGGCCGGTCATCAGCAGCGCCTGCGTCGTCGCCTCCAGTTCCAGCGCCGCGGACAGGCTCATGTCCTGCTCGCGGGTGAGCAGGGCCTTTGTCTGCGCGTAGGCCTGGGCCGGCCCGTCCGCCAGCCGTCTGGCCAGCCGGTCCACCGCCCCCTCCAGCTCATCGTCGCCGACCAGCTCGCTGATCAGGCCGATCCGCTCGGCCTGCGCGGCGTCGATCGTGTCGCCGAGCATGAGCAGCTGCGTCGCCCGGCCCAGGCCCACCAGCCGGGGCAGCAGGTAGGCGGCGCCCATGTCCCCGCCGGACAGGCCCACCTTGGTGAACAGGAACGCGAACCGTGCCGCCGGGGTCGCCACGCGGAAGTCCGCTGCGAGCGCGATCACCGCGCCGGCCCCGGCGGCCATCCCGTGCACCACCGCGATGACGGGGATGGGGCACTCCCGCATGCCCCGGATGACCTCGCCGCTCATCCGGGTGAACGCGAGCAGCTCGTCCTGCCCCATCCGCAGCGTGGCCCCGATGATCTCGTTGACATCACCGCCGGAGCAGAAAGCGCGCCCGGCGCCCCGCACCACCAGCACCCGGACGTCGCCCCGGTGCGGGAGCTGCGCCAGCAGGTCGCGCAGGTCGGCGTAGGCCTCGAAGGTGAGGGCGTTGAGCTTGCCCGGCCGGTCGAGCGTCACCGTCGCGATCCCGCCGGAGCTCTCGAAGCGGAAGTGCTGCCACTGCTGCGTCGGCGGAACCGATCCGCGAAACGGGCTCACTGGGACACCCTAGCCGGGGCGGTCCGCGATGTCGCGATTCGTTGACTGCCGTCAGGAAGGGTGAATACTGGTGCTACCCCGCTACAAGCTGGCGGCTTCACGAGGGGGTGGTGGCGATGCAGCTCTCGCCTTCCGCGCACACCGATACCTTCTGCCGCGACAACCTGCCGCCCGGGGATCAGTGGCCGGAGCTGCGTTTCGGTCTTCCCGAGCTCCGTTACCCGGACCGGCTCAACTGCGGTGAAGCCCTGCTGGACGCCACCGTGGCCCGCCTCGGCGCCGACCGCCCCTGCCTGCGCACCCCCACCGGGACCTGGACCTATGGGGACCTGCTCCGCCGGGCGAACCAGGCCGCCCAGGTGTTCACCGCCGATTTCGGCCTCGTGCCCGGGAACCGGGTCCTGCTCCGTGGCCCGAACAATCCCTGGCTGGTCGCCGCCTGGTTCGGCGTGCTCAAGGCCGGGGGAGTGGCGGTTACCACCATGCCGCTGCTGCGCGCCAGGGAAATCACCGCGCTGACCGACCTCACCCGCCCAGACCTCGCCGTCTGCGATCACCGCTTCGCCGACGAGCTGGCCGCGGCCGTGCCCGGCATGCCGACCGTGCTGTACGGCGGCACCGAGCTCCCCGACGGTGCGGGCGACGACCTGGCGAGCCGCTGCGCAGCCAGAAGCGGCAGCTTCCAGGCGGTGGCCACCGCTGCCGACGATGTCGCCCTGCTCGCCCCGACCTCCGGCACCACCGGCAAGCCCAAGGCGACCATGCACTTCCACCGGGATGTGCTGGCCATCAACGACACGTTCGGCCGCCACGTGCTGGCGGCCAGCCCCGATGATGTCTTCGCCGGCACCCCGCCGCTGGGTTTCACCTTCGGGCTGGGCGGGCTGGTGGTGTTCCCGTTCAGCGTGGGTGCCTGTTCGCTGCTGCTGGAGCGGGTCACACCGGGCGAGCTGGCGGACGCGATCGCCGCACACGGGGTGACCGCGCTGTTCACCGCTCCCACGATGTACCGGGCGTTGCTGGCGACCGGCAAGACCGGGGCGCTGAGCGGCCTGCGGCGGTGCGTGTCGGCCGGTGAGCACCTGCCCGCCGCGGTGTGGGAGGACTTCCACCGCGCCACCGGCGTCAAGATCATCGACGGGATCGGCGCCACCGAACTGCTGCACATCTTCATCTCCGCCGCGGGCGACGCCATAAGGCCCGGCGCGACCGGCGTGGCGGTGCCCGGCTACGAGGCGGCGGTGTTTGGCGACGACGGGAAGCCAGCGCCCGACGGGACGGCCGGCCACCTCGCCGTGAAGGGACCCACCGGCTGCCGTTACCTCGCGGACGAGCGGCAGCGCAACTACGTGGTGGACGGCTGGAACCTCACCGGGGACACCTACATCCGGGACGCCGACGGCTACTACTGGTACCAGGCCCGCACCGACGACATGATCATCACCGCTGGCTACAACATCGCCGGGCCCGAGGTGGAGCAGGCTCTGCTTGGCCACCCGGACGTGCTGGAGGCAGGCGTGGTCGGCGCCCCCGATCCCGAGCGGGGAACGATCATCAAGGCGTACGTGGTACTGCGGGACGGCGTGGCCGCCAGCCCGGCCAAGGCCGCCGAGCTCCAGGCCTTCACCAAGCAGGAGATCGCGCCGTACAAGTACCCGCGAGAGATCGAGTTCCTGGCCGCCCTGCCCCGGACGGAGAGCGGGAAGGTGCAGCGCTACCGGCTCCGGCAACTCGCCGCCACGCAGCGCTGACGGGCCGGCGGCGTCACGCCGTCTGTTCCGCCTGTTTCGCCATCCACCGCAATGCCGCCTGCTGGCCGTTTTCGTAGAGTTTCTGCCGCTGGTCTGGTGTGAGGTTGAAGTCGGTCGCCTTGATGCCGGCGTTGTCGACGAAGATCGTGCGGGCCGCCTTTTCCGGTGTGATGTAGTAACGGCCGGCGTTGTCGAGCACCGTCTCCAGGCATGCGATCGCCTCCGCGGCGATGTTGTCGGTGCCATGGCCACCGCTGATGCTGGTCTGCCGCGCCGACAGCTTGATCCCGATCGTGGGCCAGCGCGACACGGCACCGTCCGTCCGGTCGAACACGTCGACCGGGAAGTTGTCCAGCAGTCCGCCATCCACCCAGGTGACCCGCCCGGCGGCGGCGGTCACGTCGGCCACGCCCGCGGTCACCGCAGCGGCCCGGACCCGGACCGGCTCGAAGAAGAACGGGATGGACATCGATGCCCGCACCGCGTCGACGATCCGCTCGCCGTCGGCATCGAGCCCGTACTCGCCGTATTCCCACGGCAGCCGGACCAGCTTGCCCCGTGTGATGTCGGAGACGTGCACGACGAGCGAGTACCGCTGCCGCGCGGTCCAATTCCGGTCGGCGCTGGCGTCATCCAGCCGCAGGTCGCCGAAATGCGTGACACCGATGTCCTTGAGCACGCTGCCGAGCCAGTCGAGCAGGTAGTCCCCGTCGTACAGGCCCATGTGCAGCAGCAGGTGCTCGGCGTCGGCCAAGCCGCCCAGGGCCGCCCGCACCCGGCTCTTGGCCATGAACTGCTCGAATTGCATCGTCTGCAGGTAATCCCGCAATCCGCTCATCGGCTTCCCGGCCTTGTTCAGCGCCGCGATGATCGCCGCCGCGATCGCGCCCGCGCTGGTGCCAGCGACCCGCTGAAACCGGTACCCGGCCTGTTCGAGGGCAAGGACGGCGCCGGCCAGGCCGATGCCCTTTACCCCGCCGCCTTCCAGGACGAGATCGGCCGGTTTTCCGGCGCTCTCCGCGGGTGCGGGCGCAGCATGATCGGTCATCGCTCCCTCGATTCG
>DASYQM010000367.1:0-2285 GCA_036005525.1 Streptosporangiaceae bacterium
GCATCTGGCGACGCTGGGGGAGTGCCTCCTAAGCAGGAGGTTAGGTGGCAGCGGGCTGCGAGGCGCCTGCGATGGCCACCTGTTTGCGTCCCGGGCACTGGCAGGTAAGACTCACAGTCATGGTTTCGGGCACCGGCAGCAACCCCGAGGATGAGTACGCCGACGACGAGTACGCCGACTACGATGCCGAGGATCGTGAGCAGCCCTCGGTGCCGGCCGCGATTCCCGACGACGAGCCCGAAGATGACGTGCTCGAACAGCGTCAGGAGGTCCCTTACGGCGACGACGACCGGTAACGTCTGGCACTTCATTGGCCTCGCTCGAACAAGAGGTAGCTCACTGGCCCGGGCACGCCAAACGGCCCGCTCGCAGGGAAGCTGGCAGACCGGGCGGTGATTAAGATGCGCTGCGCACAGCCGCGGCGACCGGGCTGTTTCCGCCGGTTAGTTCAAGCGTCTGATGCCGGGCACCCGGCTCGTCGAGCAGGGCAGCGATGACCGCGGCCACGTCGGCGCGGGGGACCGTGCCAGCGGGGACCGGCGGGGCCGCGAGCCGGACCCGGCCGGTGGCAGGAGCGTCGGTCAGGCCGCCGGGGCGCAGGATTGTCCAGTCCAGGTCCCGGGAGCGCAGGTCGTCCTCGGCGGCGGTCTTCGCCGTGATGTAGGCAGCCCAGACCGCATCGGTGCCGGGCTGCGGCGGCTGGCCGGCGCCCATCGAGGAGATCTGCACGAACTTGCGTACCCCGGCCCGTTCGGCGGCGCCGGCCATCAGTACGGAGGCACCCCGGTCGACGGAGTCCTTGCGCGGGGCGCCACTGCCTGCACCAGCGCCGGCCGCAAATACCACCGCGTCTGCTCCGGACAGCATTGCGACATCATCGGCCGAGGCTGCCTCCAGATCGCAGACCACAGCTTCGGCGCCGGCTTTCTCGACATCGGCGACGTGAGCCAGGTTCCTGATCAGCCCCACCGCCTGATCACCACGCCCGGCCAGCAGGCGCTCCAGCAGCAGCGCAATCTTCCCGTGCCCGCCCGCGATCACTACGCGCATGACGCCACCCTACGTACCGGATCACCAGCAGAAGACACGACGTCGCCAGCAGGGCGTGCGGCGATCGGCCAGGACCTCCTGGCCCACTGAAGACGTGGCCGCGCAATGGGCACCATCCGCGACGTAGCGGATGACCGCGTGGCTGCCCTGCCAAAGGGGGCTGCCTATGGCTATGGACGAGCACCATGACTGACTCATTGAACGTGCAACCTTCACTCTGCAGGGGCCCGGTCTGGCATCGCCGCGATGGCGGACACCTCCACCATCGCACCGGGGACACCGAGTCCCGACACAATCGCCGCGCTAACGAGCGGAGGGACCTTAGCGGAGCCAAGCGTGGCCGCCGCGGCGGCATACGCCGCCTGCACGTCAACGCCCTCCACCAGCACCACCAATACGCTCACCAGATGCTCGATCCCCGCGCCGGCCGCCGCCAGAGCAGTCGCGAGGTTGGCCATCACCTGCCGGGTCTGCGCGGCCACGTCTGTGCCGCCGACGAGCTCGCCGTTCTGATCGACGGCATTCTGGCCGCCGACGTACACCGTCGTGGCGCCAGGAGGGACGACAGCGACCTGGCTGAAGGCCGGACTCGCGAACAGTCCTTCAGGACGCAACAACTGGATCTCGGTCATGTCCAGGAGGCTACGCGCCGCCCACGACGCCGCGGCGCCCTCGGACGCCGAGATCGTGCACCCACTGACGCAGGAGGAGGGGCGCAACCCGGTTCTATCACGACCGCTCCGGCCGAGTAATCGACCTGGGATCCTGCGCCTGACCGCCCGATCCGCGGCATAGAAACACGTTCTGCGTGTCGGTTCGTGACGTGGGAACGTCCCCCTGATGCGCTTCGGGCTTGGTGTCCCACGCAGCAGGAGGACGTTCATGGGTAACGGTAGTGGCGTGTCCCGCGGTGACCGCAACCGCAATGCTCGGCTGGAGCGGTTTCGCGTACTGGTGCCGGTGGCGAATGCGATTGCCGGGATCGATCTGGCGGGCAGCAAGCAGATGGTGGTGGTGACCGATCACGATTCGAAGGTCATCGCGCGGCGGACGTTCCGGTGCCGCGCCTGGGATCTTGGCTCGGCGCTGGATTGGGCCGCTGGGCGGGCCGCGCGGGACCTGCTGGAGTGCGCCTGGCCTGCCGCGCTGGACACCGCCCGGCAGCCGTTCCGGTCACAGACCTGGATGGCAGCGTTGCCGGTGATCGCCGGGCGGGACGGCGGGGACTTCGCCCG
>DASYQM010000368.1:0-8509 GCA_036005525.1 Streptosporangiaceae bacterium
GCGCGCCTGGTAACTCACTTCTTTGGCCATCACGCGTTCCTGCCCCCTGATGGCATCAGCGGGCGCGCCGACCGCATTACCGGCGTTCCGGCGGTGTTGGTTCGCGGCCGTCTCGACATTGCCTCACCGCTCGGTGTGGTCTGGCGTCTCGCGCAACAGCTCCCGCTTGCCACCTTGCATATCGTCGAAGACGAAGACCATGGCGGAGCTGACACCACCGATAGACTGCTCGTGCAAGCGACAAACCGCTTCGCAGATTGAACCCTGTCCCACGTGTCTGTACCGGTGCACTCGCGACCGCCGGCACTGTCCAAATTCCGGTCAATAAGCAGACGCCGCACGCCGCACCTGCCATGGGCTAATAGACGCCACCGCCGGAACCGCCGCCGGCATACAAGACGATCAGGACTATCGCAACGGCGATCACGACCAGAAGCGCGACCACGATCACCCATCGACGGCGGCCCCAGGATCCAAATCGCGTCCGCCTTCCACCGGATGTAGCCACGTGTCCCACCACCCTGCGTCTCCCCGGTTCCGAGTCACCAACGGTTGACTGCCCGATTACCCGCAGACCCAACCATTGCCCGCCAGGCCGGCCTGGCCCGGTGCGCGCCAGCTGGCAGCCGGTCACAAGCCGCGCCTGCCAGGACCGGCGCCATCCGGGTCCAGTGCCACGTCGACATCCAGCTGGTTATTTGCTGGCGCCGTTTGCGTGGTTGTACTCGTCGTGGCGGCGGAACCAGTTGAGCGGGTCGTCGGGGCCGCGCGCCTCGTTTCGCCCCCGCGGCGCCCGGTCGAGCCACTGGTACATGCCCCAGAGGCCGTCCAGGCCGCGCGCATAGGCCGAGTACGTGTGGTAGACGACGCCATCGTCGAGCGCGAACGCGCTCATGCCCGGGCGCTCGCGCGTGTAAGTTGCCCAGTCGGTGCCGGTCGTTGCGGCCCACGCGTCGAACGGCCCGCGCACGTCCTCCGGCGGCGACCACACGGGCGATTCGCGGAAGTTGTACTCGAAGGCGCCCGCACGCTCCTGCTCCTCGGTCAGGGCGACGTCAAAGTCGTCGTTGAAGTCGCTTCCGAACGAGGAGGCCCAGGGGAAGCTCCAGCCCATCCGCTGCTTGTAGCCCTGCAGCTTCTCAAGCGGAGCGCGCGACACCGCCCAGAGCATCACGTCATGGTTGGCCAGGTGAACCGCGAAGCCGTTGAAGCCGTCGGCGATCGCCGAGCAGGCGGGACAGCCCGCGGTGTAGTCGGGCCCGAACATGAAGTGATAGATGAGCAGCTGTGAGCGCCCTTGGAACAGATCGGACAAGGACGCCGGGCCCTGGTCGGTCTCGAAACGGTACTCCTTGCCGATCCGGACCCAGGGCAGCTCCTGGCGCCGCCGCACCAGTTCGTCGCTACGCCGCGTCAGTTCCTTCTCGGCATCGAGCAGCTCCAGCCGGGCGGCAAGCCACTCTTCACGTGTTCCGGTCTTGTGACTGGTCATTCGCTCTCTCCTTCTTGTTGTCACAACAGCTTGGCTTGGCCCGCGGCGCCGATGGCGCCTCACATCGGCGGCACCAGCCCGGGAACCGACGACGGCGCGAGGACGATCCAGATACCAAGCCCGACGATCGCGAGCGCCAGCGGCACATCGACGGCGGCTTTGGCGGGCAGGAGCTTCTGGGCCAGGACCAGCACGGCGATCGCCGACATCCAGGTGACACTCATGACGCCCAGCGCCACGAGCATCGCCATCAGCCCGACGCTCGAGCCGACGCAGCAGAGCCCGAACCGGAACCCGGAGCGGACGCTCCCGCGGCAGCGCCGACGGAAGTGCCGCTTGAGCGGCGTGAGCTCATACACACCGGCCGCGATCGTAACCGCGCCGGCGGCAACAGACCCGTGCGGCCGGTACAACGCGTACACCGCGGCGCCCACCAGTGCCCAGACGGCCAGGTAGGACCCAATGAACAGCGGCACGGCGCGCACCCCGCCGCTGGCCTGAGCGTGTCTCAGCACCGCCGGGCCCGCGCCCGGCAGCATCATCGCCGCCATCATCACCACCCACACGGCGATGAAGGACGCGAACGGGCCGAGCCTGGTCGCCACCCCCATGTGCATCCCGCGCATCTGCCAGATCGAGATGCCCCAGGATGCGGCGGCGAGCCCGAGCGTGGCCGTCAGCGCGGCTGCCATCGCGGCCGTCCCACCGGTCGCGAAGGTAGTGGTGAATCCGTGATCAGCCATGATGTCCTCGGGTTTCGTGCAGTGAGACTGTGGCGGGCTCGCCTGCGGTCCGGTCGAGGGTGGCCCTTGAGCGCGCCGAGCGGGCCGTCCCAGTCGCGGGCCAGCGCGGCCAAGATGGCGCGCCGGGCCGGGTCGGCCAGGGCCACGAAGACCTGTTCGGCGAACACTTCGATGCCGGGTCCGGCGCGCGCACCGGCCTCAGGCGGCATCGAGGTAGGCGGCCAGTTCGCCCAGCTCCTTGGCCCAGCCGTCGGTGTTGCCGTCGTACGCGGTGCGGTAGAGGTCAGGAAAACCCATGACGTCCTCCATAAATTAGCAACCGACTGGTTGCTACTTTATGGCAACCACCCGGTTGCGTCAACCGTCCGCCCGGGAGGCCGCTTGCGCTCGCCGGG
Source organism: Streptosporangiaceae bacterium (assembly GCA_036005525.1). Classification (GTDB taxonomy): domain Bacteria; phylum Actinomycetota; class Actinomycetes; order Streptosporangiales; family Streptosporangiaceae; genus UBA9676. The sequence continues at coordinate 2,631 of DASYQM010000368.1, forward strand.
GACGGAGCGCCTGCCGTGTGGTGCTCGCCGCAGGTCAGCCAGAGCGTCTACGTCCGCGGCGGGTTCACGGCCACCGGCAGCGGCGACGGTGTTGCAGTTGACCTGACGGGCGTGCGGGTGGGCGGGACGCTGTTACTCGATCGGGTGCGCCTAGAGCACGCGACCGATCCTTACCGGCGGCTCGCGGTGGATGGGCTGATCTACACACCGCTCGCCCGCGCCCGCGCGTCATGCTGAGCCAAGTGGCGTGCCGGGTGATCGGGGATCAAGGTGGGTGGCGGGCGCGGCGGAGCTAAGGTCGCCCGGTGCTGGCCGCCTCCTCGGTGTCGGGCTCGGTCAGATCGTGGAGCATCTCCTCGAGGTGCTCGTAAATCCCAATGTGCCCCTCGCCCTCATGCACCACCAGGTGGGCGCGGGGCAGGTGTTCTGTTAGCCACGCTCCTTCCGGCAGGGCGCAGTCATCCCTGCCGTACCACAGCAGAACCGGGCAGCGCACCGCGCCCAGGCCGAAGTCCCAATCCCCGGCCCAGGAGACGGTGTCCCAGCCCCCGCCGCTGGTGCCCGGGCGGAGTCCCTCGCGCACCGTGTCCGCGAAATCCGCGGCGTATCGCTGCTCATCCAGCAGCTCGCGGTCGCGGGAGGACAGGATATCCTCGAACGCCGGCAGCACCCAGGAGCTGCCGGGCTCGCGACTCATCTCAGCCAGCGGCTCAAGCTCCGCCGCGAACCTCTCTGCCGCCCTGGTCGGCTCACGCGGCAGCAGCGCGAGCACGGCGCGGTCGTCGTCATCGAGCCCATCGATCGCGCCCGGGACCAGCTGGTACGGCCCGGCGCCCGAGGCGATCCCCACGCGGGTGACCCGGTCGCCCGAAACCGCGGCGGCAGCCAGCGCCCCCGGCCCCCCGCCGGACACGCCCAAGGTGGCGAACCGCGCCACGTCCAGCGCGTCGGCGACCGCATGCGCATCACCGCCGGTCGATGCCAGCCCGAACGGCGCGGGCGTGGACCCGCCATAGCCCGGCCGGTCGAAGGACACCAGCCGGACCCCGCGCCGGGCCGCGAGTTCCTCCCCAAAGCGAAGGTCCAGCCGGGAACCGGGGGTCCCGTGGAAGTACATCACCACGGCGCCATCGGGGTCACCCGCGTCGCGGACCCGCACGACCCGCTCGCCGCGATCTATCTCCATCTCGCGCATCTAACAATAGTGATGCCTTCGCCACCCGAGATCAACGGAACAGCCGGCCTAGTGCCCGTTGCTTGAGAAGTGCTGGTAGTCCTTGGGCGTGACCCACCGGCCGCCCCACCCCCAGCCGATCGCATCGAAGGCCCGGGTCACAACGCCGCCCTCGTGGATCAAGCCCGGCACCTGCCGCGTGCGGTCGGCGTTCGCCTTGCACCGGGGGGGATCGACGTGGCCGCCGTCGATGTAGACATTCTGGCAGGGGTTGATGTCGACGGCGAGACCGTAGGCGTGCATGGACCAGTCATTGGTGCCATCCACCAGACGGCAGTTGAACGCCGACGTGTTGTCGGCATTAGTGGACCGCGGATCGCTGCCCTTGTACACATCGGGCAGTACCATCCGCCGGATCTGGTACCGCGCCCGGTAGAGGACCGCGAACACCCTGATGATCTTCCGGGTGACCGCGGTGTTCACGATCAGCTCGCCGACGTGCGCCCGCTTGTCGAATCCCCAGTAGGTCATGTGGATCAGCGCCAGGCCAGACAGCGGCTGCGGGCAGCCGCGGTGCCAGGTATACCGCAGCCGCGATCGCCAGGATGAGCTGAGGCGGACGGCGGAGGCACGGAAGGCCGGCGGCGTCACGTGCGTGGCTGCCGCCGACGGCGTCGGCGAGGCCTGCCGCGCGTCCGGCGCGGTTGCGGTTGCGGTCGGACGCCGCTGGCCATCCGCCCCGGGCACCGTGTGCTCTGGTGAGCAGGCGGCAGCGCACACCGCAGCCAGTGCGGTGGCGGTCACGAGTAGCGCACGGCTCCCCACGGTCCCTGGATCATAGCCGTCGCCGTGGGCTATTAACATGACGGCGTTCACGGCAACCTTTTCGGCGGCGCGGCAGTCTTACCGACGTGGAGCCCAGCCGCCATGATGGCCTGGCTCAGCTGTACCAGCGTCACTATCCGGAGCTGGTGCGGCTGGCTTTTGCCTTGACCGGTGACTGGGGCCTTGCCGAGGATCTGGGCCAGGAGGCCTTCGTCCGGGCCTGGCGCAGCTGGGGTGCCATCCGCCACAAGCAGTCGGCACCTGCCTACCTGCGGGCGACGGTCATCAACCTGGCCCGGACAAGCCTGCGCCAGCGGCTGCGGGAGATCCGTGCCTGGCGCGAGGTCGTCTCCCCGCGGCAAGCTGAGCCTGCCCTCGGCCCGGACGTGCTGGCCGCCCTTGCCAGGCTCCCCCCGCGCAAGCGGGCGTGCGTGGTCTTGCGCTATTACCTGGATCTGTCCGAGGCTGACACCGCTGCGGCTTTGGGCATTTCGGTGGGCACGGTCAAGAGCCAGACCGCCCGGGCGCTGCAGCGGCTGCGGCCCTTGCTCGCTGATGGCAGCGCGTCCCCGGTGACACCCCTGCCTGGCACGGAGGTGGCTCTTGATGGATGACGACCAGCTCACCGCGACAAGGCTGCGGGTTGCCCTGGACCGGGAGGCCGCCAGACACCAGCTGTCACCTGGCGCGTGGCCCCGGCTGGAGCGCCGGTTGCGCCGGCAGCCCTGGCGGCGCGCGGCAATCGCGGCCGTGTGCGCCGTGATTGTCGCGGCCGCGGCCGCGGTGACGCCGTACCTGTGGCACAGCCTGTCGGGTCCGGTCGCCAGCCATCCGCATCCGCAGCCCGGGCCTCACCTTGTGATCGCCGCCCGCACCCACGTGAGCGGCACCGGCCCTCTGACGACCGGTCACGGGGCGGTGTGGATCATTGGCCGGGACATCATCTACCGCGTCGACCCGGCCACCGCCAGAACGGTGGCCACCATCCCGGCCCCCGGAGTCGGCGGCAAGCTGAGCGGCATCGCCACTGGCGCCGGCGCGGTCTGGGTGACCAGCAACGGCGGCCACATCGGCGTCTACCGGATCGACCCGCGGGCCAACCGCGTCGCAGCCTTCGTCGGCCTGCAGCCCAATCCCACCGGGATCACGGTCGCCCACGGCCGCGTCTGGGTGACCGAACCCAAGGAGGGTCCAGGCATCGTCATTCGCATCGACCCGCGGACCAACCGCGTCAGCGGCCCGCCCATCCGGGTTGGCGTCGGGCCCGGCGCGATCGTTTCCGGCGCGGGCACGTTGTGGGTCGCCAGCATGCACCAAGTGAGCCGCATCAACCCGGCGACCGGCGCAGTGGCCAACGCACGCGGCGGCCCGTGGGGTGGGACCGACCGGCTCGGGAACGCCAAGGTCTACATGATCGACGCCGTGGGGGCAGGTTCGCTCTGGACCATCGGTGCCAACGTGGTTCAGCGGCTCGATCCAGCAAACGGTCACGTGACCGCGGCGATCCCGGTGCCGCACGTGTGGTACGTGATCTTCTGGCATGGCTTGGCCTGGGCGCTAACCGGGGTGGCGCCCTCCGGCTTGGGAACCGTTGTCGGCATCGACCCGGCATCCAACCGCGTCGTCGTCCACGGGGTACCCTTCCGCGGCGCTCCCAGGGCGATCGCGGCAGGCCCGACTGGCCTGTGGGTAGTCTTCGCCAACGCCGACTACACCAGCCAGGAGCTGGTGCACTTTGTACTCGACTCCGGACCCAACTGACGCGAACCGCCGGCCAGCGCCTTGTGGCCCCAGCGCATCAGCGAGCCGCCAGCGAGCGGGATGGATCTTCGACCGGCTGGCAAGGGAAGCGGCGTCGGGCAGTTGCCGGTAGGCCCTGGCACCGTCACAGTAAAAAGTCCACGCAACCGCACGCGTGGAGCGGGAGGTGCGACGTGATCGGGGCGCGGGCACTGATGCAGACCTTGGTGGATTCGGGCGTGGACGTGTGCTTCATGAATCCCGGTACCTCCGAGATGCACCTCGTGCATGAGCTGGATGCGGTGCCGCAGATGCGCGGGGTGCTGGCACTGTTTGAAGGGGTGGCTACCGGCGCGGCCGACGGCTACGCCCGGATGACCGGCCGGCCGGCGGCAGTCCTGCTGCACCTGGGCCCGGGGCTCGGGAACGGGCTGGCCAACCTGCACAACGCCCGGCGTGCCCATACCCCGGTTGTCACCATCGTCGGCGCGCACGCGACCTACCACGAGCACTATGACGCGCCGTTGCAGTCGGACATCGAGGGCGTGGCCCGCAACGTCTCGGGCTGGTATCGCGCCTCGGCTTTCTCCCGGGACGTGGGCCGCGACGCCGCGGCGGCGGTAGCGGCATCCCTGCAGCCCCCGGGTCAGGTCGTAACGCTCGTACTGCCTGCCGATGTGTCATGGGGCGAGGGTGCGGTTCCGGCGCGGCCCCGCGCGCTGCCCTCAGCCCAGCCGGTCGACAACGAGGCGGTCGATCAGGCTGCCGCAGTGCTGGCCTCGCGGGAGCCGGCCCTGCTGTTGCTCGGCGGCGCCGGCACTCGTGAGCCCGGGTTGCGCGCGGCCAGCCGCATCTGCGCCGCGACCGGCGCGCGGATGCTGGGGGAGGTGTTCCCGGCACGGCAGGTACGCGGCGCTGGTGTCCCGCCGCTGGAGCGGCTGGCCTACCTGGCCGAGGCCGCGGAGAAGCAGCTGCAGGGCATCCGGCACATTGTGCTGGCCGGGGCCCGCTCGCCGGTATCGTTCTTCGCCTACCCCGGCCGACCGTCCGACCTGGTCCCCGAGGGCGGGTCCGTGCACACCCTGGCCGACGGGACCGAGGACGTCACCGCTACCCTCGAGGCCCTCGCCGACCGCGTCGCCCCCGGCACCGCTCCCCAGCTCGCGGACCTCGACCCGCCCGCCGCCCCGGCCGGGGCGCTCGACGTCAACACCCTGGCCGCGGCCGTCGGCGCCACCCTGCCGGAGAACGCGATCGTTGTCGACGAGGCGCAGACCTCCGGCCTCGGCCTGCCGGCCGCCACCGCGAACGTGGCGCGCCACGACTGGATCACCGAGACCGGCGGGGCGATCGGGCAGGGCCTGCCCACGGCACTCGGCGCCGCGATCGCCGCCCCGGACCAGCAGGTGCTGTGCGTGCAAGCCGATGGCAGCGCCCTGTACACCCACCAGGCGCTGTGGACGATGGCCCGCGAGCATGCCAACGTGACGACCATTCTGGTCAACAACGACGCCTATGCCATCTTGCGCCTGGAGCTGCGGCGCGTTGGCGCCGGCTCGGCGGACGAGGCTGGGCCCGCCGCGAGGCGCATGCTGGACCTGTCCGGCCCCGTCGATCAACCACACCGCGATCGCCCAGGGTTTTGGGGTCGATGCCATACGGGTCTCCACGGCTGACGAGCTCGTCGCCTCGCTGCGCCGCGCCTATGCGGAACCGGGCCCGCACCTGATCGAGGCTGCCGTCCCCGCGCTGCTCTAGCCGGGGCCGGCTATCGGGCTCGGCGTGCTCCCGGCGGCTGGCGGTGGGGGCGTTTTCTCCTGGGGGTGGGTCGCTGGCGGGCCATGCACCGGCTCGACCGCTTTGGACCCGATGTGCTGCTGGCTGGATGTTGACCCAGCCGCACCGCCGGCGTTGACTGGCAGCTGCGGGGAATCCTGGGGTGGGGAAGCGCCGCGCCTGGATGGGTGCGAAACGTCCAGAGCGTGCCCAGGATCGGGTAATTCAAGATCTTTCGGAAATACAGTGAGGCGCTGCCACGGTTCTGCCTGGTCGGGTAGGACAATGGGGTTGTGCCAGCAGCAGCAGCAGCCTCGCGATCGGCAGCCGGCGGGGGGCGGGTGCGCCGTGACTTTGCCGGGCT
>DASYQM010000369.1:0-44000 GCA_036005525.1 Streptosporangiaceae bacterium
GGAGGGCATTCCGTCCCGCGTGGTCGTGGGGTACACCCAGGGCATCCCCCGGGGAGATGACGGCTGGCTGGTGCGGACCAGCGACGCGCACGCGTGGCCGGAGCTGTACTTCAGGGGGGCAGGCTGGCTGCGATTCGAACCGACCCCCATCAGCTCGGCCGGGCAGAACGGCCAGGCTACGGCGTCCGCCCCCGCGTACTCGGTCCCGCCGCTCAGCGGCGTTGGCCCCAGCCCGCAGCCAAGCGCGTCCAACCCCACCCAGGGTGCGCAGCCCAAGACCACGCCCTCCAGGGGCAGGCTCGGGCCGCCGATCAAGGAACTGGGCGGGGGCAACGGCCGCGGCCGGGGGACGTCGGGCCCTCTTCCGGCCGCCCTGGTGGTCGTCGCGGTGCTCGCTGCGGCGGCAGCGGCCCCGCGGGCCGCCCGTTCCGTCACCCGGCGCCGCCGGTGGTTCAGGGCGGCCGACGACGCCGGGCGCGCGCACGCCGCCTGGCTCGAGTTCCGAGACGACCTGACCGACCACCGGATCGCTTGCCGCGCCAGCGAGACGCCGCGTGCGCTGGCCCGCCGGGTCAGCACGTCGCTGGGCTTCGGCGCGGCCGAACGGGACGCCGTCCAGCGGATCGCCCGCGCCGAGGAAAGAGCGCGCTATGCGACCACCCCGCCGGCGTCTGCGCAGCTTCGCGGCGACGTCACCACGGTCAGGCGGGCGCTCGCGAAGGCCTGCCGCCTGCCCGCCAGGTACGCGGCTGCGGCGTTGCCCGCGTCCGCTCTGGCACCGGTGCGAACCGCACTGACGCACACGCTCGATGTATTCGGCTGGATGGACGTGATCACCAGCGGGCTGCATCAGCGGCGTGAGCAGGCCACCCGCTCCTGGCGGGCCTAGGGGCCCAGTCGGAGGGCAGGCTACCGGCCGCCCTCCTGGCGGGGCGGGCTACCGGCCGCCCTCCTGGCGGCGGCGCCACCGCTCTTCCAGCCGCTCCATGAACCCCGCGCGGCCTGCCCGCCCGCGCCGGTCATTGCCAGCCTTCCGTCCCCGCCGCTCCCGGCGCTGGCTGCGCGCGCCACCCGGGCCACGGCTCGGTCCGGTGCTGCGCCCGCTCGCGCCACCGCCTATGTGGCGCCAGCTGGTCAGCGCCCACATGGCACAGGCGAGCATGACCACGAAGCCGCCAACACCGACAAAGATGAGTTTGGAAACCACACCAGCCAGCAGCAAGCCCACTCCGAGCAGGAACCCGATCGCCGCGTAGACCACCCGTCGCTTGTAGTGAATCCGGGGGTCTTTGGCGCGCACGGCCTGCGCAAGCTTCGGATAGTCGGCATAGAGCGCCTGCTCGATCTGCTCGAGCTGACGCTGTTCGTGCTCAGAAAGCGGCACAGCGCCTCCCATGAACCTCACGCGCGGGGACAGGTGCGATGACGTTCATCTCACGGTCCTGGTGCCCTCCACAATACGAGTGCTTCCGCACCCTGGGAAAGAGCAGCGGGAGTCCAAAGGGAGCTTGGCCGACGATGTTGTTTCCCACTGCCCCCGCGCCCCCCAGGTGACACCGATCCCGTAGTGCTCATGTCACGTACCGTAGCTGGCTCGTTTCGAACGACTGTTCAGTTTGAGTTTACCCCTGGGCGCTGGCGCCTGCTACGGCCCAGGTGAGCGATCAGGATCCACCGGCGGCCGCGGCTGTGGCTCTTCCCCATGCCGGACGAGCACGGCCGGGCGGATCATGTCTGGGCCGAACCTGCCGGCGATCCGGTCCGCAGCCCGCTCGGCGTCACGCCAGGAGACGGGCCGCTCACCGAAGGCAAGCTGGGTGGCCGACCTGGCGGCCGGGACCAGGCCGGCGGCGCGGACGCCGACCAGACGCAGCCTCGCCCGCGAGTCAAGGCCAGCCGCCGCGTAAAGGTCACAGGCGGTGACATAGATCTTCCTCGCCACATCGGTCGGCTCGGGAAGCGTGCGCGAGCGCGTAATGGTGGTGAAGTTGGCGAGCCGGAGCTTCACCACCACCGTCCTGGCCACGGAGCCACTCGCCCGCAGGCTGCGCGCCGTCCGCCCGGACAGCCGGAGCAGTTCCCGGCGGATCACCTGGGGGTCGTCGACATCGGTGGCAAAGGTTTCCTCCGCGCCAACGCTCTTGTCCGTGGATCCGGGGATCACCGGCCTGTCATCACGCCCCCACGCGAGCGCGGAAAGGTGGGAGCCGACCGCCTGGCCGAGCTCCCGCTGTAGCACGGCCAGCGGGGTATGCGCGATGTCACCGACCGTCCGAAGGCCAAGACCGGCCAGGACTTGCCCGGTCTGCTCCCCCACGCCCCACAGGGCGGCCACCGGCAGCGGGTGGAGGAAGTCGAGCACCTGATCGTCCGGTACCACAAGGAGCCCGTCCGGCTTGCACAACGACGATGCGAGCTTGGCCACGAACTTGCAGTTGGCCACCCCCACCGAGCAGGTGATGGCCTGCTGGTCGCGGATGCTGGCCCGGATCAGCTCGCCGATCTCGGCGGGCCGCCCCAGCCGCCGGATCGATCCGGAGATGTCGAGAAACGCCTCGTCAAGTGACAGCGGCTCCACCTCCGGGGTTATCGACCGGAAGACCGCCATGACCTCCGCGGACACGGCGGCGTAGACCCGGTGGCGGGGGGCGACGAAGACCGCTTGAGGGCACAGCCGACGGGCGCGGGTAACCGGCATCGCCGAACGGACCCCCGTGACGCGCGCCTCGTAGGACGCGGAGAGCACCACCCCGCGGCTGCCGCCACCGACGATCACCGGCACCCCCGCGAGTTCCGGCCGGTCGCGAATCTCGACGCTGGCGTAGAAGGCGTCCATGTCCGCGTGGAGGATGTTACAGCCCGTGTCGCCGCCGACCATGCGGGTTACCGGTATCCGACGATGTGGAACTGGGTGGCGATGTCGTGGAAGGCGGGATGAGCCGAGGCCGCCTGCTCCAGCGCCATCAGCGCGTCGGCGGCTCCTGGGTCGGCGTCCGCGAACATGCCGGGCACCAGGTCCGCGAAGACCCGGACCCCGTGGGCGCTGCCGGGGCGCAGGCCAGCGCCCTCGATCAGGCTCACGACCGCCGCCACGGTGAACCGCCGTGGCCCGGCAGCCCCGGGCTCTCCCCCGGTCCCGTCCGGCTGGCCGGAAGCGCCGCCGATCCCGGCGAGCAGCCGCCGGGCGTCGTCGAACCGGCCGGCCAGTGCCCGGTGCATCACCGCCGCCACGGAACTGGCCGCGAGCACACTGACCGCGCCAGCAGGCCGCAGGACCTGGGCGATCGACGCCATGGCGTCGGCCGGTGAGTCGACGTACTCCAGCACGCTGTGGCAGAGCACCAGGTCCGCGCTCTGGTCGCCGGCCACCAGGGCCAGGTCGGCCACGTCTCCCTGGACCACTTTGAGCGGGACATCCATCTCGGCGGCCCGGCGTTCGGCGGCGGCGAGCGAGTCGGGGCTGGGATCGATCACCGTGACGTTGTGGCCCAGGGCCGCCAGCGGCACGGCGAAGCCGCCCGTCCCGCCGCCGGCGTCGAGGATGTCAAGCTGGCCCCGGCCTGCCTCCGCCACCAGCGCGGAGATCACCGCCCGGAGGGTGTCGCGAACGATCGCGGTACGCGCACCGTCGTACCGCCCCCAGGACCGGCCCGGCGCACCCACGGCGGCCGGCCCGGACGGCGCCCCTCCGGCGCCCTGCCCGGACAGTGCCCCTCCGGGGCGACGGTCGCCTGCCACCGCAACCTCCTTGTCCCGCGCTCGCCCACCAATGTAGTGCCGGAAGCGGACAATGCCCGGCGGGGGCGCGGCTGGTACGGTCGCAGTTCGATGAAGCACCACGGGCCGGCCGAGCCGTACCCGCCGGACGAGCCACAGAGGCCCGGCACGCCGCGCACGCCCGACGAGCCACAGAGGCCCGGCTCATCGCGCACGCCCGATGAGCCACGGACGCCGGGTGCGCCGGGCCGGCCCGGGGTGCTCGTGGCCGATGCCGCCGGCCTGGCGGCAGACCCCGGATTGGTGGCCGCCGCGCATCGCATCCTTGCCACCCTGGTCCGCGACGGGGCCGCGCTGGGCTGGGTGGATCCTCCATCCGAGGCGGAGGTCGCGGCACTGCTGCGCTCGGTCGGCGACGCCGCCCCCCAGGGGAACGCCGCACTATGTGCCGCCTACGTCCCCGTTGCCGAGCCCACCGTCTCGCCCGGTGGGCTGTCCACCGCTGGCGCGGCCCCCGGCCCCGGACGGCCGTCGCCGGGCGGACTCGCCGGGCTGGGCTACTGGACCCGCTATGAACGCCCGACCCACCGGCAGCACGCCGACGTGCGGCGGGTGGCCGTCGCGGCGCATGCCCAGGGCCGGGGCGTGGGCCGCGCGCTGACCCGTGCCCTCATAGCAACAGCCGACGCGGCCGGTGTCGAGATGCTGACTCTCGACGTCAGGGGCGACAACGCGGCGGCCTTGCACCTGTACCGGAGCCTGGGATTCGCCGAGTATGGCCGCCTGAAGGACTTCGTGGCCGTCGGCAGCCGCCGCTACGACACGGTCTTTTACGCTCTGGACCTCCGCGAGCATCGGGGCGCCGCGCCCGGCTGAGGGGATTCACGGGTGACTCTTCCAGTTCCGGCGCCCACGGCCGCCCCGACCGCTTAGGCTCTCCCGCATGCGAGAGCACCTGGAGCTCCCGCGGCCACTGCGGCTGCTGCGCACAGCCCTCTGGAGCGTGACCGAATCCGCCGGCCTGCCGGTAGGTGCCGCAGCCCTCGCGGCCTGGCTCTACGGCCGCGACGCCGGCCTGCTGGCCGGCCTCGTCGCCACCTGGCTCACCGCGATCATCCGCAAGATCGCTACCGGCAGCGTCCCGAGCCTGCTCACGATCTCGGCGGCCGTGCTCACCCTCCAGACGGCCATCGTGCTTACCACGGGCCAGCTCTGGCTCTACCTGCTCCAGTTCCCGGTCGCCAACCTCGTCATGTGCGTGCTCTTCGCGCGGACCGCGCGCGGGCCCAGCCCGCTCGTTGCCCGGCTCGCCGCCGAGGTGGTTGCCCTGCGCCAGCCCGCCAGCCATCACCCGGGCCTGCACCGCTTCTTCCAGGGCGCGACCTGGCTCTGGGCTGGGATCTTCTTCCTGCTCACGGCCGGCCTGGGCGTGCTGATGGTGACCGAGCCCGCCGAACTGTTTGTCATGCTGTCGACCGCGCTCACGCTCGCGCTGGTGGTGGCCGGGGCAGGTGTGTCGACGCTGTGGTTCCGCTCCGTCCTGCGCCGGTTCGGCCTCGGCCTGCGTTTCGCCCCGTCCTGACGCCGCCGCCCTCCCCGGGCCGGCCTTCGTCTGGGGGCCGCCCCTCCCTCAAGGCCGCCCTCTCCCAAGGCGGCCCGCGCCCGCGCCCGCGTCAGAGGGTGAGCGTCGGCTTGAGTTCCAGCAGGCGGGCCAGCAACCCGTTCACGAACGCCGGTGAGCCTTCCGTGGACAGGTCCCGGGCCAGCTGCACCGCCTCGCTGATGGCGACCGCGTCCGGGACGTCGTCGGCCCACAGCAGCTCGAAGGCCCCGATGCGCAAGATGTTGCGGTCGACCGCTGGCATCCGTTCCAGCGCCCAGCCCTGCGCATGCTCGGCAAGGAGCTCGTCGATCCGGCCCTGGTGCGCATGCACACCCCGGACCAGGTCAGCGGCATAGTCCGGGAGCGGCGGGACCTCGTCCGCGGCGCGCTCCGCGAGCACATCCAGGACCGGCTGGCCCCGCAGGTCCGCCTCGAACAGGACATCGAGCGCCCGCTTGCGGGCCTTGCGACGGGCGGGCACGGCGCGAGGTCACGCCCTGCCGAGATATTCGCCGGTGCGGGTGTCCACCTTGACCTTCTCGCCGGTCGTGATGAACAGCGGCACCTGGATCTGCGCCCCGGTCTCCAGGGTGGCCGGCTTGGTGCCGCCGGTGGAGCGGTCGCCCTGCACGCCGGGGTCGGTCTGCCGGATGGTCAGCTCCACCGCGGCGGGGAGCTCCACATAGAGCGGGATCCCGTTGTTGAACGCCACGACGGCCGTCTGCTCCTCCAGCAGGTACCTGGCGGCGTCGCCGACCGTGGCGGCCGGGATCCGGGGCTGGTCGTAGTCCTGCGTATCCATGAAGACGAAGTCTTCGCCCTCACGGTAGAGATACTGCATCTCGCGCTTGTCCACATTGGCCGTCTCGACCTTGACCCCGGCATTGAAGGTCCGGTCGACCACCTTGCCGGACAGGACGTTCTTCAGCCTCGTTCGTACGAAGGCACCGCCCTTGCCGGGCTTGACGTGCTGGAAGTCAACGACGGTCCACAGCTGCCCGTCGATGTTCAGCGTCGTGCCGTTCTTGAGGTCGTTCGTGGTGGCCACGTCTGATGTCTCCTGGGTACGGGGGCAAGCCCTCCAGGGCGTGTGCGCCCTGGAGGACAAGAAACTCCCTCGAGGTGGTGGTCGTGGTGAGCAGCTCACGGGCTGCCCCGGGGCGCACCACCAGGGTGTCCTCGATCCTGATGCCGCCCCTGCCGGGCGGGTAGATGCCCGGTTCGGCGATGATGGGAACCCGGTCAGCAAGTCTACCGGGCCTGCCGTGTCCCAGTATCGGCGCCTCGTGGATCTCCAGGATGGTCCCGTCCGCACCGCCCGACGGGGCCGGTCAGGCGAGGTGCTTGGCCATGAGCACGTCGTCCACATACCGGCCGCCGATGCAGAACTCGTCCCGCAGGACGCCTTCCACTCCGAAGCCAAGCCGCTCGTACAGGTGCGTGGCCGTGGCGTTGGTGCCGAGCACGCGCAGGCTCAGCTTGCGCGCACCGCGGGCGCGCGCCTGCTGCTCGGCCGCGGCGAGCAGGGCCGAGGCGACTCCCCGGCGGCGGTCGCCCGGGGCGACGGCAAGGCCCGCGACGCCGAGCACGTGCGCGCTCTCCGGCAGCGACGCGCCGGGCCTCAGCCGGATGTAGCCCGCCATCCTGCCGTCGACCTCGGCTACGAGGTGTGCCTCGGGCGGGCTGTCGTCGGTGAAGAAAGTGAAGAAGGGGTCATTGGCCCGCGCCATGATCGAAGGAAACCCCGATGCGGGCGTCCAGGCGACCGCATCCAGGTGAGCCAGGCCCGCCTCGTCCTCGGCCCGTGCCAAGCGCACGGTTACGCGGCTGTCCAACCGGGCCACCACCCATCCTCCCAACCGGGGCTACCTCTTCATACCGCTGCCGGCCACACCCATCCTCCCAACTGCGCCACCCGCTCCATCGTCCGGCGTCGCAACATCCTTGCGAGCGAATGCTTGCCTACGTATACACGCTGCCGTATACTCGTACGCGGATATACGTCACCGGATCGACACCTAACTGAAGGGATGGGGCGATGGCCGGACGGCGCGCGGTCTCCAATCCGCTGGCCCTTGCTGTCCTCGTCCAGCTCTGCGAAGGGCCCATGCACCCGTACGAGATGGCCGCCACGATGCGTTCCCGCGGCAAGGAACGCAGCATCAGGCTGAACTACGGGTCGCTGTACACGGTCGTCAACAACCTCGCCCGGCACGGGCTCATCGAGGCGGCGGGGGCCGGGCGGGAGGGCCGACGGCCGGAACGCACCGTGTACAGGATCACCGAGGCGGGCCGCAAGGAACTCGACGACTGGATGGCGGAGCTCGTCGCCGTTCCGGTGAAGGAGTACCCGCAGTTCGAGGCGGCCCTGTCGGAGCTGCCCGTGCTCAGCCCCGGCGGGGCGCTGGAGCTGCTGCGTGAGCGGGTCAGCGCGCTGGAGCAGGCGATCGCCGATGACCGTGCCGAGCTTGCCGGGCTCACCTGGCTGCCGAGGCTGTTCATGCTGGAGGCCGAATATCACGTGGCGATGCGCGAGGCCGAGCTGACGTGGGTTCGCGGTCTGGTGACCGAACTGGAGGACCGGACCTTCCCCGGCCTGGACGGCTGGCAGCACGTGCACGACACGCATGAATGGCCAGCGGAATTCGGCCCTGCCCCGCAGAGCCTGGCCGATCCTTCGGGCGGTCACGCCGACGGGCCACAGTCAGGCCGCAGGGGCCACGCGGGAAAGGGGGGCGGCGGAACGACCTAACCAGCCGGCAGACGGCCCCCGGCAAGGTGCGGCAACACCCGGCCGAGGGCCATGACCACCGAACCGGTCCCGCGGGAGCGAGACCAGATCGAGTGAGCACTCCAAGGATACGTGTCTGCTCTCTCGTGGACCGGTGACACGACCAACCACCAGGGAGAAAGCGGACATGACCATTCATACAGGCACGGCGGCGCGGGCCCGCGCAGACACCGGAGCCGACTACCCCATCGAGGCCCGCGGCCTCGTCAAGACCTATCCCAAGGGAGTGCGGGCCCTGGACGGGCTCGGTTTCGCGGTTCCAGCGGGCACGGTCTTCGCCATGCTTGGCCCCAACGGGGCCGGGAAGTCCACCACCGTCAAGATCCTCACCACTCTGGCCCAGGCCGACGCGGGCACCGCGACGGTGGCCGGGCTGGATGTGCGTGCCCAGGCGGCGCAGGTCCGGCACGCCATCGGCGTGGTCGCCCAGCGCAGCGGCGCCGACCCGATGGCCACGGGCCGCGAGAACCTGCTGCTGACCGGCCGCATCCAGGGCCTGCGTGGCCGTCGGCTCACGGCCAGGACCGACGAGCTGCTCGGCCGGTTCGACCTGGCCGGGGCCGCCGGGCGCCTGGTCCGCACCTACTCGGGCGGCATGCAGCGCCGGCTGGATGTGGCGCTGGGCCTGATCAACCGGCCGCAGGTGCTGTTTCTCGACGAGCCGACGGCGGGACTGGACCCGGAGTCGCGCTCGGCCATGTGGGAGGAGATCGGTCGGCTGGCCGCCGACGACGGGCTCACCATCCTGCTGACCACCCACTACCTCGAGGAAGCCGACCGTCTCGCCAGTCACCTCGTCATCGTGGACCGGGGGCGCATCGTCGCCGAGGGCACACCCGACGAACTCAAGGGGCAGCTTCACGGCGACGCCGTGCAGGTGGAACTCGCCGATCACGCCGAACGCGGCCGGCTGCTGGCCGTCCTGGAGCGGGTGCCGGCCGTGCGCGAGATCCGGATGGACGGCGCCCACGTCAGCGCCCGCGCCGACGAGGGCGCGGCGGCCCTGCCAGCCGTCCTCGCGGCGCTCGACGACGCGGACCTGCCGGTGCGGGCCGCGTCGGTGGCGCGCCCGTCGCTCGACGACGTGTACCTGCGTCACGCTGGCCGCCGTTTCGCCGACGCCGACCAGCACCTTGCCAGCACTGCCAGCAACGGAGGCGCACGATGACCGCCATCGCCAGCCACACGTCACTGATGACCGGGCGGCAGCTGCGGGCATTCGCTCGCCAGCCCGCCTACATGATCATCAGCCTGATCCAGCCAGTGATCTGGCTGTTCCTGTTCGGGTCCCTGTTCCGCAAGGTGGTCGAGCTGCCTGGCTTCGGCGCCTCGTCCTACCTGGACTACCTGGTACCCGGCGTGGTGATCATGAGCGCGCTGTCGACCAGCATGTGGAGCGGCATGACGGTGCTGGAGGAGATCGACCGGGGCATCATGGACCGGTTCCTCGTCCTGCCGCTGCACCGCTCGGCGATCATCAACGCCTCCGTCATCATGCAGTCGCTCATGACCACGGTTCAGTCGGTCATCATCATCGCGATCGGCTGGGCGGCGGGAGCGCACTACCCGGGTGGCCTGCCCGGCGTCGTGGTCCTCATCGCGGCCTCGGTGCTGATCGCCATCGTGTTCAGCGCGTTCTCGAACACGGTGGGCATGCTGGCCCGGCAGCGGGAGACGATCATCGGCATCAACACCTTCCTGCTGCTGCCGCTGACGTTCCTGTCCACCGCGTTCATGGCCACCGCGCTCATGCCGCACTGGATGCGGATTGTCGCGGACGGCAACCCGGTCAACTGGGCGCTGGTGGCGGGCCGGGCAGCGATGGGCGCCAGCCCTGACTGGGCACGGGTCCTCGTCCAGGGCGGCGGCCTGGCGCTGCTGGCCATCGCCGTCACCGCCCTGTCCGTGCTGACCTTCCGCGCCTACCAGAAGTCCGTCTGAGGGCCGCCTTCCATGATCACGGACGATTTCCTGCGCTATGCGCGCAGGATCGTCCGTGATCATGGGGGCCCAGGACCCACAGCGCGGGGCCCAGACGGCCCGGTGGCTCAGCCGGCGAGGTCGCGCACAAGCTCGATCAGCCGCACCCGGTCTTCGTGGGTCTCCGCCAGCGGTGTCACGTTGAGCGTGGTGACGCCCGATTCCTTCATCGCAGCGAGCCGCTCCGCCACGTGAGACTCGGGACCGACGAGCGACATGCCTGCCAGCAGCTCGGCCGGGACCAGCGCGGCCGCCTCGTCCTTCCGGCCATCGAGGTAGGCGTCCTGGATCCGCCCGGCCTCCGCCTCGAATCCGAACCGCACGGCGAGCTCGTAGTAGAAGTTGCGCCCCTTGTCCCGGTGCGGGCCCATGCCGCCGATGTAGAGAGCGAGGAACGGCCGGCCCAGCTCCAGGTACCCGGCCACGTCGTCACCGATCGCCAGCGGCGCCTGCGCCACCACGTCCAGCGGCGGCAGCGCGGGGTCCCGCTTCGCCCGGCCCGCCGCCAGCGCGGCGCCCCACGTCTGCTCCGCCTTCTCCGGGAGGTAGAAGACCGGCTCCCAGCCCTCGGCCAGTTCGGCGGCGAGTTCCACGTTCTTCGGGCCGAGCGCCGCCACCACGATGGGTATCCGTTCCCGCACCGGCCGGTTGATCAGCTTGAGCGCCTTGCCGAGCCCGGTCCCCCGGCCAGCGGGCAGCGGGATCGTGTAGTGACTGCCCGCGTGCTCCAGCCGTTCCCGCCGCCACACCTGCCGGCAGATCTCGATGATTTCCCTGGTGCGGCCGACCGGCGCGTCGTAGGGAACCCCGTGCCAGCCCTCGATCACCTGCGGGCCGGAGGCCCCTATGCCGAGCGTGAACCGGCCACCGGAGACGTAGTCGAGCCCGGCCGCGGTCATCGCGGTCAGCGTCGGGGTGCGCGTGTACAGCTGGAGGATCCCCGACGCGATCTCCAGCCGCTGCGTCCTGGCCGCGATGAAGCCCAGCTGGCTGACGGCGTCGAAGCTGTAGGCCTCGGGCACGAACACGATGTCGAGGCCTGCCTTCTCGTAATCGCCGAGTTCGGCCACGGTCTCGGCGAAACCGCCCGCGTAGTTCAGAGACATCCCGATGCGCATGGTGACCGGCCCTCCGGTAACGGCTCGCCGCCTGCTGTCATTGCGAACGCCGTGCCCCCGAGGGTAACGGCGGTACGGTTCAGCCCTGCGCGCCGGCGTCCGCCCGCCCCGCCTGGCCGGGGGTGCCCGCCTGGCCGGGACCGCCCGTCATGCCGGCGATCGCGTGCAGGGCGAGCCGGTAGGACATCAGACCGAACCCCGCGATCGTGCCGTCCGCCACCGCCGCGACCACGGAGGTGTGCCGGAACGCCTCCCGCGTGGCCGGGTTGGACAGGTGCACCTCCACCAGCGGCGCGGTCCGCATCGCGAGTGCGTCGCGCAGCGCGTAGGAGTAGTGGGTGAACGCAGCGGGGTTCAGCACGATCGGTGTCCTGGCGTCTATCGCCTGATGCACCCAGCCGATGAGCTCGGCCTCGTCGTCGGTCTGCCTGACCTCCACATGCAGGTCCAGCTCCCGGCCGACCTCGCGGCACTCCTGCGCCAGCTCCTCGAAGCTGGCGCTGCCGTACACGTCCGGCTCCCGCGAACCAAGGCGGCCCAGGTTGGGGCCGTTCAGCACCAGCACCTGCCTCACCGCGATACCGCCTCCTCGTACGCGTAGGCCATCAGATCCTCGGGAGGGTCGTCGAGGGTCGCCGGCCGGGCGAGCCCGTCCAGCACCACAAAGCGCATCCGCCCGCCGCGCGACTTCTTGTCCACTGCCATCGTCTCCCGCAGGGCAGGCCATGCCCCCGGCAGAAAGCTGGTGGGCAGGCCGACCGCCGTGAGCACGCGGCGGTGGCGGTCCAGGGTCGGCGTGTCGAGCCGCCCGGCGAGCCGGGCCAGTTCCGCGGCGTAAACCATGCCGATCGCGACCGCCTCGCCGTGGCGGATCTGATAACGCTCGACCCGCTCGACCGCGTGGCCCAGCGTATGCCCGTAGTTGAGGATCTCCCGGCGCCCGGCTTCCCGCAGGTCCGCCGCGACCACCTCGGCCTTCATCCGCACCGCCCGCTCGACCAGTTCGCGTGCGTGCCGGCCGTGCGGGACCACGGCGCCCGCCGGGTCGGCCTCGATCAGGTCGAGGATCGCCGGGTCGGCGATGAACCCGGCCTTGATCACCTCGGCGAGACCGCTCACGTAGTCGGCGGCCGGCAGCGATTCGAGCGCTGCCAGGTCGGTGAGCACACCGCCCGGCGGGTGGAAGGCGCCGACCAGGTTCTTGCCCGCTTCGATGTTCACCGCGGTCTTGCCGCCGATCGCCGCGTCCACCACGGCGAGCAGGGTCGTCGGGACCAGGATCAGCCGGACGCCGCGCAGCCAGGTGGCCGCGACGAACCCGGCCAGGTCGGTGGTCGCTCCCCCGCCGACACCGACGATGGCGTCGCTGCGGGTGAGCCGGTGCACGGCCAGCCGCGACCACAGGCCCGCCGCCACGCCGACCGTCTTGGCCGCCTCGCCCGCCGGCACCTCCTCGCCGTGCACCGTGTACCCGGCGTCGGTGAGCACGCCGCACACCGGGCGGGCGACCTCACCCAGCCCCTGGGGATGGACAACCACGACCGTGCGGGCCGACGGCCCGACCAGCGCGGGCAGTTCGCCGAGCACACCCGCGCCGATGACCACCTGGTAGGCGTGCTCGCCGCCGACCTGGATCCGGGTGACGGTCACCGATGCCGCTCCGGCGCGTCACCCGGCGCCTCCGGCCGACCACCCGGCGCCTCCGGCGGGGCGGGCGCCGTGCCTGCACCCTCGCCCGTCTCCGCCGCTATCTCGGCAGCGACCGTGGCGGCGATCTCGTCGGCTATCTCTTGCGGGGCACGGTCGTCGGTGCTCACCCTGACCCAGGCAAGTGCCTCATAGACCGGCAGCCGCTCCTGCAGGAGTTCCCTCATCCGCGCACGCGGATTGCCGATCAGCAGCGGGCGGGGGGCGTCGAGACCCGTCCGGTGCGCGGCAGCGCGGAACCCCGTCTCGAGGTAGACCACCCGCTGGCCCTCGAGGAGCTGCCTGGTGCCGGGGTCCATCACGGCGCCGCCACCGAGCGCGAGTATCCCCTGGTGGCTGGCGATCGTGCGGGCCACGGCGGCACGCTCCAGCTCACGGAAGGCGGCTTCGCCGTCGGAGATGAAGATGTCGCTGACGGGCTTGCCCGCCACCTCCTCCACGGCGGTGTCGGTGTCCAGGAACTCCGCTCCCAGGAGCCCGGCGAGCAGCGGCCCCACGGTGGACTTGCCCGCCCCGGGCGGGCCGATAAGGATCAGCACTGGGCTGGTCATGCGATCACCAGCGAGTCGAGGTAGCCGCGCAGGTTCCGCCGGGTCTCCGGCACCGAGTCGCCGCCGAACTTCTCGGTGGCGGCATCGGCGAGGACCAGCGCCACCATGGCCTCGGCCACCACCCCGGCCGCCGGCACGGCAGTGACGTCGCTGCGCTGGTTGATGGCCTTCGCCGCTTCGCCGGTCCGGATGTCCACCGTGGCCAGCGCCCTGGGCACGGTGGAGATCGGCTTCATCGCGACGCGCACCCGCACCGGCTCGCCCGTGCTCATGCCGCCCTCCAGCCCGCCGGCCCGGTTGGTGCGCCGCCGGACCCCCTCGTGGCCGGCCTCGATCTCGTCGTGGGCCTGCGACCCGCGCCGGCGGGCCGTGGCGAAGCCGTCGCCGACCTCCACGCCCTTCATCGCCTGGATGCTCATCAGGGCGGCCGCCAGCCGCGCGTCGAGACGGCGGTCCCAGTGCACGTGGCTGCCCAGCCCAGGTGGCACGCCATAGGCGATCACCTCGACCACTCCGCCGAGCGTGTCCCCATCCATGCGGGCGGCGTCGATCTCCGCCCGCATGGCCTCGCTCGCCGCCGGGTCCAGGCAGCGCACGGGATCGGCATCAACGCGCTCGGCGTCCCCGGGTCCCGGCACGGCGCCATCGGGCGCGCAGACGTGACCGATCGACACCACATGACTGACAATCTCGATGCCCAACGACTGGCGCAGGTACGACTTGGCCACCTCGCCGAGCGCCACCCGGGCGGCTGTCTCGCGCGCGCTCGCGCGCTCGAGCACCGGCCGCGCGTCCTCGTGGCCGTACTTCTGCATGCCGACGAGATCGGCGTGGCCGGGGCGGGGACGGGTGAGGGGCGCGCCCCGCGCCTGACCCTCCAGCACCTCTGGCGCGACCGGGTCCACCGACATCACCGTCTCCCACTTCGGCCATTCGGTGTTCGCGATCCGGATCGCCACCGGCGCGCCGAGTGTGCGGCCATGCCGGACCCCGCCGGTGATCTCCACCTCGTCCTGCTCGAACTTCATCCGGGCACCCCGGCCGTAACCGGCCCGCCGGCGGGCCAGCGCTGTGGCGATGTCGGCGGTGGTGATCTCGATCCCGGCCGGCAGCCCCTCGCAGATCGCCACCAGTGCACGCCCGTGCGACTCCCCCGCGGTCAGCCAGCGCAGCATGGTGCCGATCCTCCCACGGGACCGCGATGGGTGACCGCGGCGGCCGAGCGGCACCCGGCCAGCGGCGCAGGCATCACGGCCCGCCCGCCCCGGCACCGGTGCCGTCCTCGTTCGGGTCAGCGACGCCGGCGGTCACCGTGATCCCGCGCCGCACCCTGCCACCCCCGTCGGCCACGATGCGTTGCACGGCTCGCTGGATGGCCGCCTGGGCGAGGGCATGTCCCGGCCCGTACCCATGGACCAGCATCACCCGGATCGTCAGGTCGCTCCCGCTCGTCCCGGGCAGCAGGGCGAACCCGGCGATCAGCGGCTCGCTCGCCAGAGCCGCATCAGCCAGCGCCCGCACGTCCGGGTCCTCATGCGGCAGTGGCGGTGGCCTACCCTCCGCGAGGGCGGCCAGCCGGGAACCGTCCACGGCGAGTGGCACCGGGCCGGCGACGTCGATGACCACCGCGCTCGCCTCCTGGACCCCGGCCTGCCAGGCCTGACGTGCAAGGACCGGCACCGGCCTGGCGTCCCGCCGCCACGCCGTCAGCGATTGCAGGCTTGTGAAGGCGAGCACGGCAAGCCTGCCATCGCTTCCGACCAGCGCCGGCAGCGCCATCTCGCTAACCTTCTCGCGGCGCAGGTGGCGGCCGGGCGCGGCCGCGTCACCTGACTCCGGCTGCCCGGCGGTGCCCGCGGCTTCGGCCAGCACCGCAACGACCGGCACCAGCAGCCGGGTGCCGGCCAGCGCTGCCAGGGCAGCGTGCTCGCTGCCCTGGCCGGCCGCGAAGGCGCTCAGGGCTTCGGCCACCTCGGGATCGGAGTCGCCACGGTCGGCGGGATCGCCAAGCCCGCCTGTGATCAACTCGGGCACGGCTCAACCTTAATGGGATCCCGGCCGTGGATCGGCGTCCCCGATGCCAGCCAGGGTGTGCCCGCGGCCCTGGAACGGTGCCCAGCTTCCCGTGATCATGGCTGTGGCGCGGTGTAAGGCTCGGGACGTGCCCGCGAGAATGCTCTCGCCAGCTGCTTCATGCGGGTCACCAACGTCTCCGGTGCGCTCCCGCCCAAGCAGGTTGAGGGGGTAATTCCCGTATGAGAGGCTTTTGAGCTGCATTCCATGCCAACTCCAGGGGACTGAGTGACCCAGGCTGAACAGCCGTCCAGGACGATCGCGCTGGGAACGCCATTGCAGAAGGTGATCCCGCCCCGCCTGGTCGAGCCGTACCTGAATGGCCAGCGATCAGTGATCGCCGGCTATGTGCAGTTCGCCCAGGACTCTGCCTTCACCGACCCGGGAAGCTACTACCACGCTCTGGCCCTCGGCTACGAGGGCTCGGAGTTCACCCCGGACATGGCGGAGGTCTGCGTCCTGCGGTGGCTGGCCCTGGATATGACCGGATCCCTGCTGCCCCCGCCGGCGCCCAACGGGGACGGCCCAGCCAGTACCGTCCCCGAGTTCTACACGCTGCCGGTCCCGATCCCGGTCGGTACCGAGATGTACCGGATCACTTCCGGCGCTCAGGAATTCATCGCCCGCTACGACGGGCAGGTATGGCTGCGCCCGGTAAGGGGGATATGAGCCATGCGGTACCGGCTGATGGCGACCTACCGTGGCGTGCCGTACGAGGTGGGCCTGGGGCCATCCAACTTCGAGGTGGTCCTGTTCGCGGCCTGTCCCCCGCCGGAGGAGCTCGGCTTCGAGCCGGCCACCGGGCACTGGCGGAAGCAGGTGATCCGGGCCGAGATCGACGCCCTCTGGGAGTCGCGGCCGGTCGGTACGTTCCGCGGCGAACCCTGCATCGTGCTCGACGACCCCGGCGACAGGCTGCATATCGCCTATCTCGGGACTGACCCCGACCGGGCCGCCAGCCTCGGTTACTGGCAGGTGGACCGCGGAGTATTCGAATTGCTCGCGCCGGGCGAAGAGGTTACTGGGCTCAATGAGGAGCGCGTGGACAAGCCACTGCGCTGGGGCGAGCAGGCCGACGAGACCGGGCCGATGGCGAGCTACCCGTACGGCACGGCACCCTGGCCGGTCGCGGCGCCACCCGCCGACATCCCGTTGGCTAGCGCTCCGCACACCGACATCCCACCCTTCGACATGCCACGGGTCGGTGCTCAGCCAGCCCGCACCCAGTCAGCCAGCGCCCCGCCCACCGAGATCCCACGGCCGAGTGCCCCGCCCACCGAGATCCCACGGGCCAGCGCCCCTCTTGACGACACCCCACCCGCCAATGCGCCGCTGACTGACACCGCCCCCGACCTTCCCCCACCTGTTGACGCCCCGGCAGCCGATGCCCCGCTCGCCGGTGCCCGGCTGGCCAGCGCCCCGCTCGCCAGTGCCACGTTGGCTGACGTCGCGCCGACCCGCGCCCGGCAAGCAAAGGGCACTCTTTCCGCCGCTCCTGCGCAGCAGACTGCGCCCTCACAGCCGGCTGCCCCCGCGCAGCGGACTACCCCCGTGCCCGGGGAGGCCGGTGCGCAGCCGCCCGCTGACACCTGGCCCGCGCACATGAACGCGAAGGCGGACCCCTACCAGGACCACATGTCAGGCGGCGACGTGAACTCGTTGCGGGACGAGACCGACTCACAGCCCCTGCCGGTCCCGCCTGGCTTCTACGACCCGGAGAACGCCGCCCTGGCGGACATCACACCATCAAGCGACGTTGGCGGCAGGGCGGCGCGGCGGCAGCGGGTACCGACCCGGGAGATTTTCTGCGAGCTCGCCGACCTCGCATCCATCCCACGGGCCGCGTACGCGCTGGAAACCGAGATCGAAGGGGCCATGTGCCTGCTCCCCACGCCGGATGGGTTCGACGTCTTCATCGCGGCGGACGGGGTGAGACACGAGCTTCGCTCCTTCGCCGACGAGGAAGCTGCCTACTTCTACCTGTTCGGTGTGCTGATGGCCGAGGCCATCCGCAGCGGTGCGCAGGCGCCCGCCGTCGCCGCCACCAACCCGTACAGCGACAGGGTCTAGGCATCCACGGGCTGGCCGACCGGGGAGCCGGGCGCCCAGCGTCAGCCGCAGATGCGGAGGCTGGAAGAAAAAATCCGTCACAAGGGCGGAAACGGCACGCAAAACCCTGGTAGACGTGATGCGTGAGGTCGTTCCGTTGACGGATGGTTGAAGAATTTCGCACACACATAAGACTCGGGCGGATATCGTTCAATAGCCGGCGGGGCTGACGGTCCCCCGCTCCCCAAGCAGCCCCGCCGGCGCTTAAAGGGCCCCGGGCCAATGGCCGGCCGAGCCGGACTCTGGGGCAGACCCCGCTGCCGGCCCACGACGACCGGGCGCGACAATGAGTGCCATGATCGCAGCAGCGCGTCCCTGGATGCGAACAGCCCAGCTCAGACAGTCATGATCCCGGTCACGGGAAGCCAGTATCGGATCGCCGTGGGTTCCTACACGGCCGTCGTCACCGAACTCGGCGCCGGCCTGTGTGAACTGACCCACCGTGGTGAGCATGTGATCGCGCGCTACCAGCCCGACGAGCTACCTCCGGGCGGGGCAGGCCAGCTGCTGGCACCTTGGCCCAACCGGATCGACGGGGGCCGGTACTCGATGGCCGGCACCGATCACCAGCTTGACCTGAGCGAGCCCGCCGCCGGCAACGCGATCCACGGCCTGACCAGATGGATGCCGTGGGCCGCCGTCCGCCATGAAGCGGAAACGGTGCTGTTGCGCACTTCCGTACTCGGGCGGGCGGGTTATCCGTTTTGTCTTGAAATTGATGCCGAATACCAGCTCATCGAGGAACACGGGCTGCAGGTGAGCATCAGCGCCCGCAACACCGGCTCCCGGCCCGCGCCGTACGGGACCGGGTCGCACCCCTACCTGACGGCTGGAGCGCCAACCGTGGACGAGTGCACGCTCAGCCTGCCCGCGGCGCGCTGGCTGCCCGCCGACGAGCGTGGCATCCCGGTGGGTGAGGCCAGGGACGTGGCGGGCACCGACGCCGATTTCCGCGCGGCCCGGAAGGTCGGGGACGTGCGCCTGGATCATGCGCTCACTGGGCTCGCCCGGGATGGGCAGGGCCGCGCCAGGGCCCGGCTGACCAGCGGCCATTCCGAAGTGGTGCTGTGGGCGGGCCAGGGTTACCACTGGCTCCAGGTCTTCACCGGCGACACGCTGGACGCCAGCCACCGCCGCCGCGCCCTGGCCGTCGAACCCATGACCTGCCCCCCGAACGCCTTCGTGAGCGGCACCGACCTGATCATCCTGGAACCCGGCGGCAGCGTCACCCATGTCTGGGGGATCGAGGTGACCGGGCCTTAGGGGCCGCCCCCGCGACCGGCTAGCCGGGCGCGAGCACACGGCTCACGCGCGCCAGATCCTCCGGCGTGTCCACGTCGTCGGGGCGGCCGATGTCGCCACATTCCACGGCCGTGACCCGGTCCGGGTGGGCGCTGAGGTAGGGCCGCGCACCGACGTCGCCGGTGGCCAGCGCCATCACACCGGCCCATTCGGCCCTTGCCAGCAGGACAGGGTTCCGTAGCCTGCCCTCGTAGCTTGCGGCCGCGATCCCGGCGCCGTCCAGATACGCGGCGACCAGTCGCCGGACCACGTCGGGGCCGATGAGGGGCTGATCCACCAGGGCGATCACGGCGGCGGTGCAGCTGTCCGGGACTGCCCCGAGCCCGGCCGCCAGGGAGGACGCCATGCCGGACCGCCAGTCGGGGTTGTGCACGGTGATCACGCCCAGCAAAGGCACGTCCACCGCCCCCGTCACCACCACCACGGGGGCGGTCCCGCCCTCCCGCAGCAGCGCAACACCCCGGTCGACCAGCCGCGTCCCGGCCACTTCGACCAGTGCCTTCGGCCCGCCGAGCCGGGTGCCCTCACCGGCGGCGAGCAGCACTCCGGCGATCCGTCGAGTCACGGTCCTCAACGTTACGTCCCGGCGCCATCACCGGCCATCTGTTCCATGATCGTCACGACGTTTCAGAGGGTCCCTCCTTCGCATGCCACGCAAACGGGCGGGCCGACGGTGCGGGGACGTGACCAGCGTTACCTGGAGCGGGATGACGGCCCCGGGAGCGGGATGAGGCCGCAGCGCCGGATCGCGCCGCAACGGCCAGCGGCCAGGTCAGCCGTGATGAATGCGGCCGCCGGTGTCGGTCAGGGGCTGGCCGGACCCGCCCCACCGCAGCTGAATAAGCTCCGCTGCGACCGACACCGCCGTCTCCTCAGGAGTTCTCGAACCCAGGTCCAGCCCGATCGGGGAGCGCAGCCGCGCGAGTTCTTCCTCCGTGAGCCCGGCCTCACGCAGTCGCGCCATCCGGTCATCGTGGGTCCGGCGGCTGCCCATGGCGCCGATGTAGCAGGCCGGGGTACGCAGCGCGACCTCAAGCAGCGGCACGTCGAACTTGGGGTCGTGAGTGAGGACGCAGATCACCGTCCGCTGATCCACCGGTGTCTGGGCCAGGTACCGGTGCGGCCATTCGACAACCACCTCGTCGGCGTCCGGGAAGCGGGCATGGGTCGCGAACACCGGCCGTGCGTCACAGACCGTGACCTGGTAGCCGAGGAACTTTCCGGCCCGCGCCACCGCCGCAGCGAAGTCGATCGCGCCGAAAACCAGCATCCGCGGCGGCGGCGCGAAGGAGTGGACGAATACGGACAGGTCGTCAAGCCGCCGCTCGCCGTGTTGCCCGTAGTGCCGCACGCCGGTCAGTCCCTGCGCGAGCATGCCCCGCGCGTCGTCGTCGACGGCCTCATCGAGCCGGGCGCCAGCGCCGAGTGTCCCGGTGGCAGTGTCGGCCCAGACGACGCGCCGCGCACCGACCGTTCCTGGGCCCGCGATCACGGTGACAACGGCGACCGGCACTCCCTCCCGGATGGCGGCTGCCACCCCGCCCAGCTCGGGGAAGCGCTCCCTGCTGACCTGTTCCACAAAGAGATCGATGATGCCGCCGCAGGTGAGCCCGACCTCAAAGGCCGCGTCGTCGCTGACGCCGTAGGTCTGCATCACCGGCCGGCCGGTCTGGAGCACCCCTTGCGCCAGTTCGTAGACGGCGCCCTCCACGCAGCCGCCGGAAACGCTGCCGACCACCTCGCCGCCGCCGGAGACGGCGAGCGCCGCACCCGGATCCCTCGGCGCGCTGCGGAAGGTGTTCACAACGGTCGCAAGGCCGAAGGTCTCCCCCGAGTCCCACCACTTCGTGATCTGGTCCAGGATGTCGCGCAAGACCCTCTCACCTCACGATTCCCCGGCGGCCCGGGCTGCCCCGGCCCGCCCGGCCGCGCCGGGGTGCTCCCGGCAGGATTGCACAGTACTTTTCAGGCAAACCAGCCCTCGAGCCTCACCATTCCCGCTGACCAGCGGCGCGACCCCTCCGGCAGGCCCGGTCACCTCCCCGGGCGAGTCCAGTCCCGCTTGGGCAGACCGGCCCCGGCCTCACTCGACGATCTTGGAGATCGGAAGCTCGAGTATGTCCCTGGCGCCTGCCGTCTTCAGCGCCGGGATCAAGGTATTGACCCCGTCCTTCGGCACAACGGTCTCGACCGCGCTCATGTCACCCCTGGCCAGGGCCGTGATCGTCGGCGACGACATGGCCGGGAGCATCCTCGTCACCGCCTGCAGGCGCGCGGTGGGCACGTTGAGCTTGAGCAGCACGTTGCCCCGGGCCCGGATCGCGCCCCGCAGCAGCAGGGCGATGTCCTCCATGGCGGCACGCTTGCCCGTATCCGCGTAGGCGTCGGTGTTGGCCACCAGTTCGGTGTAGCTCGTGAGCAGCGTGTCCAGGATCCTCAGGCCGTTGCGCCGGAGCGAGGAGCCGGTCTCGGTGAGGTCGACGATCGCGTCCACGATGTCCGGGACCTTTGCCTCGGTGGCGCCGTACGAGGGGATCACCATGGCCTTGACCCCGTTCGCCTCCAGGTAGCGGCCCGTCGTGGTGGGCAGCTCGGTCGAGATCCGCACGCCGTCCGGCAGGTCGCTGACCGATCTCCAGGGCGCGCTCTCGGGCACCGCGAGCACCACCCGCACGGGGTCGGTAGTGCTCTTCGAGTACCTCAGTTCGCCGAGCGAGGCGACCTCGGCACCGGTTTCCGTGATCCAGTCCCGGCCGGTGAT
The DNA here is from genome assembly GCA_036005525.1 of Streptosporangiaceae bacterium. Lineage (GTDB taxonomy): Bacteria > Actinomycetota > Actinomycetes > Streptosporangiales > Streptosporangiaceae > UBA9676. Next base: position 21,713 of record DASYQM010000369.1, read on the forward strand.
GCCGAGGTCGAAAAGACCCCGCTCGATGTAGGACGGGATCTCCTGGGGCCGCAGGAAGCGCACCCGGTCGATGCGGGGGTCATCGACGGACGCGTGGTAGTCACGGTCGGAGGAACGGCGGACGGTCAGGTCCGCCGCATCGAACAGCTCCAGGGTGGCCCGTTCCAGCGAGCCCTTGGGGAGAACCAGGGACAGCATGGCACACAGCCTTTCATCGACGGGTGACCGCGGCGCGGCGAGCACCGCACACAGGACCGGACGCACATGAGCCGGGCTGCCTCCAGCGTGCCGGGATCAATGTCGCTGCCGGCCCGCTCCCCCTGGGGCACCGTCGCGGGCTCCGGGCCCGCGCAGCGAGCGGAGAACGATCGCGGTGTCGAGAGCCGCCACTACCGCCTCCCATCCCTTGTCCTCGGTACTGCCGTCAAGCCCGCAGCGAGCCCGGGCCTGCTCCAGGGTGTCACAGGTCAGCACCCCGTTGCCAACCGGCGTCCGGGTGTCGAGGGCGACCCTGGCCAGGCCGTAGGTCACCGCCTCACAGACGTACTCGAAGTGGGGTGTGCCGCCGCGGATCACCGTGCCGACGCACACGACCGCGTCGTAGCGCGCGGCAAGTTCGGCCGCCACCACCGCGAGCTCGAACGCTCCCGGCACCCGGACCACCGGCGGGTCGTCGACCCCGCACGCCTTCGCCGCCGCGACCGCGCGCTCCACGAGGGCGTCGGTCACCTCCGCATGCCAGCGGGTGCCCGCGATGGCCAGGGTGAGCCCGGCCGCATCCACCGGCTCGGCGGCGGGGCGGCCGCCGCCGCTCATCCTTCCTCCACGGCCCCGGCCCCGGACGCCTGCCCGCCCAGGGCCGTCGGCGCCGCCACCGGGGCGGGAAGCCCGTCGATCTGGTGGCCGAGGCGGTCCCGCTTGGTGATCAGGTAGCGCAGGTTCTCCGGTGTGGCCGCGACCGGCAGCGGTACCCGGCCGACCACTTCGACGCCGAACCCGGCAAGGCCGCCGACCTTTGCGGGGTTGTTGGTGAGCAGCCGGACCGAACGCACCCCGAGATCGGCAAGGATCTGCGCACCGGTGGAGTACTCGCGGGCGTCGGCTGGCAGTCCGAGTTCGAGATTGGCGTCCACGGTGTCGGCCCCGCCGTCCTGCAAGTGGTAGGCCTGCAGCTTGGACAGGAGCCCGATCCCGCGGCCCTCGTGCCCGCGCAGGTACAGGACGATCCCCCGGCCCTCGGCGGCCACGGCCGCCATCGCCGCGTTCAGCTGGGCGCCGCAGTCGCAGCGCAGCGAGCCGAGCACGTCCCCGGTCAGGCACTCCGAATGCACCCGGACCAGGACGCGTTCGCCGTCGCCGAGGTCGCCGTAGATCAGCGCGACATGCTCGGTCCCGTCCATGCTGTTCTGGTACCCGAGGGCCCGCCAGTCGCCGTGCGCGTTCGGCAGCCTGGTCTCGACCACCCGCCGGACCATCCGCTCGGAGCGGCGCCGGTACTCGATGAGCTGCGCGATCGAGATCAGGGTGAGGCCGTGCTCATCCGCGAACGCCCGCAGCGCGGGGAGCCTGGCCATGGTCCCGTCGTCGTTGACGACTTCCGCCAGCACGCCGGCTGGGCTAAGCCCGGCGAGCCTGGCGAGGTCCACCGCCGCCTCGGTGTGGCCGGGACGGCGCAGCACGCCGCCCTCGGCGTAGCGCAGCGGGAAGATGTGGCCGGGCCGGACAAGCTCATAGGGCTCGGTGGCGGAGTCCACCAGCACCTTGACAGTCCGCGCGCGGTCGGCGGCCGAGATGCCGGTGGTGACCCCGTCCCTGGCGTCCACGCTGACCGTGAAGGCCGTGCGCATGCGCTCGTTGTTCTGCGCGGTCATCAGCGGCAGCTGGAGGCGGTCGAGATCCGGCCCGGGCAGCGGGACGCAGATCACGCCGCTCGTGTGCCTGATCATGAACGCCATCAGCGCGGGCGTCATCTTGCTTGCCGCGACGATGATGTCGCCCTCGTTCTCGCGGTTGGCGTCGTCGACGACGACCACCGGGCGGCCGGCCGCGACGTCGGCGACGGCCCGCTCCACGCTGTCCAGCATGGCGGACTCGGCCGAGGCGTCCGGGGTGCCCGCGGTCGCTCCCGCCGGGCTGCCCGCTGCCGCCTCTGGCGGGCTGCCCGCTGCCGGTGCGGGCGGGCTGCCCGCGGACGCTCCCGCCTGGCGGGCCGGCCTGTGCCGCAGTGGTTCCGGCGCCGGACCGGGATCCGCCGGTACGGCACCATTGGCCGCGGCTCCGGGGGCCGGTACTGGGCCCGCCGCCGGGCTGACGCCGATCATGGCCGCACCGCCGCTTCCTGGCCAGCCAGCAGCCGTTCGACGTACTTCCCGATGACGTCAACCTCCAGGTTGATGTCGCTGCCCGGCTGAGCACCGCCGAGCGTGGTCCCGGACAGTGTGGCGGGAATGAGGCTCACCTCGAACCAGGGCGCCGCACCGTCATCGCCGCCGCCAACCGCGGAAACTGTCAGGCTCACCCCGTCGACGGCGACCGAGCCTTTTTCCACGATGTACCGGGCCAGGCCGGGCGGGATCGCGATCCGCACCACGTCCCAGTGCTCTGCTGGGCTGCGCGACACGATGGCGGCGACGCCGTCCACGTGGCCCTGTACCAGGTGGCCGCCAAGCCGCCCGCCGAGGCGCAGCGGGCGTTCCAGGTTGACGGGCGAGCCGGGCGCCAGCGCGCCGAGCGCAGTTCGGCGCAGGGTCTCCGCCATGACGTCGGCGGTGAAGGTGGAGCCGGATGTCGCGGTGACTGTGAGGCAGACCCCGTTGACCGCGATGGAGCCGCCATGGGCGGCGTCGGCGGTGACGCGGGGGCCCCGCACCGTCACGGTAGCCGCCCCGGCATGCCCGTCCACCGCGACGACCTCGCCGCGCTCCTCCACGATTCCGGTGAACATCCCGCGTTCCCCTCCTCCGGGTCCTGCCGGGCTCCGGGGATGCGCGGATGCGCGGGCGCGGCTGCTTCCGGCCAGGACGGCCGGGCCGCGCGCGTGCTGCCTCCCATCCGGACTTTCACCGTCGGTCCCGGAATCCCACCGGGTCAACCGGCCGCTGGCGCTTGGCGCCTTGGCCGGGTCGCGGACTGTCACCGCCGGCTCGGAGTTTCACCGACCCCGGAGCACGCTTTGCTTCGACAACCAGTGTGCCACAACCGGTATTCCGCCCCGGGCGTGCACGGCCGTCCCCAGGCGCGCGCGGCCGATCCCCTTGTGCGGCCGACGCCGGGCCGACCCCGGGCCGGCCCGGCCGTGCGCGGCCCGATCCCGGGCCTGCACGGGGGGCCCCCGGCCTGCATGGCCGTTTGGGCCCGCACCGGCCGTTCTGGGCCCGGCAGTGGCCGTCCCTAGCCCGGCAGCGGCGTCAGCCGCTGGCCCGGCCCGGTTCCGGCTGACCGCCGACCTCGGCGATGCGCCGGTCCAGGAAGGCCCGTTCCGCTGTGTTCTCCGTGAGGGCCATCGCGGCACGGTACGCCTGCGCGGCCTCCTCCCGCCGCCCGAGGCGGCGCAGCAGATCCGCCTTTGCGGCGGGCAGGTAACGGTAGTCGGCCAGCCGCCCGCCGGCCTCCAGCTCCTGGATCTGTGCCAGCCCAGCTTCCGGCCCCTCAGCCAGCGCCAGTGCGACGGCCCGGTTCAGGGCCACGACAGGAGACGGCCACACCGCGAGCAAGGCGTCATAGAGCTGGACGATCTGCCGCCAGTCGGTCTCCGCGTAGCTCGGGGCCTCGGCGTGCAGGGCGGCAATCGCGGCCTGCAGTGCGAACCGCCCCGGGCACCCGCCCCGCAGCGCCCCGGGCACCAGCGCGGTCCCCTCGGCGATCGCGTCCCGGTTCCAGCGGGACCGGTCCTGTTCCGCCAGCAGCAGCAGCCGGCCGTCAGCGTCGGCGCGGGTCACCCGCCGGGCGTCGGTGAGCAGCAGGAGGGCGAGCAGCCCGCGTACCTCGCGCTCGTCGGGCATGAGCGAATGCAGCATCCGCACCAGGTCGATCGCGCGCTCGACGAGATCGTCGCGCACCAGGTTCTCCCCCGTCGGCGCGGTGTGCCCGGTCGTGTACAGCAGGTGCACAACGGTGAGCACCCCATCGAGGCGGTCGGGCAGTTCGGCGGCGCCCGGCACCCGGTAGGCGATGCGAGCCGCAGAGATCTTCTTCTTGGCACGGGTCACCCTGGCGGCCATCGTCGGCTCCGGTACCAGGAAGGCCCGCGCGATCTCGGTCGTGGTCAGCCCGCACACCAGCCGCAGGGTGAGCGCGACCTGCGCCTCTCTGGCCAGGGCGGGATGACAGCAGGTGAAGACGAGGCGGAGACGGTCGTCGGGGATCACGTCGTCCTCCCCGGGCGCTGGCGCAGGCGGGGATGAGCCCGCGACGGGCGGGGCGGGCTCGATCAGCAGCGGCAGCTTGCCACGCAGGGTCCGGTCACGCCGGAGTGCGTCGATGGCGCGACGCCGGGCCGCGGTGGTCAGCCAGGCACCGGGGTTGCGCGGCACACCCTGCCGGGACCATGCGTCCAGGGCGGCGACATAGGCGTCCTGAACGCATTCTTCGGCGAGATCAATGTCGCCGGCGACGCGCGCCGTCGCGGCGAGCACGAAGGCCCACTCGCGACGGTGCGCGTCGGCGACGGCGGCGGCGGAGTCGCTGCCCGGCTGGCCCTTGTTCCGGTCCTGCCCCGTCCGGGACCCGCCGGGCCGGCTGGCATCTCCGGCGCCCAGGCTCTCCCCCGGGGCGTCCCGGGCCATCCCCGGGGCGTCCTGGGCCTTCTCCGGGGTGCCTTGTACTCGTGCGGCGCTCACCCGCCGGAAAAGTCCATGATCGGCCGGACCTCAACGCCGCCGAAGCGCGCCGGGCAGAGCTTGGCGATGTCGAGCGCGTGGTCCAGGTCGGGCGCCTCGATCAGGTAGTAGCCGCCCAGCGCCTCCTTGGTCTCGGCGAACGGGCCGTCGGTGACCACGTCGCCGCGGATGGACGTCGCGGTGGAAGTCGGCTGCAGGGCGTTGCCAGAAACGATCTTGCCGCCCTTCTGCTCCACCTGCTGCGCGAAGCGGGTATGCGCCTCCATTACCTGCTGAAACACGTCCGGTGAGGCGTTGGCGTAACCGTTCTCGTCCTCATAGATCAGGATCAGGTACTCGGCCATGATGGATGTCCTTCCGCTGTCTCGATGGGAGCCGTCACCTACTCGACGATCGGTGCCGCCGGGGATCGACAGCCGCGGCAGGATTCCGGGCCGGATCCGGAGCTTTTCCGCGTGCCCCCAATGATCATGTGTCAGCGGGCCCAGGTCGCGTGGGCGGTAGCCCGTTCGGCCTGCGCCCGGAGTGCCTGCACCGCCGTGGCGGGATCGTTGGCGCTGTAGACGGATGAGCCTGCCACGAACACGTCCGCCCCCGCCTCCGCGCAGCGCTCGATCGTGTCAGGGCCCACCCCGCCGTCCACCTGGAGCCAGACCGAGCCGCCGTGCCTGGCCACGAGGGCACGGGCGCGGCGCAGCTTCGGGAGCACCAGGTCGAGGAAGGGCTGGCCGCCAAACCCCGGCTCCACGGTCATGAGCAGCAGCATGTCGATCTCGGGCAGCAGGTCGGCGTACGGCTCGACCGGGGTGGCGGGATTGATCGCCAGGCCGGCGCGTGCACCGGCCGAGCGGATCATCCGCAGCAGCCGGACCGGCTGGCAGGCGGCTTCCGCGTGCACGGTGACGTTGCGCGCCCCGGCCTCGGCATAGGCCGGTGCCCAGCGGTCGGGATCGGTGATCATCAGGTGGCAGTCCAGTGGCAGGCCCGTGTGCTTGAGCAGCGATTCCACCACTGGCAGGCCGATCGTGAGGTTGGGCACGAAATGGTTGTCCATGACGTCTACATGCAGCCAGTCGGCCACCGCGGAGACCGCCTCGGCTTCGCTGGCGAGCCGCGCGAAGTCGGCGGACAGGATGCTCGGCGCCATCTGGACGGCCATAGGGCCGAGTGTAAACGGCGGTCCGGTCTCGCGTGGGTGGCACGGGGGTGAGCGGCCCGGGGCGGGCGGAGCCGGTAGGGTGCGGTGCGGCACGTGCTGCCGGTGGCGGCCGATTGTCACCGCATGCCGGTAGCGTCCGATCGCACATCCGATCGAGACGGAGGCCTCTGCGTGAATTCCGAGGCGGCGGGCCCGCTGCTCGCCCGTGTCCGCAAGCTGCTCGCCAAGGCCGAGGACGCCGGCGTCACCCCGGCGGAGGCGCAGGCCCTGACCGCCAAGGCGGCGGAGCTGATGGCGAAGTACGGCATCGACCGTGCCCTGCTTGCCGCGGCACGGCCGGAGACCGACCGCCCGGCCGACCGGGTCATCGATGTCGGCAACCCGTGGGCCCGGGTGCAGGCGCACCTGTTGTGCGGGCTGGCGTCCGCGATGCGCTGCCAGTGCGTCATCCTCCCCCGCACCGGGCCGGGCTCGCGCATCCACGTGTTCGGCTTTTCATCCGACATCGAGCGCACCGACGTGCTCTACACGTCTCTGCTGGTCCAGATGTGGCAGGGCCTGGCCGCCGCGCAGGTGCCCGACTGGAGCCCGAGCCCGCGGGCCTGGCGGCGCAGCTGGCTGCTCGGCTTCGCGACGGCCGTGGTGGCCCGGGTCCGCGACGCCGAGCAGGCGGCCGCCTCCCGGGCGACCGCCCCGTCCGCCGCCTCCGGGCCACGCACCGCGCTGGTGCTCGCCGACCGCGCGCTGGTCATCCGGCGCAACATCGACCGGGCCTACCCCGTCACCCGCAAATCCCACGTGACGTACAGCGGCAACGGCTACGGGGCCGGCTATGCCGAGGGCCAGCGGGCCGACATCGGCGCCAGCCGCCTCCGCCGGGGCCCCGGCCGGGCGCTCACCGGGTAGCCCGGCCGCGGCCTGCCCGGTGTCAGCCGCCGTCCCCGCGGCCTGGGCGCCGCTGGAGCAGGGCGAGGAAGATGGCGTCTGTGCCGTGCCGGTGCGGCCAGAACTGCGCGTACCGCCCGCCGGGTCCCGGGCACCGCAGGTCCGGGACCTCTGCGAGCACCGCGGGCGCGTCCAGGACGGCCACGTCGTCCCGGCCAGCCAGGACGTCAGCCACGACCGCGCGCGTCTCGCCGACGTGCGGGGAGCACGTCACGTAGGCGACCGCACCACCGGGGCGGGCCGCGGCCAGTGCGCTGGCCAGCAGGCGCCGCTGGAGGGCGCCGAGCCCCGCCACGTCCGCCGGCGACTTGCGCCAGCGTGCCTCCGGCCGCCTGCGCAGCGCGCCGAGCCCGGAGCACGGCACGTCGGCGATCACGCGGTCGAACGACCCCGGCCGCCACGCCGGTGCCGTGCCGTCGGCTACCACCACGCCTGCCGCGCCGGTGACGGCGGCGCTGACCAGCCGGGCCCGGTGCGGGCGGATGTCGGCGGCCACGAGCCGGGCACCGCTGCGGGCAGCCAGCCCGGCAAGCAGCCGTGCCTTGCCACCCGGCCCGGCGCACAGGTCGAGCCAGAGCCGGTCCGGGGTGCCCACGTCCACCCGGGTGAGCGCGAGCGTGGCCAGCTGGCTGGCCTCGTCCTGCACCGCCGCGCGGCCCTGCCTGACGGCGGCGACCGCGGCCGGGTCGCCTCCCTGCAGATAAGCGCCGAACGCGGACCAGCGCGCGGTCTCCGCTCCGTCCGCCGTGAGCTCGGCCTGATCGGCGAGCCCGGGGACCGCGCACAGGGTCACCAAGGGCCGGCCGGCAGACGCGGCCAGGGCGGCCTCGGTCTCGGCCAGTGCGGCATCCCCGGGACCGGCAACCCCGTCCTCGCCGAGCGACTCGCTGTAGGCGGCGACGATCCAGCGCGGGTGGCTGTAGCGGACCGCCAGGTGGCCCACGGGATCGGCGGCGCGGTCGGGTGCGATGGCGGCGATCCATGCCTCAAGGTCATGGGTGGACACCCGGCGCAGGACCGCGTTGACGAAGCCGGCCGCGCCCGGTCCGGCGACCTCCCTGGCCAGGTCCACCGACGTGGCGACGGCCGCGTGCGCGCCGACCCTGGTCGCGAGCAGCTGGTGCGCGCCCAGGCGGAGCACGTCGCGGACGGGTGGGTCGATCTGGTCAAGCCCGCGGGTGCTGCAGGCGGCGATCACGGCGTCGTAGGTGGCCTGCCCACGCAGCGTCCCGTAGCTGAGTTCGGTCGCCAGCGCGGCGTCGCGCCCGGTCAGCCCGCGTTCCCGCAGCAACGCCGGCAGGAGCAGGTTCGCGTATGCGTCTCGTTCCCTGCTGGCGCGCAAAACCTCGAAGGCCACATGCCGGGCCGGGTCTGCGTGCCGGCCGGACCCCCGTTCCCCCTGGCGCCGCCCGGCCCGCCGGGCCCGCTGGCCTTCCGCGGCCCGCCGGGCCCGCTGGCCTTCCTCCGACCGCTGGCTTTCCCCGGCCTTCCGGCCTTCCCCGGCCTTCCGGCTTTCCCCGGCCCGCTGGTTCGCCTGGCTCCCCGGGCCCCGCCCAGCCGCGGCACGCCTCGCCATGTCAGCTGAACACCAGGGGCACCTGGCCCGCGCCGGCTGGCTCCAGGCGCAGCCCGCGCGCCCACTCGGCGGCGCTCATCCGCCGCTTGCCCGGCGGCTGCACGTCGCCGAGCTCGACGGGGCGGGTCGCGGTCCCGGCGAACACGGCCGCCTTGCCCACCCACAGCTCCCCCGGGCCGAGTGCCGGCGGTGGCCCGGGAACCGGGGTGCCCTGGTCCGGCGAGCCTGCCCGGAGCGGCCAAAGCTTCAGCCGGGTGTCCCCAAGCACCGTCCACGCGCCGGGAGCGGGTGTGCAGGCGCGGATCCGGCGGCCAACCACGTGCGCGGGCGTGTTCCAGCGCACCCGCGCGTCCTCGCGGGTCAGCTTGGGCGCATAACTGACCCCGTCGGCCGGCTGCGGCCGTGGCCGCAACTCCCCCGTCTCGATGCCGTCGAGAGTGGCGACCAGCAGGCTGGCGCCGGATTCGGCGAGCCGGGCGAGCAGGTCACCGGCGGTGTCCTGCCCGCCGATGGGCTCGGTCGCCACGCCATAGACCGGGCCGGCGTCAAGCTCGGCGACGAGGCGGAACGTGGTGGCCCCGGTGATGTCGTCCCCGTTGGCGATGGCGTGCGCCACGGGCGCCGCCCCGCGCCAGGCAGGCAGGAGCGAGAAATGCAGGTTCACCCATCCGTGCCGGGGGATCTCCAGGGCTGCCTGCGGGATCAGCGCTCCGTACGCGGTGACCGGGCAGCAGTCCGGCGCGAGTGCCCGCAGGCGGTGCAGGAAGCCCTCATCGCGGGGCGTGGCGGGCTTGAGCAGTTCCAGGCCGACCTCGGCCGCACGGACCGCGACGGGGCTTGGCCCAACCCGGCGGCCCCGCCCGGCCGGGGCATCCGGCCGGGTGATGACCGCCGCCACCTCGTGCCGCGACTTGAGCAGGGCGTCAAGGGAGGGCACCGCGGGCGCCGGGGTGCCGGCAAACACCAGGCGCATCGCCTACCCGGCCCTCCCGCTTCGCATCGCGCGCGGCACCGGCCGCGCCGCCGTCACCCGCACTCAGAACGCCTTGCCCCAGGTGCGGTGCGGCGAGATCTTGACCTGCGGGGCCGGCTCTCCCCACCACTCCGCCTCGCGGATCTCCCTCATCGCCAGTTTCCTGGCGACCGGGTCGAGCCGGTCGATAAACAGCACGCCGTCCAGGTGATCCGTCTCGTGCTGAACGCACCGCGCCAGGTGACCGCTGCCCTCCAGGGTGACCGGCTCCCCGTGCATATTGAAGCCCTTGGCGACGACGCCGTAGGCACGTTTGACGGGGAAGACGAGGCCGGGAAATGACAGGCACCCCTCGTCGTCGGTCTCCTCGTTGGGCGAGAGATCGAGCGACGGGTTGATCAGATGGCCCAGCTGGTCATCCACGTGGTAGGTGAACACCCGCAGGCCCACCCCGATCTGCGGCGCGGCCAGGCCAACTCCTGGTGCGTCCAGCATCGTGTCGGTCAGGTCCTTAACGAGCCTGCGGAGCTCAGCGTCGAAATCGGTGACCGGGTCGGCCGGGGTGCGCAGCACCGGATCGCCGAAGATGCGGATCGGCTTGACGCTGATGGTGGCACCGTCCCTTCCCGTTCTGCGCCCTTCCTGGGCAGCCTCAAGTCTAGGGCGTCTCTCCCGGTCGATGCCGTCACCAGCAGCCGTGCCGCGAGCTGGAGGTTCCCGGGGTGCGCCGGCTGGCCGTGCGGCGGCCCAGCCTAGGTGGTCCGGCCCAGGTAGTCCGGGTGGTCCGGGCGGTCCGGCGCGCAGTCGGCCGGGCGCGTCAGCGGCGAGCGGGCCTTGAAGGCCGCCTTGCGGGCCGCCCTGGCCACGGCAGGGTCAGGATGGTGATCGCTCAGGGTGGTCAGCAACTCGGTAACGCCCGGATGGCTGACCTCCCAGAGCCCAGCGACCAGTTCCGCCTGTGCCGCCGGCGGGACGTCTGGCAGCAGCTCCGCGACCACGTCCCTGGGGTCGGCCTCTTCGAGCAGGCCCGCTCCCAGATCCACCAGCAGCCACGCCCGGTCGCCCGGGCCCAGGTCTGCCTCCTCGCCATGCTCGTGCAGCCAGACGGCCGCGTGCGCGTGCAGCACCGGGTTGCCCAGTGCGGCGCGCACTGCGGGCACCGCCTCCGTACCGATCCGGTCAAGCACCGCGAATCCCGCGCCGCGCAGGCCGGGCGACCCCTGGCCCGCCGCATCGATCAGCTCCCGTGCAGCGTCCTCGCGGGTGCGCGCGGCCAGCCAAGCTGCGATCTCGGCCTCGCCGTCCTCCACGTCGCAGCTGGCCAGGGTGACCAGCAGGGCGGCTGCGTCGCCGCGGGCGCCGCCGCCGAGCACCGGTACGTGCCAGCCCTGGGCCCGCAGCCGCCGGTGAACACCCCACACACCAAGCCGGGACAGCGTCACCGTGAGCCCGCCGGCAGCCTCGTCCGTCCCGAGTTCCACCACCCCGAGGTCGGCCAGCGCCTCAAGCGCCGAGGACAGTCCGGCCGCCTGGTCCTGCTCCGGGTCACCGGCCGCGTACGCGGGCCCGGGATGGCGGGCGCCGCTGCCCGCGGCCGCCACGTACGCCTCAAAGAGGGCGTCCATCTTTACCGGTCCGCCAACCGTGTAAAGGGCCGTGGCCATGCCGTCCAGGTCCTCCGCGGTGAGCATCAGCGTGAGGGCGTCATCCCAGGCGGCAAGCACCTCCTCCGCGTCGCCCGCAGCGAGCACCTCCACCCGGGTGCCAGGCCGGGCCCTGCCGCCGGCGACCTCCAGCATCCCTGTGCGGGCCGCGACGCGCCACGCCGCGTCAAGCTCACCCGGCGCCAGTTCCAGCTCTGTCATGGCCGCCGCCGCCTCGGTCGTGGGCAGTCGGCCGTCCCCGGCCAGTACCCGCCCTGCCGGCTCCAGCCAGCGCGCTACCTCCCTGGCGGCCCGCAGCAGCGGCGCCACCCGCGCGGACCCCGCCAGCTCCTCGCGAGGCGCCAGCCGCACCGGAGGAAGCCGCGGCGCCCCATGCTCCCGCTTGCCGCCGGCGTCGCGGCCGCCGGGGGTAGCAGCCCGTCCGGCGGCGCCATCCTCGGCCGTGCCGCTTGCCCGGGGCACGCCTAGCCCGGATCGCGGGTTCCGTCGTGAGGTGGCCACTCCAGCACCCTACGGCCTTCGGCGAGCAACTCAGATCAGCTCGGCTGGGTCCAGTTGCACCCGGACCGTACCCGTGTCCTTCCGTGCGCTGCGCACACCTTGTGCCGCCTGCAGCGCCGCTGCGAGCGCCATTGACGCGGATCTGGGTACCCGGACGAGCACTCGCACGTGCTCGCCCCGAACACCATCCGCCGCACTGACCCCGCTGAGCTCATTGCTCTCATCTACTCCGGCAGCCACTTCAGCCCCGGCAGTGGGTTTCTGCCCATCCTTCCCCGCACCGGCGTCCAGCGGGATCGGCCCGAGCACGTCTGCCTCCGGCGGGAGCACGGCCGCCGCAAGCAGTTCGGCCACCGCCGCGTCCGGGCCGGAAAGGGCGGCCATCCGCACGGCAGGCGGGAACCGGAGAGCCTCACGTTCGGCCAGTTCCCGGTCGGCGTGGGTCACCGGATCCCAGCGGATCAGCGCCTGCACCGCCGGCAGCCCCGCCTCGGCGACCACGGTCACAGCGCCACCGGAGATTGCCGGCCGAACCAGCGCGGCCGCGTTCAGCCAGCGGCGCAGCGCCTCCTCGGCAGCGCGCAGGCTGGGCCGGCCGAGCAGCGCCCAGCCGTCCAGCAGCACCGCGGCCGCGTACCCGGCGTCGGCCCGCGGCTCGGCCCCGGGGGTGGCGACGACCAGCGCCGGTGCCGGTGGGACCGTGTCGACGACCGTGGCGCCCCCCGATACCACCACCGGCGTGCCAGGGAAGGCGTGCCCCAGTTCCTCCGCCGTTCGCCCGGCCCCGGTCACCAGGGCGCGGACGCGAGGATCCCCGCAGGCTGGGCACCGCCATCCGGGGTCGGCGCGCCCGCACCAGCGGCAGCCCGCGGGGCCCCTGCCCGTCTCCAGGGCGAGCGGGCCACCGCAGACCGCGCAGCGGGCGGGGGACCGGCAGTTCTCACATGCCACGGCGGTCACATAACCTCGCCGGGGCACCTGCACCAGGACCGGGCCGTGGGCCAGCCCGGCGCGTGCGGTGCGCAGCGCGAGGCTCGGCATCCGGCCCGACCGGGCCGCCTCGTCCCTGGCGAGCTCGGCGTCGGCGCCCGCTGCCTGGATCCGCGGCGCGCAGCGCCGGACGGTCGGCCGGGCGGCGGTCATGCCGGCCGCCCAGCCGGTGCCGACCAGCCTGGCCGCCTCGGCGGTGCGCGCGAATCCCCCGATCAGTGCTCCCGCGCCGACCCGGTGCGCCCGCAGCGCCAGAACCTCCCGCGCGTGGGGGTACGGGGCGCGTGGCTCGGCGTGCAGGTCGTCCCCGTCGTCCCAGATGGCGACCAGGCCGAGGTCGCGGACGGGGGCGAACATGGCGGCCCGGGTGCCGGCAGCCACCCGCACCGTCCCGCGGGCCACGGCCAGCCAGCGCCGGTACCGCTCGGCGGGCCCGAGCCCGGCCGCCAGGCAGACATGCCGGCCCGGCCCGAGCACGCGGGACAGGGCGCGGTCCACGAATTCCAGGTCGCGGGCGTCCGGCACCACGACGACAGTGCCCCGCCCGGACGACCCGGCCGCCGCGGCGGCGATCGCGATCTCGTCCGGCCAGTCCGGGCCGGGCAGTGCCGACCAGACCGCGCGCGGCGCCCGCCCCTGCGCGAGCGCGCCGAGGAACGCCGGCCCGGCCGGGTAACGCGCCCACGGACCCGGCTGCGGCGGGGGCGCCCCCGGCTGCTGGCCATTATGGATTCCGAACCGACGCCGGCCGCCGTCCCTGGCTCCCTCGGGCGGGCGGTCGGCGGTCTCGGCACCGGCGTGCCGGGGCGGGATCGCCAGCCGGAGCACATCGGCGAGGGTCCCGGCGCGGCGGTCCGCGAGCTCGCGGGCGAGCGCCGCGATCTCGGGGCTCAGCACCGGCTCGGGCGACACGACCCGCTCCAGGTAGGCCAGCCGCCCGCGGTGTTCGCTGGCGGCAGCCCGCTCCAGGAGGTAGCCGCCCGTCAGCTGGCCAGCGAACCGCACCCTGACCCGGCACCCGGGGACCGCGGTCTCCGCCAGCCGCTGTGGCACGAGGTAGTCGAACGGCCGGTCGAGGTGGGCGAGCGGGACGTCCACGGCGATCCTGGCCACCGGCAGCCGCTCGGCTGGCGGGCCCGCACGCCGACCGCGGCTGGCGGAGCCAGCGCGATCGCCGCGTGCGGAGGCGGCGCGCGCATACGCAGCGCGTGGGCGGGCAGCGCGCGGCGAGGCCGCATGGTCCGCTTGCCCTGCCACGCTTCTGTCCTACCAGAGCCGTCGGACCTCGGGTGGTCTCTCGGTTCCCGCTCCCGTGCCGTCCTGCCCTGCCCGCGCATGTGGTTACCGCGTGGCGCGGTGCGGCGGGGCGACCTCTCAGAGGCCGGCCGCTGACCGCAGCGCGCCGGTGCGGTCGGTCCGCTCCCAGGAGAAGTCGGGCTCCTCCCGCCCGAAGTGCCCGAACGCCGCCGTCTGCGCGTAGATGGGCCGGAGCAGGTCCAGGTCCTTGATGATCGCGGCCGGCCGCAGGTCGAACACCTCCAGCACGGCATCCTGGATCCGCTCCACGGGCACCTGTTCGGTGCCGAAGCACTCCACGAACAGCCCGACCGGCTTGGCCTTGCCGATCGCGTACGCGACCTGCGTCTCGCAGCGGTCGGCGAGGCCGGCCGCGACGACATTCTTGGCCACCCACCGCATCGCGTAGGCCCCGCTGCGGTCGACCTTGGACGGGTCCTTCCCGGAGAACGCCCCGCCGCCGTGCCTGGCCATCCCGCCGTAGGTGTCGATGATTATCTTGCGGCCGGTCAGGCCTGCGTCGCCCATCGGGCCGCCGACCTCGAACCGGCCTGTCGGGTTGACCAGCAGGCGGTAGCCAGAGGTGTCAAGGTCCAGACCGGCCAGCACCGGCGCCACCACGAGGTCGCGAACGTCGGGGGCGAGCAGTTCCTTGAGGTCGATATCGGGGGCGTGCTGCGCCGAGACCACCACCGTGTCAAGGCGGACCGGCTGATCGCCGGCATACTCGATGGTCACCTGGGTCTTCCCGTCCGGCCGCAGGTAGGGCACTTCCCCATTGCGGCGCACGTGCGACAGCTGCCGGGCGAGCCGGTGCGCAAGCATGATCGGCAGGGGCATCAGCTCTGCGGTGTCCCGGCACGCGTACCCGAACATCAGCCCCTGGTCGCCGGCGCCCTGCCGGTCCAGTTCGCTGGAGCCCTCGCCTTCCCGGTGCTCGTACGCGTCCAGCACGCCTTGGGCGATATCGGGTGACTGGGACCCGATCGATACCGAAACGCCACAGGACGCCCCGTCGTATCCCTTGGCCGATGAGTCGTACCCGACCTCGAGGATCTTGTCCCTGATGATGCCCGGGATGTCGACATAGGTCTCAGTGGTCACCTCGCCGGCCACGTGCACCTGGCCGGTGGTGATCAGGGTCTCCACAGCGACACGGCTGCTCGGGTCGTCCTTGAGCATTCCATCCAGGATGGCATCGCTGATCTGGTCAGCCATCTTGTCGGGATGACCCTCCGTGACCGACTCGGAGGTGAAGAGGCGACGGGCCACCTGACTTCCTTTTCTGCTGGGAGCGAGGTCTCGGTTCTGCTGGCGGCGGGTCCTGCCGAGTGTAGCGGGGCCCGGTAGCTCTGGATGAGCCGAACCCGGCCTGGACCGGCTACTGGCGCCCGGCTGGTCCGTCCTGCCCGGCTGGCCCGGCCAGCCGGGCAGCGACCAGGTCCCAGACCACGTCGGCGAGCACATCCTTGGGCCCCTGCGGGACCGGCGTGGCACTGCCGTCGGCCCCGAGCACCACGGCGTCGTTGTCGTCGGTGCCGAACGCGACGCCCGGCCCGACCCGGTTGACCACGAGCAGATCGGGCCCCTTAGCGGCCAGTTTCTCCCGCCCGTGCGCGAGCACGTCCTCGGTCTCGGCCGCGAACCCGACGATAACCTGGCCGGGCCGCCGACCTCTGGCCAGCTCACGCAGGATGTCGGGGTTCTCGACCAGCCGCAGCGGTTCCGGGGCGACGCCGGTCTTCTTGATCTTCTCGTCGCTTCTGGCCTCGGGCCGGTAGTCGGCGACGGCGGCGGCCATGACGACGACGTCCGCGCCCGCCGCGGCGGCCAGCATCGCCGACTTCAGCTGCCAGGCCGAGGTCACCCGCTCCACCTTGGTCCCCGCCGGGTCGGCGAGATCCACGTTCGCCGACACCAGGGTCACCTCCGCCCCGCGGGCGGCGGCGGTCCGGGCGAGCGCGTAGCCCTGCCGGCCGGATGACCAGTTGCCGAGAAAGCGGACTGGGTCGAGTTCCTCCCTGGTGCCACCCGCGCTGATCACGACACGGCGCCCCACCAGATCCGGCGCGAGCCCGGCGATGCCCCGGGCGAGCACCCGGACCGCGGCCTGGTAGAGCTCGTCGGGCTCGGGCAGGCGGCCAGGACCCGTGTCGGCGCCGGTCAGCCGCCCGGATGCCGGGTCGAGAACCAGGCAGCCACGCTCGCGGAGGATGCGCACGTTGGCCCCGGTCGCCGGATGCTCCCACATCTCCGTGTGCATGGCGGGCGCGAAGACCACCGGGCACCGCGCCATCAGCAGGATCGAGGTGAGCAGGTCGTCCGCCCGCCCGGCGGCGGCCCGGGCCAGCAGATCAGCCGTGGCGGGGGCCACGAAGACGAGATCCGCCTCCTTGCCCAGCCGGACGTGCGGCACCTCGTGCACGCCGTCGAAGGCGCTCACGGTGGCCGGCTGCCCGGACAGGGCCGCCCAGGTGGCGGCGCCCACGAACCGAAGCGAGTCCTGGGTCGGGACCACACGTACCTGATGGCCGACTTCGGTGAGCATCCGGAGCAGTTCGCACACCTTGTAGGCGGCGATGCCCGCCCCAACGCCAAGGACGATGCGCGCCGGCACGTTCCCCGCTCAGTGTCAGGAGGTCAGCTCTCCGCCGTCTCCACGGCGGACAGCATCCGCTGCCGGATCTCCCGCAGCGCGATCGACAGGGGCTTCTCCTGCACGCGGGTTTCGACCAGCGGTCCCACGTACTCCAGGAGGCCCTCGCCGAGCTGGGCGTAGTAGGCGTTGATCTGCCGCGCCCGCTTGGCCGCCATGATGACGAGGCGGTATTTGCTGTCAACGACTTCGAGCAGGTCGTCGATCGGCGGATTGGTGATGCCATCCGCAGCGGTGTTGCCTGCCAACGTCTACCTTCCATCATTGGGGTTGTGGCCAGATGAGGCCGTCATCAAGGCTACCAGTTGCCCGCAGACGTCCTCGACGGACGTGTTAACGAGGGTGATGTCGAATTCCTTCCCGGCCTCGATCTCGCTGGCCGCCAGCTCCAGCCGGCGGGCGATGACCTCGGGCGGCTCGGTGCCGCGGCGGGAGATGCGGCGCACCAGCTCGTCCCAGGATGGCGGGGCGAGGAAGACCAGCAACGCTCCGGGCACGGCGCGGCGCACCTGCCTGGCCCCCGCGACATCGATCTCCAGCAGGGCCGGCCTGCCTGCCGCAAGGCGCCGCTCGACGGGCTCACGCGGCGTGCCATACCGGTTCCCGGCGAAGACAGCCCATTCGAGCAGCTCACCGCGGCTGACCATCGCGTCGAAGGATCCGTCGCTGACGAAGTGGTATTCCCGGCCGTCCACCTCGCCCGGCCTGGGCGGCCGGGTGGTCGCCGAGACAGAGACCCAGATATCCGGGCGCTTGTTCCGCACCCGGGCCGCAACGGTGCTCTTGCCCACGCCCGACGGGCCGGAAAGTACGGTCAGCCGGGCATCGCCGCCGGCCCCACGGACAAGCGCGGTATCGCATGCGCGACGACCGGACGAATCGGTGTTGGAACCGTGTCCCCCGCGCCCGCCCCTGGGGCCGTCTGCGTCGGTCAGATATCGCCGCCGAACTCGTTCTCCAGTGCACTGCGCTGATTGGCGCCCAGGCCGCGGACACGGCGGGATTCCGCGATCCCAAGCCGCTCCATGATCTGGCGCGCACGTACCTTACCGACACCCGGCATCGCCTCAAGCAAAGAGGAGACCTTCATCTTGCCAACGATGTCATCGGTCTGGCCCTGCTTCAGGACGGCCGGCAGCGTGGTGGATCCGCGCTTGAGGTTGTTCTTGACTTCCGCGCGGTCCTTGCGGGCCTTGGCAGCCTTCTCCAGGGCGGCCGCACGCTGAGCGGGAGTGAGGGGAGGAAGAGCCACTCCAGTTCACCTCGGGTTTCCAATAGAAAAAGATGGGTCGGCTAGGGAAAGTAGCGAGTCCGGCTCTCTGTGGCAACGCGAACCCACGTTTAATGCGTCATAAATTAGCTGATACTACTCTCTGCAAGCGGTCTGATACGGAACGTAGCTGAAAACGGCGTTCCTGCGGGTCGGCGCGGCGGCCCGCCGCGGTGCGGGCGGTTCCGGCGCCGACCGCCCACTTTCGGCCAAACCGACCCTTTTTCGTGGCACAAGGGATGCAAACGCGCCGGGCGGCACCGAGATACGCAAGTGCAACGCGATGGCAATGCGCAGGCAATGCGTACGTCAAGCCCCGCGGCGACCCCAGCCCCACGGGCCAGCCGAACCAGGGCCCGCCGGCACGGGCCCGCCGCCACAGGGCTAGCTGGCATCGGTCCAACCGACATGGGGCCAGCCGAAAGGCCTTATCCGGGCGCGGGCGTCAGCCGTCGCAGCGGCGCGGCGATGGCGGCAGCGGCGGCGCCGGGGTCGGGTGCGCCCGTGATGGGGCGCCCGATCACCAGCAGGTTGGCGCCGGCGCGCAGCGCCTCCTCGGGCGTGGCCGTCCGCGCCTGATCGTGGACGGACGAGCCAACCGGCCGGACACCGGGGGTGATCAGAGTGATGTCCGGGCCGACCTCGGCCCGGACGGCGGCCACCTCCTGTGGCGAGCACACCAGCCCCCGCGCCCCGGCCTCGACCGCGAGCACGGCGAGCCTCCGCACGGCGTCCGACATCGGTCCCAGCATGCCGATCCGCTCCAGGGTCGCCTGGTTGAGCGAGGTCAGTACCGTGACGGCGGCGATGGTGGTGACGGGAGCACCCTCGACGGCGGCACGGATCACCTCGGGGCCGCCCGCCGCGTGCACCGTGAGCAGTTCCGGGCGGAGCCGCGCCACTGCCCGGGCCGCGCCGGTCACCGTGGCGGGTATGTCGTGCAGCTTCAGGTCGAGGAAGATCTTGACACCGCTCGCGCCGCGGATGGAGGCCACTACCTCCGGCCCGTACCTGAGATACAGCTCGAGTCCGATCTTGACGGTGCTGACGTGTGGCGTGACGAGTGCGGCCCACCGCGCAGCGGTCTCCAGGTCGGGTGCGTCGAGTGCGACCGCTATCGGCGCCGGCTGGGTCAAGGTTCCTCCTCGGGACGGTGACATCACGTCACAGCGAGCTTCCGGAGAGCCTGCGTCTCCGCGCGGGATACGGCTCGTGGGCCAGCCCGATGATGTCCGTCAGGCGCTCGATCCCCCGGCTGGCCAGTTCCTCCTCAAGCTCGCGGAGGATCCGGATGCAGGCGGACGGGTCGTGGAAGATGGTCGTCCCGATGCTGACCATGGCGGCGCCGGCCAGGATCAGCTCCAGCGCGTCCCGGCCGGTCCGCACCCCGCCCATCCCGATGATCGGCACGTCCGGCAGCACCTCCCGCACCTGCCAGATGCAGCGCACCGCGACCGGGCGGATCGCCGGGCCGGACAGGCCGCCGGTGGTCCCCGCCAGCACGGGGCGCATGGTCTGGGTGTCGATCGCCATGCCAAGCAGCGTGTTGATCATCGAGAGCCCGTCGGCGCCCGCCGCCACACAGGCACGCGCGATCGCGACGATGTCGGTGACGTCGGGCGACAGCTTGGCGAACACCGGGATGTCGTAACGCAGCCGGCCGCGGACCGCATCGACCACCGCGGCCGACGCTCCGGGGTCGCAGGCGAAGACCTCGCCCCGGTCCTCGACGTTCGGGCACGAGATGTTGAGCTCCACCGCCGTGACGCCGGACGCGTCGGAGAGGCGGCCGGCCAGCTCGGCGAACTCCTCGACCGTGCCGCCGGCGATCGACACCACCGCCCGCGCCCCCCTTGATAGCAGCCAGGGCAGGTCACGCTGCAGGAACGCGTCAATGCCGGGGCCCTGCAGGCCGATCGAGTTGAGCATCCCGCTGGGCGTTTCGGCCATCCGTGGCGTCGGGCGGCCCGCACGCGGGTCCAGCATGACCGACTTGGTCACGACCGCGCCGATCTTGGCGACGTCAAAGTAGTGCGCCAGGTCGCGGCCCGAACCGGCGCAGCCTGACGCGGTGAGGATGGGGTTGGGCAGCTCGACATGCCCCAGCCTGGTCCGCAGGTCAACTGTCACGGGCGGGCCTCCCCGTCGTGGCCGGGCGGCTATCCGGCCGTGGCTCGGGTGGCCGGCGCGGCTTCCAGCCCGGCGCACCGAGCGCGTCGAACGGGATCGTGCCCACATCGTCCCAGCGGACCAGGTTGCCCTGGAAGACCGGCCCATCCACGCAGGACCGCACCATCCTGGTCACCCCGTCCTCCCCGACCACGGGGAGGACGCAGGTCATGCAGACACCGGTCCCGCAGGCCATGGACTCCTCCACCAGGACCTGCGCCGGGATGTCATAGCGGCCGGCCACCGCCGTCACCTGGCGCAGCATCCCCATCGGGCCGCAGGCGTAGATCACATCGGTCCTGCACTCGTGGATGACCTGGCCGAGCACGTCGGTAACAAGCCCGCGCACTCCCATCGAGCCGTCCTCAGTGGTGATCGTCGCGGTCCTCCCGCCGCGGCGGGCGCTGAGCGCGCCGAACACCCGGTCAGCGCTGGCGGCGCCGAGCAGGAAATCGACCGTGCAGCCGCGGCCACGCAGCCGGTCCGCCAGCGGGAACAGCGGGGCAGTGCCGTATCCGCCGCCGACCAGCAGGCAGTTCATCGGGTCCCGGGGAACGGGGAACGGCCGCCCGAGCGGCCCGGCGATGTCGATCATGTCTCTCGTGCGCCGTTCGGCCAGCCAGCGGGTGCCCAGGCCAACGACGGCGAACACGAACTCCACCGTGCCGCCGTGGTCGGGCCGCACCTCGTGGATCGAGAACGCGCGGCGCAACAGCATCGAGGTCTCCGGGCCGCCCACCGCGATCGCGACGAACTGGCCTGGCCGGAACCTGGCCGCGATCCCCGGCGCGACCACCGTCATGGCGTAATACGCGTCCACCCTGCGCACGGTGAGTACCGTCCCGTTGACCTGGACGTGGGTGGGCCCGGCACCCTTCTCGGCCGGCCGGGTGGGTCCGTTCGTCATGCCTCACCGCCCGCCGCCGCGCCGCCCCCGGCCGGGGCACCCGCCACGGCGCCGCCCGCGGCCGCTTCCCCGCCACGCAGCGCCCTCGCGTGCTCCTGCAGGGACCGCACACCCACCTCGCCGCGCGTGATCGCCTCGATGCCCTGCACGGCGGCGGCCAGGCCCTGGATCGTGGTCACGCACGGGATCTGCCGCCGGACCGCGGCGGTGCGGATCTCGTACCCGTCCAGGCGCGGTCCCGACTGCCCGGGGCTCCCGAATGGCGTGTTCACGATCAGGTCCACCTGGCCATCCAGGATCCTGGCAACGATGTCGGGCTCGCCGTCCGGCCCTGCGCCGTCGCTGTGCTTACGCACGATCGTGGCATGAACGCCATTGCGCCGCAGCACCTCACCGGTTCCGCGGGTGGCCCAGATCTCGAACCCCAGGTCGGCAAGGCGCTTGACCGGGAAGATCATGGACCGCTTGTCGCGGTCGGCGACCGACACGAACGCGCGGCCCTTGACCGGCAGCGCCCCGTAGGCGGCCGCCTGCGACTTGGCGTAGGCGGTGCCGAACACCTCATCGATGCCCATCACCTCACCGGTCGAGCGCATCTCGGGGCCGAGGACCGTGTCCACGCCCTGTCCCTGCGCGTCCCGGAACCGGCCGAACGGCAGCACCACCTCCTTGACCGCGATCGGCGCGTCGAGCGGCATGGTGCCGCCGTCCCCGGCGGCCGGCAGCAGTCCCTCGGCCCGCAGTTGCGGCACGGTCGCGCCTAGCATGACCCGCGCCGCCGCCTTGGCCAGCGGGACCGCGGTCGCCTTGGACACGAACGGCACGGTCCGCGACGCGCGGGGGTTCGCCTCCAGCACGTACAGCACCCCGGCGGCCAGCGCGTACTGGACGTTGAGCAGGCCGCGCACCCCCACCCCGCGCGCGATCACGTCGGTGGACTCCCGGATGCGGTCGATGTCCCGGCGGCCGAGGGTGATCGGGGGCAAGGCGCAGGCCGAGTCCCCCGAGTGGATGCCGGCCTCCTCGATGTGCTCCATCACCCCGGCCAGATAGAGATCCTCGCCGTCGAACAGCGCGTCGACGTCGATCTCGATCGCGTCGTCGAGGAACCGGTCGACCAGCACCGGGTGGTCCGGCGAGATCTCGGTGGCCCGGTCGATGTAGCCGTGCAGCGTCGGCTCGTCGTAGACGATCTCCATGCCGCGGCCGCCCAGCACGTACGACGGCCGGACCAGCACCGGGTAGCCGATCTCGTCGGCGATCGCCTTGGCCTGCTCGAACGACGTGGCGGTCCCGTGGTCGGGCGAGCGCAGCCCGGCCTTCGCGAGCACCGCGCCGAACATA
>DASYQM010000370.1:0-3162 GCA_036005525.1 Streptosporangiaceae bacterium
CAGGACGTGCTTGATCATGCTTAGCAGCCCGGCGGCTCTCCGGCAGCGGCAACGCGCACATGGATCGCGGGCCACATGGTCGCCTAAAGGGAGCGGCCGGGCCGCTGGTCGGTGTGGTACCGGCCGCGGCATGTAACGGAGCAGCGGACGGAGGGTGAGAGGACCGACACCCCGCGTGTGGACGTTTTCATACCTTGAATGCGTTTTCGCCCGGTAATAGCCAGGATGAATGTGTTACTGCCCGTTAGGCCTTGCCGTCCTGTTGCCGGGGCCTGCTTACGGTGATCTCTGATGCCAGTTGCCGCACTGCACGGTGCCGGAACCGGCCGCCACAGGGAGGGATGACGCGAGCCGAATCCCCGGCACCGTCGGCGATGGCCTGCACCACTTCAATGCCGGGCCGGTCATCGCCCGTCGCACTTTTTGTGCGCACAGCGCGGCAGCGCCTAAGAGACTGTTGTGTAACTGAGTGATCACGTTGTGAGCTGGTCCTGCAAGGTGATGCGGCGGAGTGCTTCTCGTTCGGCGGCGCTGGCCCATGTGGTCTTGTGACCGGCCAGGCGGGCGGCCATGAGCCGGATCATCGCGACCTTGATCATGGCCTCGGAGCAGGCGGTGAGCCGTTCGTAGTCGCGGGCCAGGCGGCGGTTGCGGACCAGCCAGCCGAACGTCCTTTCCACTACCCAGCGGCGCGGCAGCACCGTAAAGCCCTTGACGTCGTCGCTGCGCCGGACAATTTCCAGCAGTAAGCCCAGTTCCTGGCCCGCCCAGTGCACCAGGCCGGCGTCGATCGAGTTGGCGTACCCGCCATCAGCCCATACCAGCGCCACCGAGGGAAAGGCGGCGGCGAGCCGGGCCAGAACCGCCTTCCCGCCGGGCCGGTCTTGCACCGAGGCGGCGGTGACCGCCGCGACCAGGACCAGCCCGAGGGTGTCGGTGATCAGGTGCCGCTTGCGGCCAGTGATCTTCTTGCCCATGTCCACCCCGCGGGCCTGGCCGCCCTCGCTGCTTTTCACCGACTGGGCATCCAGCACCGCCGCCGAGGGATCTGGGTCCCTGCCCGCGGCGATCCGGACGGCGCAGCGCAACTGGTCATGAATCCGGTCCCAGGTGCCATCCGCCGCCCACGAGCGGTACCAGCGGTAAGCAGTCCACCAGGGCACCAGGTCATGCGGGACCATCCGCCACTGGCACCCCGAGCGCAGCACATAAAAGATCGCATCCAGCACCCGCCGGTTCCCATACACCCGGGGCCGCCCGCCGCGGCGCAGGTCACGGGCGGGCAGCAGCGGCTCGATGACCGCCCACATGGCATCGGTGATCTGGGACGGGTAGCATCTGGCGGCGTCATCCCCGCCGGGTTCGTAGTTGCTCACACAGCGCGATCTTGGCGGGGATGATCCATTTGTCCCGCCGACACGCCGGCACCACAGACAGCATTCCGCAGTCAGCCAGTTACGCAACAGTCTCTAAGCTTGTTGTTTAACCTGCCCGGCTGACGTCTGGGCGCTTCGCGGATCTTGAGCCGGTGTGCCCGGCGTGTCGCGGTGCGTGAGTGCGGCCTCCGCATGATCATGTGTTCTCGCCAAAGAATCATGATCACCAGCGAAGGCCGTGATGGACAGCTTGCCAGAAGATGCCGGCGGGGGGCCACTCGCCAGGCTGTCGCGGTTCCGGCTGGGCTTCCATGCCTGCCTGACCACACGCAGCGATGAGCTGTGCGAGCTAGCCGATGCGGTGCTGTGCGCGGATGGGCCGGTGAAGACCCTGGCGGGGCTGTCGCTGGTGGCGGAGCACCGGCGCGGCCATGGCGCCTTGTATGACGCGGTGAATCACGGCCGGATCGACGTCGCACGGCTGCGACGGTCGCTGGCTGGGCTGCCGATACCGCGGGCGGCGGATGGCCGGCTGATGCTGGCGGTGGATGTGAGCAGCTGGCTGCGGCCGGGAGCAGCGACCAGCCCCGGCCGGCTGTTCTGCCATGTCTATGGCCGCGGGAAGGGGCAGGCGCAGATGATCCCGGGCTGGCCCTACTCGGTCATCGCCGCGCTGGAGCCAGGCCGCACTTCCTGGACCGCGGTGCTGGATGCGGTGCGCCTGGGCCCCGATGATGACCAGATCGCGGTCACCGCCGCGCAGGTCCGCGACGTCATTACCCGGCTGATCGAAGCCGGGCACTGGCACCAGGGCGATCCGGCCATCCTGGTTATCTTCGACGCCGGCTATGACGTGACCCGGCTGGCCTACCTGCTCGCGGACCTGCCTGCGCAGCTGCTGGGACGGCTGCGCAGCGACCGGGTGATGCAGCTGCCGGCGCCGCCGCGCCAGCCCCACACCCTGGGCCGACCCTGCAAGCATGGCGGTGAGCTGGCGCTCGCCGATCCGGCGACCTGGCCGGCCCCGCAGATCACCACCCGCACGGCGACCTCCCGCTACGGGACTGCGGAGGCGGCTGCCTGGGATCGGGTGCACCCGCGGCTGACCCACCGGGCCGCCTGGCTGGATCACGACGGCCCACTGCCGGTCATCGAGGGAACCCTGATCCGCCTCCAGGTAGATCACCTGCCTGGCAACCGCAATCCCAAGCCAGTGTGGCTGTGGTGGTCACGGACCGGGGCGCCACCGCACGACGTGGACCAGCTATGGCAGGCGTTCTTGCGCCGGTTCGATCTCGAGCACACCTTCCGGCTGTTCAAGCAGGTCCTCGGCTGGACCACCCCGAAAATCCGCAACCCGCAGGCGGCTGACCGGTGGACCTGGCTGATCATCACCTGCCACGCCCAGCTCCGCCTCGCCCGGCCGCTCGCAGATGACCTTCGCCTGCCCTGGGAACGCCCGGCCCCACCAGGCCGGCTCACCCCCGCCCGGGTCCGCCGCGGATTTCGGAACATCCACGCCACCATGCCCCGCCTGGCCGGTGCACCAAAACCCGGCAAGCCAGGTCCCGGGCGGCCGCCAGGGTCGAAGAACCGCCGTCCCGCACCCCGCTACGACGTTGGGAAAACCACCAGACGAGACCGCACCCTCACCGCCAGGCGCGAACGCGCAGGTTAAACAACAAGCTCAGTCCATGCTCGCGAAGGGCCTGCAGGTGGGCGCCCCGCGTTATGAGGCTCACCTCCGCTCCGGCCTGGGCGAGCCGCCCGCCGAAATAGCCACCGA
>DASYQM010000371.1:0-4711 GCA_036005525.1 Streptosporangiaceae bacterium
CGGTGATCCTCACCTGGCATGGCAGCTGGACCGAGGCCGAGCGGGAACTCATCGCCGCGGTCGACGGGCTGACCGCCAAGCGTCCGCACTGGCGGGCCGAGGCTCTGGTGCGGCTGGGTGAGCTGCGGCGGCGGCAGGGCCGTTTCGCCGAGGCGGAGGACTTGTTCGCGCAGGCCCGGGAGCATCCGCTGGCCCAGCAGGGGCTGGCCGAGCTGAGCCTGGACCGGGAAGATCCGGGCACCGCCCGGGACCAGCTGGAGCGGCTGCTGCGCCGGATTCCCCGCGGCATCACGACCGGGCGGGCCGTGCCGCTCGAGCTACTGGTGTCCGCGGCGGTCGCGATGGGCGACTACGGGGCGGCGGCCACGCGTCTGGAGGAACTTCGCTCGCTCGCCGCCGTCATGTCCACGGCACCGCTGCGCGCATCCGTGCGGCTCGTGGAAGGGCTGCTCGCGGCGGGCACGGGGGATCATGAAGAGGCATGCGACCGCTTCGAGGACGCAGTCGATCTGTTCACCGGCTGCCGGGCGCCCGTGGAGGCCGGGCGCGCCCGGCTGGAGCTCGCCGCGGCGCTGCTCGCCCTCGGGCGCACGGGCGCCGCGGAGCGTGAAGCGCGCGCAGCGCTGGAATGCCTGGAGAAGGCCGGCGCACCGGCCGGCAACGCACGGGCCCGGGCACTCCTCACCACCCTCGGCATGAGCGCCGCGGGGAGCCGCCCCCTGAGTGAGCGCCAGTTGCAGGTGCTCCGCCTGGTGGCCGAAGGGCTCGGCGATAAGGACATCGCGGACCGGCTCGTGCTCAGCGAGCACACCGTTCACCGCCATGTCGCCAACATCTACCTCCGGCTCGGGTGCTCGTCGCGTGCGGCAGCCGTTGCGCACGCCAGCCGGCTCGGTCTGCTGTAGCGGGCTCGCCGGCGTGGCCCGGATGGGCCATGCCCCCCGGCACCGAAGTTGGCCGCCGCAGGCGAAGTCACGAGGATTCCCCGTGTCCGATGCTGGAGGGAACCCAGTCAGGTGAGGAGTTGGCGATGCAGAAGCTGGCGGAGTTCAAGCAGGAGGCCCAGGCCGCGTGGGCGGCGGGTGACTATGACGCGATGATGCGCCAGGAAGGGCTCTACGAGGTCGGCGCGCGCCTCGTCCGCCGCCTCGGCGTAGCCGCGGGCGAAGACGTGCTGGACGTCGCGTGCGGGACCGGCAACGCGGCCATTCCGGCCGCCCAGGCGGGCGCCAGCGTCACCGGCCTCGACCTGACCCCAGCGATGCTGGAGGCAGCGCAGGCCCGGGGCAAGGCCGCGGGCGTGGCGGTCGAGTGGGCCGAAGGCGACGCCGAGGACCTGCCGTTCGGCGATCAGCGTTTCGATGTGATCCTGTCGACGTTCGGCTGCATGTTCGCGCCCCGCCACGAGGTCGTGGCGGACGAGATCGCCCGCGTCCTCCGTCCCGGGGGGCAGGTGGGGATCTGCGCGTGGACGCCCGAGGGGTCAATCGGGGATTTCTTCCGCGCCGTGGGCAAGTACCTCCCGCCGCAGCCGGAGTTCGTCAGCCCGCCACTGATGTGGGGCGACGAGCAGTACGTGCGTGAGCTGTTCGAGGGCACCGGGATCGGGTTCGAGTTCGAGCGCGAGGTCGCCGACATCCACCACGCCTCCGTGGCAGCCGCGGTCGACTGCTACGCGACGAAGTTCGGGCCGGTGGTGACGGCACGGGAACTGCTGGACGCGGACGGCCGGTGGCCGGCGCTGCGCGACGACATGGTCAAGCTCTTCGAGCGCCACAACACCTCCGGCGGCACGCCCGTCGTCCTTCCCGCGCAGTACCTGGTCCTGTTCGGCCGGAAGGCCGGCTGACGCAGCCCGGCGGGCCGAGGCCATGTCACCGGGCAGGCTCCGCGGCGCCGGACGGCTTGGCCAGGAACTCGCGGTAGTCCAGCTGGCGGTAGGGCGCCGAGCACGGGTTCCCGCCGGCGAGCAGCATCTGCTGGGTGCCCAGGTCCATCAGCACCGAGGCGACGGTCGCCCCCTGGTCATAGGGATCCTTTCGCGGGTCCGGATGGCAGCACAGGCCGGACGGGTAGTTGGCGTGATCGGCGAGCAGCGCCTGGAAGGTCTCGAGCGTCGGCAGCCCATTCCGCCGGCGGAGCCCGGCCCGGATGCGTTGCAGCCGGAGCGGGCTGTCCGGCATGACCCACACCGATACGTCCTTACCCCCGAAGCCGGGCGACAGGAAGTGGTTGCTGTGCAGCACCACCCCGTCCTCGGGGAACAGCAGGTACAGGCGGCCGAAGTCGCCGGGGGCCGCTTCCACGTTCACCACGCTGCCGTCGCGGTGGGCGATGAGGTAGTTGGCCGCGGACGAGCGCTCGCCCGACTGCAGCGCCGCGAGGGCGTCGGACACGGTTTCGCAGTCCAGGATCGCCCGCAGCGCGAGATGGTAGGGAATGCCGGGCGCCCCTGTATCCGTGTCGGTCACCAGCGCGTTGGTGACCAGGCCAAGGCCGGATGAGTTCATCCCGGTCTTGGCCAGCAGCCCCGCCTCGACCACGGTGACGAAGTCCGGGCCCTCGTCTTGCCTCGCTTCCAGGACCACCACGGTCCCGCTGGTGTGCGGGAGCCAGTCCCAGTTCTGGCCGATCAGGGTGGAGCCGTCTGTGCCTGGCGGGGGAACCACGGCGAACGCGGTGCAGCCGTCCGGGGCGCGCAGCTGGCCCGCCGCCTGGCGGGCCTTGGCCGCGAACATCACCTCGGTGCGGACGTTGATGGCGAGCACGTCGCCGGGATCCAGGCCCGCTCCCTCGGCGATGCCCCGGATCTCGTCCAGGTAGGCGGGCCGGAACGCGGCGATAGGCTTCTCGAACCTGTCCGCCTCGCGGCGCACGGTCGCCCAGTCCCACCCGGCGTAGTAGGCGAACACCTCCCGGTACGCCGCCACCGATCGCCGCACGCGGCCTGCCGCCTGGGCGCCGTACTGCCGGCCACGGTCGATTGCGGATCCCTCCACGCGCACGTGCGGGAATACGTTCATCGGCTCGCCCCTTCGATCGCGGTCATGCTGCCGTCGTCATACCCGGCTCGCGATCTCGGCAGTGGTGGCGACCCACACGTCCTCGTGGCCGGTGACGAAGGCCATAAAGGCATCGAGAAAAGCGAGCCTGCCCGGCCGGCCGATGATCTGCGGGTGCATGGTGAACACGCAGCAGCCGCCCATCCGCCGGATGCCGAGGAACTCCTCTTCCCAGATCGAGCGGACCGCCGCCGTGGTGGCGATGCTCTTGGTCCAGGAGGCGCCGCCGAACCAGAAATGCGCCGCGTCGCCCAGGATCCACTGGATCGGCAGCTCTACTTCTCCACGCGGGAACCGACCGCCCCGGCGGGCCGTCCAAGTTCCCGTGATGACCACGACGCGGTGGCCTGCCCCGCGGGCCCGGTGGCTGCTGGCCGCGGCCGGCCTCGTCCTCGTGACCGCGTCCTGCGGCGTGCGCCAAGCGATAACCGGCCCGGCTCAGCCGTCCGGCCCGGCTCAGCCGTCCGGCCCTGCGCAGCCGTCCGGCCCTGCGCAGCCGTCCGGCTCTGTGCAGGCGTCCGGCCCGGGTCGGCCGTCCGGACCGACGGCGCTCATCTCTGGCGTCGTCGAGGCCCGGCCGGGATGCCCCGTCGAGCGGCCCAGCCGCATGTGCAAGCCCCGCCCGGTGGGCGACGTCCTGGTCGAGGCCCGGTCCCTGTCCGCCGGGGTGACCGCGAGCACCCGCACCCGCGCCGACGGCCACTACTCCATGCGGCTCGGGCAGGGCCGGTACGTGCTGGTCGCGGTGACGAGGCAGGTCCTCCCACGCTGCCCGCACGTGCCGGTCTCGGTCACCTCACCGGCTGCCGTGCACGCCAACATCCGCTGCGATAGCGGCATTCGCTGACGCAGCGGATGTTGGCGCCTACACCGTTACTTGAGCCGGATCTTGAGGACGCGCGTCCCCCAGTTCCGGATCCTCCCGTTTGTGGTCTGGCTCGACCTGGGCGGGATGTACTCGGTGGCGAGCCACGCGGCGTCGGTACCGCTGTCCGGCACCGCGAAGGAGTAGTCACCCCAGCGCGGCGCGTTCGCCGGGGACCGGATGTACGGCCCGGACCCCGCTGCTGCCACGACCGTCGGCCCGAAGTTGGCGTGGCCTGCCTTCAGGAGGGCATAGGCGGCTGCCTGGAACCGCGCCTTGCTGGTCAGGGTGAAGATAACCGCCGCGTTCCCGGCCGCGTCCGGCTGCACCGCTGGGTAGATCTGGTACCGGCCCTTGGAGGCGATGTAGCCCTGGCGGACGATCGACGCGCCGGTGATCCCTGAGGCGCCGAGCGTCGGCTTCACCTGGAACCAGGCGCCGCCCGCGCGCACCGTACCGTCGCCGCTGGGTATCACCGCCGTCGTCAGCTCACCCCAGATCGCGCCGCCGACGAACGGCCCCGGTCAGCCCGGCTCCGCCGTGTCGGGCTCCGGGGTTTCGCCGCTGCCCGGCGCCGCGCCGGCCGCCAGCCGCGCATCGGCGATGCGGTCCGCCTGCCGCTGGGTGGCGGCATGGCCACAAACCGCGGTCAGGAACGGCTCCCTGCGCAGGGCGTACACGGTTGCATCGGTGTACGCGGTCACGCTCGCCGTGCGGGGGATGGTGCGCAGCAGCGCGATCTCCCCCACTCCGTCGCCGCGTCCGCACCGGCGCAGAAAGCGCC
>DASYQM010000372.1:0-9543 GCA_036005525.1 Streptosporangiaceae bacterium
CAACCCGGGGGTGGACAACGTCGCCTACGCCAAGCCCCAGGAGCTGGGCAGCTTCACCGTCCGGTGCAACGAGCTGTGCGGGATCTGGCACGGCGCCATGTTCAACTATGGCCGGGTCGTGACCCCCGCCGCGTTCCAGGCGTGGGCGAGGGGCGTGCAGGCCAGGGAGGCGCGGCTGGGAGTGCTCGCCGCCCTTCCGCGGTACGCGCTGACCTACGACCCGACGGTCATCCCGCAGCTCGGCAAGGACCTCGTCAAGGTGGCCGGCATCACCGGCGCCAACGGTTACTACTACCCATCCCTGTTCCAGTCGGGCGACCCCGGCGATCCGGTGTCGCCGTGACGCGGCCCGGGCCGTGCGCGGCGGCGCACGCACTGACCACCCATTCGACGAAGAGGTGACCGGATGGCCATCGAGACGACACCGGGCGCCGACCGGATCCAGCCGGTAGGCGGCGAACCCGGCGGCCCGGCCGAGACCCGGGCCTGGTGGAGAAGGCCGGCCGTCCACACCGGCCTGCTCGGCGCGGTGACCGGCTACCTCATCGGTAACTGGCTCGGCTGGCTCGTGCAGTCGTCGAGCGGCAACTTCGCCCAGGGGCTCAGCGACACCAGGGACTGGCCGGTCGTCCTCGGATACGTTTTCGGGACGATCGGCTGGCTGGCCGGTCTGGGGATCTTCAATGACCTCGGCCGGCTGATGGTCGGCAAGCCGCTGCCGGACATCGAGCACGCGCCCGTGGGCGGCCTGGCGAAGTACTTCCGGTACACGCTCGACCACAAGGTCGTCGGCATCCAGTACCTGTTCGGGATGATCACCTACTTCCTGACCGGCGGCCTGTTCGCCATGGCGATCAGGACCGAGCTGCTCTCGCCGACGTACCACGTCCTGAGCCCGAGCGCCTACCTGATGGTGGTGGGCGAGCACTCCACGATGATGATGATGATGATGTCGTCGGTCATCCTCGGGCCGTTCGGCCAGTACTTCGCCCCGCTCATGATCGGGTCGAAGCGGATGGCCTTCCCCCGGCTGGAGGCGCTGGGATTCTGGCTCACGCCACCCGCCTACATGATCTTGCTGTCCGGCATCCTGTGGAACGGCTTCCCGACCGGGTGGACCGGTTACGCGCCGCTGAGCCTGCAGGCCAGCCCCGGGATGGACAGCTATGCGGTCGCCTTCGGCCTGATGGGGATCTCGATGATCCTGGCCGGGTTCAACATCATCGTGACCTACATCAACTACCGGGCGCCCGGCATGCGATGGAGCCGCCTGCCGATGTTCGTGTGGTCGATGTTCACGGTCTCGTTCCTCCAGGTGCTCGCGGTGCCGGTGCTCATCGCCGGGTTCTACATCCTGATCAGCGACCGGACCGCGCAGACCGCGTTCTACGCGAACCAGCTCGGCGGCAGCAGCTACCTGTACGAGAACCTCTTCTGGTTCTTCGGGCACCCCGAGGTGTACATCCTGGCCCTGCCCGGCTTCGGTGTGGTGTCAGAGATCCTCCCGGTGTTCGCCCGCAAACCGCTCTTCGGCTACAAGGTGAGCGCCGCGGGCATGTTCGGGGTGGCGCTGCTGAGCTTCTTCGTCTGGCAGCACCATCTGTTCGACAGTGGCATCAACCCGGACATGCGCCCGCTGTACATGCTCACCACGGAGCTGATCTCCATCCCGACCGGGTTCATCTACCTGGTCGCGCTCGGGACGCTCTGGAAGGCCAGGATCAGGTTCTCCGTCCCGATGCTGTTCGCGCTCGGCATGTACTTCAACTTCCTGATCGGCGGGATCTCCGGGGTGTTCCTGTCCGACGTCCCGGCCGACACCACCGAGCACGGCAGCTTCTTCGTCATGGCGCACTTCCACTACACGATCATGGGTGGCCTGATCTTCGCTTTCTTCGTCGGCCTCTACTACTGGCTGCCCAAGATGCTGGGCTACGAGATGAACAAGACCCTGGGCAAGATCCACTTCTGGACGATGTTCATCTTCTTCAACTCGACCTTCCTGCCGCTGTTCGCCCTCGGCATGATGGGCATGCCGCGGCGGGTGTTCGAGTACGCGCGAAACCTGCAGACGCTCAACGACTGGGCGTCCATCTCGTCGTTCCTGCTGGGAGGGTCGATACTGATCTTCCTGATCAACTTCATCTGGTCGACGGGATTCGCCCGGGTGAAGGCGGCCGCCAACCCGTGGAATGCCCGTGGCCTGGAGTGGCAGGTGTCCTCACCGCCGCCGCCGCAGAACTTCGCGCACATTCCCGTGGTCCTGTCCGGACCGTATGAGTACGGCGTGAAGGACGCGCCGCCCGTCGCTGACCTCAACCCGCCGGTGGGCGTGGTCAGCGCCGCCTACGCGAGCGCGGGAACGGAGGCATAGCGATGACGGCGACACCGCGGGGCGCGGCGCCGCAGGGCGGGCCTGGTGCGCTCGACCGGACGGCCGAGGAGGCCGGGTTCTACCACGAGTCCGCGCTCGGCGCGACCTGGACCGGCTCCCGGCTTGCCATGGGCGGGCTGACCTTCCTCTTCGGCTCGTTCGTGTTCGCCTACTTCTACCTGCGCTCGCTGAACTCCAACGGTAGGTGGCACGGCCTGGCCTGGGTCCGGCCGAACGTGGCGATGGGCACGATCATCGTCGCGCTGATCGTGATCAGCGCCATCGTCCAGACGGTGACGCTGCAGCGGATCAAGGCGGGCAACAAGGCGGCGTGGCAGGCCGGGGGGGTGGCGGCGCTCGTGCTGGGCGTCGCGGCGGTGGCACTGATGATCATTCAGCTGCTCTTCCTGCCCTTCTGGCCCGGCAGCTCCGGATACGCCAGCGTCTTCACCGGCACCTACCCTGTCTACCTGACGGTGGTGCTGGCGATGATGATCTGGCTGGAAACCCTGCTCATGAGGTCCCGCTCCCTCCCGGCCATCTCGTTCGTGGAGCAGCCGCCCACCTTCAAAGAGGCGTTCGCGGTCCAGCGGTTCCAGGCCAACCTGAGCGCCTTCACCGCCGTGTGGAACTACATGGCGGTCGTCGGGCTCGTGTTCTGGGTGCTGTTCTACCTGCTCTGAGGAAGGGGGCAGATCGTCCGGAAGGCCCGGTCAGCCGGCCGAGGCCGCGACGGTCATGAACGTGGTTGTCTCGTACTGGTCGGCCAACGTGGCCGCCCTGGCCGCCTACGCGGTGGCCGCCGCCGCCCATCTGACCGGTATGCGCGGCGCGGCCACCGGTACCGCCCTGCCGGGCCGGCCCCGGCCGCGCGCCCAGACCGCGCGGGCGGTCGCCTGCCAGGCCGGGCTGCTGCTGGCCCTGCTGGCCGTGGTGTCCCCGATGGGCTACTGGTCGTACCGGTTCGTCTGGGCCCGCAACCTGCAGGACGTGATTCTCGCCATCGTGGCGCCGGCGCTCATCGTGCTCGGCGCCCCGTGGCGGCCGTTGCGCCAGGGCCTGGTGCTCGGCGGGCGGCTCAGCCGGCCGGATCAGCGCACGGCCGGGGCCGCGGCCGGCGACCAATCGGTCGGCGACGAACCGGCCGGCGACGAATCAGCCGGCGACGAACCAGCCGGACGGACCTGGCCGCCGGGCTGGCGGGCCGTGCCGATCCTGGTCACGGTGGTGTTCTGCGCCATCTGGTGGCTATGGCACCTGCCGGCGCCCTTCGACGCGGCGCTGCGCAGTTCCGCTCTCTATGCCGTCGAAGTCGTCAGCTACCTGACCGCGGGCATCCTGCTGTGGCTCCAGCTCATAGAGTCACCACCGCTGCGGCCCCAGCTCGCGCCGCTGCGCCGGGTTGTCCTCGTCCTGGCCGTGGCCACGTCCGGCACGGTGCTCGGGCTGATCCGCGTGTACAGCGCGGGGCTGGTTTACCCCGCGTATCTCGGCTTCCGTCATCATGTTCTCAGCGTCGTCGCCGACCAGCAGGTGGGTGGGGCGGTCCTGTGGGTGATCCCGCTGGTGCCGCTCAGCGTCCTGGCGGTGGCGCTCGCCATCAGATGGCTCCAGGACGAGGAATCGGAGGCCACGGCGGCCGGCATCGATCGGCTGCTCAGGCAGAAGTCAGCCTGGCCGTCAGGGCCCGGGCTGAGGTGACCGTGAGTTGATTAACAGGAGGCTGGAGTGCAGCATTTGATCCTCGCGGACTTCGGCAACGACTGGAGCCTGGCCGGGTCCATCATGACCTTCGCGATTCCCGTGGGACTGTTCGTGGTGGTAGCGACCATCCTGTACTTCTTGTATACGAAGCCGCACACCGTCCCGGGGCACCGAGACCTGGTGCCCGCCGGCGGCAGGCATACGGCCGGTGCCCCACGGCACGCCGCGGCCCAGCCGCCGCCTGCGCCCCCGCCGCCCGCGGCCCCGCCAGCGGATGGCACGCCGGGCGGTGGCGGCATGCCGGGTGATGGCGGAACGCCGGGCGCGGGCGGGACGCCAGACGGTGGCGGGTACGGCAGGCATGACGGCATGGAGGGCATGCAGTGACACCTGCGACGACAAGCGCGCTCCCCGCCCTGGCGGGGCGCCGTTCCGTCCGCGTCGTCGCCCGCTCGCTGTTCGCGCTCACCAAGCCGAGGATCATCGAGCTGCTGCTGGTCACGACGATCCCTACCATGTTGCTGGCGCAGCGGGGGCTGCCGTCGGTCCGCCTGCTCGTCGTTACGCTGATCGGAGGCGCGTTCGCGGCCGGGAGCGCGAACACCATCAACTGTTACCTCGACCGTGACATCGATGCCGTGATGCGGCGCACCTCACGCCGCCCGCTGGCCAGGCCCACGCCGCTGGCGGTCATCAGGCCGGCCGAGGCGCTCGTCTTCGGCATCCTGCTGGGGGCAGCGTCGACGGTGCTCCTCGGCACGCTGGTCAACTGGCTGTCCGCCGTGCTTGCCGACGCCGCCATCCTCTTCTACGTCTTCATCTACACCATCGGGCTGAAGCGCCGCACCCCGTCCAACATCGTCATCGGGGGGGCGGCCGGGTGCTTCCCCGTCCTGGTCGGCTGGTCGGCGGTGACCGGGACGGTCAACCTCCCGGCGGTCGTGCTGTTCGCCGTCATCTTCTTCTGGACGCCCCCGCACTTCTGGGCGCTGGCCATGAAGTTCCGGGACGACTATGCGGCGGCGAGCGTGCCGATGCTGCCAGTGGTGGCGCCGCCCACGGTGGTGGCCCGCAAGATCCTGATCTACTCGTACGTCATGGTCGCGGCCACCCTGGCGCTCGCCCCGTACGCCGGCTGGCTGTACACGGTGAGCGCCGCCGGGCTCGGCGCCTGGTTCCTGCTCGAAGCCCACCGGCTCCGCCGGAGGGTCGCCCGGATCGCCAGGACCGGCACCAACGGGCCACCCGGGACGTCGGCCGCTGCGGCGGAAAGCCCCACGACGGCCGAGGGCGCGTGCGCCGGGGTGGTGCGGCCCAGCGCCAACCCCGCCCCCATGCGCCTGTTCCACCTGTCGATCGCGTACCTGACCTTGCTGTTCGCCGTCATCGCGGTCACCTCGCTGCTCCCGTGGGGCGGCTGGTAGGAACCGCCACCGCTCGCCAGCCGTTTTGCTGGGTGTCATCCCTGCGGGGGATACGGGGACGGTCCCCGCGGCTGACGCGGGGACGGCCCGGTTGGCATAACCTGGCGGAAGCAGTCGGGTTCAGGGCGGGGCCATTACCCGGGCAAGGGTGCCCCGGGCCGGGCGAGTGTGAGGTGGCCGTGAAGCTCCTGCCGATGACCTCACGCCGGGCGCGATGGGCGGTGCCCGGCGCAGCCGTTGCCGTGGTGGCGGCTGTGACAGCCGCATCGATGGCAACCTCGGCGGCAGCATCACCCGCGTTGCCCGCCCGCACTCCGGCCCAGCTGCTCGCCGCGCTGGCCAGCCACGCGGGCACGCCGCCGGCGATGAGCGGCACTGTGGTGGAGTCGTCGGCGTTCGGCATACCCCAGCTGCCGGGGCAGCAGGACCCGTCGTCGCCGCTGTCCATGCTGTCCGGCTCGCACACGATCAGGCTCTGGTACGCCGATCCCGCCCACGTCAGGCTGGCCCTCCCGGTGCCACTGGGCGAAACCGACGTGATCCGCAACGGCAGCACCGCGTGGGTCTGGCGGAGCAGCTCGAACTCGGTTCAGCGGATCACGATCCCGCCGCGTCCCGCGAAGCCGGGCACGGTTGCGCCGGGCGAGAAGATGCCGCTCACCCCGCAGCAGGCCGCGCAGAGGCTGCTCGCGGCGGTCGGGCCCAGCACCAGCGTCACGTCCGGCCCCACCACGACGGTGGCGGGCCAGGACGCCTACCAGTTGGTGATCGCCCCCAAGGACAGCCGATCCCTGGTCGGCCGGGTGGTCTTCGAGCTGGACGCACAGCACCCCGGCGTCGTGCTGGGAGTCCAGCTTTTCGCCCGGAGCGCGGCCAGCCCCGCGTTCCAGACCGGCTTCACCTCGATCACCTTCGCCGCGCCGCCGGCCTCCACCTTCGCCTTCACGCCGCCCAACGGGGCGAGCGTGCACACGGTGACGCCGAGTCGGCCGGCGCGATGGACTCGGGAGCCGCCCGCGTCGCGGCCGCACGCGGCCGGGGTCAAGGTGATCGGCAAGGACTGGCTGTCGGTGGCCGTGCTGCCCGCCTCTGCCCTGGACGCGCTCACCCATGGGGGTAACGCGGCCGGTGCCCTGGGCCAGGCCGCCCAGTCGGCGGCCGCCGGGCCCGGTTCCGGGGACGGCGGAGGCGTGGACACCGCCGGCATCCTGGCCGCCCTGCTGAAGTCGGCCACGCCTGTTCACGGCGCCTGGGGCACCGGCAGGCTCGTGCGGACCAGCCTTGTCTCGATGCTGATCACCAGCAACGGTCACGTCCTGATCGGGGCGGTCGACCCGTCGGTGCTGTACAGCGCGGCGGCGCAGGTCAGGTGAGCGCCGCTGGCACCGGCACCGATACCGGCCCCGTGGCGGAAGCCGACCCAGGGGCTGGCGCCGGGCCGCCCGGCCCGCCCGGCTCGCCCGGCCCGGCGATCACCACCAGCGGGCTGACCAAGCGTTTCCGCGGCGGCCAGCTCGCGGTGGACGATCTCGGCCTCGCCGTCTCCCGCGGATCGGTCTACGGCTTCCTCGGGCCGAACGGATCGGGCAAGACCACCACCATCCGTATGCTGCTCGGCCTGATCTACCCAACACGGGGCAGCGTCCGCCTGCTCGGCGACCCGGTCCCCGGTGCGGCCGCCCGGGTCCTGCCGCGGGTCGGTTCGCTGGTCGAGGGCCCGGCCTTCTACCCGTACCTGTCCGGCCGGGCCAACCTGGCCCGGATCGACGCGGCCGACCGGACCGCCGATCCGCGCACGGCCGCCGCCCGGATCGACGCGGCCCTGGAGCGGGTGGGCCTGCTCAGCGCGGCGAAGAAGCGTTACCGGGCGTACTCGCTGGGCATGAAGCAGCGCCTGGCGATCGCGACCAGCCTGCTCCAGCCCCGGGAGCTGATCATCCTGGACGAGCCGACCAACGGCCTGGACCCGCAGGGCACCCGTGAGGTCCGCGGCCTCATCCGGGAGATCGCCACCGACGGCGTGACCGTCCTGGTCTCCTCCCACCTGCTCGCCGAGGTGGAGCAGATCTGCACCCACGTGGGGGTGATGCGGACCGGCCGGCTGGTGTTCCAGGGCACGCTGGACGAGCTCCGGAGCCTGGGCAGCCGCCGCATCGTCATCCGCACCGCGCAACCCCGCGAGGCGGCGCAGACCCTGACCGCCCTGGGCCTGGCCGACGTCCAGTCGGCTGACGGCGAGGTCAGCGCCCAGCTCTCGGACCAGGCTCCCGAGCGCATCTGCCGTGAGCTCGTGCTGGCGGGTATCGGCGTCGCCGGGCTGGACACGCCGCGGCCCAACCTGGAGGACCTGTTCGTCGGGCTGACCGGGGAGGGGTTCGATGTCGACGGCTGAGGTCACCGCGTTTCCGCCGGCCGGCGCGGCGGATCAGCCGGCCAGGTCGCCGGGCGCCGTTCCCGCCTGGCTGCGCTTGCTCCGCTCGGAACTGCGCCTGGTCTTCCGGCGGCTGCGCAACCTGGCGCTGCTGGCGGCCCTCGCCGCGCTGCCGGTCCTGCTCGGCATCGCGCTGCGGCTGGCCGCACCGCGCGGCGGCGACGGCGATGCGGGGTCGTCCTTCATCAGCCAGCTCGCCGGCAACGGGGTGTTCCTGGCGTTCATCGCGATCACCCTCATGATCGCGCTGGTGCTGCCGCTGGCGATCGCGGTGGTCTCCGGCGACTCGGTGGCCGGGGAGGCCAGCCTCGGGACGCTGCGGTACCTGCTCACCGTGCCCGCCGGGCGGACCCGGCTGCTCGCCGCCAAGTACGTCGCGATCGTGATGTTCGGGCTGTCCGCCTGCTGCGTCGTGGTAGCGGCCGCGCTGGCCACCGGGGCCGCGCTGTTCCCGGTCGGGCCGGTGACGCTGCTGTCGGGAAACACCGTCCCGCTCGGGCAGGGGCTGCTGAGGGTGCTCTTCGTCACGCTGTACGTGGCCGGGGCGATGGCCGCGCTCGGCGCCATCGGGCTGGCGGTCTCGACCTTCACCGAGCACCCGATCGGCGCGATCGCCACGGTCCTGGTGCTCGCGGTGGTCAGCGAGATCGCCGACAACATCCCGCAGTTCGCGGTGGTGCACCCCTACCTGCCCAGCCACTGGTGGCTTTTTTTCGACTCACTGCTCCGGACGCCGATCGCCACCACCGACCTGCTCCACGGGCTGCTGTCGTTCGGCGTATACGCGGTCGTCTTCTGCGCGATCGCCTGGGCCCGCTTCACCAGCACCGACGTCACCGCGTGACAGCCGGCGGCGAGGCCTGGCCGACAACAGCAGGCGGCCGGGGAGGCCGCATCCGGCGGGCGGCGAGGGCGGGTCCACGGGCGGCGGACCACCCTGGCGGCCGCTGCCATCGGCTCGCCGGCGATCCTGCCAGGCCAGATAGGTTTGCAAGTTCCCGTCAGTCGGGGTCCCGTCTCTGCTGTGGCTGTTGCCTGCGGAGTGAGAGGCGTGCGACGGCGATGGTAAGGGCCGCGGCCAGCACCGCCAGGCCGATGATCTGGCCGCTGACAAGGCGCGTGTCCAGCGGGAACGATGCTGACACGTCGGCGACCCGGATGGGGACCTGTGCCGGGGACGGGGACGCTGAAGGCGATGGTGTGACTAGCGGGAAGGCCATGCTGGGGTCATCGACCGGGCTTGGCAGCAGGGGCAGCCCGGCGCGCGAAAGGACTCCTGGCGGCAGGTTTTCGGTCGGCAGCAACACATCCACGCCGGCCGGAGAGGTTGTCCCGCCCGGGGTAGACGAGGACGCTCGTTTCGCTTTGACCAGGACGCTGTCCGAGGATGACGCGGAGGCTGCCGCCTGCGGTGAGGTCCCGGTCGCCCTGAGGGTGATGTGGGTGCCCGCGGCCTTGCGCGGTACCGCGACTGCGGCCCGTAGCTGGGCGGGCTTGGACGTCAGGGCGATGGAGCACGTGTTCCCGCCGGGCGCCGCGCAGACCGTGAAGCTCGGAGCCGGCCTGGCCGGTTTCGCCGTGATCTTGATCTTCGCGGTGCCTTTCGCCCG
>DASYQM010000373.1:0-1759 GCA_036005525.1 Streptosporangiaceae bacterium
TGCCGGCAGCCCTCGAGGAGGCCGCGCTCCTCGACGGCTGCAGAACCATGCGGGCACTGTTCCAGGTGATGATGCCGATCGTCCGGCCAGGCATCGTCACGACCGCACTCTTCGCGTTCTTCACCTCATGGAACGAGTTCCTGGCCGCGCTGATCCTGCTGTCCGACCAGACAAAGTTCACCCTGCCTGTTCTGCTGACCACCCTGCAGACCGGCCAGCTGGGCACGCTGAACTGGGGCATCCTGGAGGCGGGTGTTGTCGTCACGATGATTCCCTGCATCGTCATCTTCCTGATCCTGCAGCGCTACTACGTCGCCGGGCTGACCGCGGGAGCGGTCAAATAGGTTACGAGGCGGCCGTTTCCCGCGTAGCAAGGTCGGGGTGAAGCAGGGGGGTCCGGGCATGACTCGAGTCGTGGTCATCGGCGCCACCGGCCATATCGGCACCTACCTGGTCCCGCGGCTGGTCCGCGCCGGACACGAGGTGATCGCGCTCAGCCGCGGCGTGCGCGACCCCTACCAGCGGGGGGCCGAGTGGCGATCGGTGAAACGGATCGCGGTCGATCGGCAGGCCGAGGACGCCGCCGGCACGTTCGGTGAGCGGGTCGCCGGGCTGCGCCCGGACGCCGTCGTCGATCTCCTCTGCTTCACCGCGGCGTCCGCGCGGCGGCTGGTGGACGCGCTGCGGCCGACCCGTCCGCTGTTGCTGCACTGCGGCTCGATCTGGGTGCACGGGCCGGCCCTGCGGGTGCCCGTGACCGAGGACGAGCCGCGCACGCCGTGCGGGGAGTACGGCATCGGCAAGGCGGAGATCGAGGCGCTGCTCCACCGCGAGACGCTCGCCGGCGGCGTGCCCAGTGTCGTACTGCACCCGGGACATATCAGCGGCCCCGGCTGGCCGGTGATCAACCCGGCCGGCAACCTCGACCCCGGGGTGTGGACCTGCCTGGCTCTGGGTAAGCCGCTCGCCCTGCCCGATCACGGACTCGGGGTCTTGCACCACGTGCACGCCGATGACGTCGCGCAGGCCTTCGCGCGCGCGCTGACCCGGCCGGCGGCGATTGGCTCGAGTTTCCATGTGGTCTCCGAGCAGGCGATGACGCTGCGCGGGCTGGCGGCCGGGGTGGCCGGCTGGTTCGGCCGGGAGGCCGTGCTGGACCTTGTCGACTGGGCGGAGTTCGAGGATCGGGTCGGCAGCGAGCACGCGACGACGTCGCGGGAGCATGCGTTGCGCAGCATCACCGCGAGCATCGCCCGGGCCCGGGAAACGCTCGGCTACTGCCCGCGGCACACCTCGCTCGACGCGCTACGCGAGGCGCTGCGCTGGCTGGTGGCCCATGGCCAGGTGGACGTGGGCGGTCAGGCGTTCTAATGCGGCGCACCTGGAATTTGCGACATGTGACCGCCCAGACTGGTGTTGCGACTACCGAGCACACGAAGCATGAATTGCCATCCAACGCATGGGAAGCAGGCCGGCATAACCGCAGGTGAGCCCGTCGGCTTGCACCAAGATGCTGCGGACTGGGAAACCGTTGCCGCCGTGTGTCACTCCAGGGCGGTGAGACGCTCCCCGGTCAGGCTGGGGCCACGTCCCGCGCCAGCAGGTCGTCCCACGTCTCGCGGCGGACCACCGGCCGGGCCCGGCCGCCGTCGGCGAACACTACCGGGATCCGGCGGGCGCCGTTGTAGTTGTTCGACATCGTGTAGCAGTACGCGCCGGTGGTGGGTATCGCGAGCAGGTCACCCACCCGCGGGGCGTC
>DASYQM010000374.1:0-5814 GCA_036005525.1 Streptosporangiaceae bacterium
TGGTGATCACACCTTGCTGCTCGGCATGCAGATAGCGGGCCAGGTGGTCCCCGGATGGGCCACATGGCACGCCGGGGCCGGGCTGGCAGGGGCAGTCGACGGACCGGGCGGCCTGGGCGCGCTCGTCGGCCCGCCGTGTGCCAGCGCCCGCTTGCCGCGGACCGGCGTGGGTGAGGTCCGGCCCGGCCTCGGCCGCCCGATGCGCTGTCTCCCCGTCGCGGCCCGCCGGACCAGCCGAGGGTTCGCGCGCCTGTGCCAGCCGGCCTGCTCGGTCCGGCTCGTTCTGTTGCTGCCACGCGCTGTTCACGGCTCGGCTTCCAGATCTGGCTGCGGCGCACGGGTCTGTCTGTTCGTTGCTTGCCGGGCCGCAGCCAGCGAAGTTCCGTTGCGCTGGATTCGGTTGCGCAGCTGATCGCTGACCCAGGTCACGGCCACGAACTCGGCCGGCCTGCCCATGCCCCGCCCGTGGCAGGCGTCATGGCCTTGCGGCTGTCTCCCGCGGTCGCCGGCAGCGTCTTCGGGGCCGTACCGGGTGGCCATCACGGGCCCGCCTCGCTGCCGCGGTGCTCAAGCGCGGGCTCGGGGCCCGGCTTGGTGAACCCTGGCCCGGCCCAGTCGTGGTCGTGTCCGCCGGCTTGCGGGCTGGGCTCCACCGGGGTGACCGTCAGGCCATCGCAGCTCGCCGGCAGCCCGTCGCAGCCTTTGTTGTGTGCGTGGGCGTGACGGCCGGACATCCACCCGGTCCAGGCGTGCCGCGGGCCGGTCCAGGTCAGCCCGCAGTTCGCCGTCACCCGGACGATGTCGCCGGCGGCCATCACGAGCCCGCCTCGGCTTGCGGCTCGGCGGCCCGGCCGATCGCGGCAGTGTGGTCGGCGTTGTCCATGCCGAACTTGCCCTCGAAGTCGGCGTACAGGCGATGCTGGCCGTCAGCCCATGCCCTGTAGGCCTGCCGCACCGTCGCCTCGTCTGAGCCGGTTGCCTCAGCGATCTGGGACCACGACGCACCGGCTTGGACTGCCTGGTGCACGAGCGCGGGGTGGCGGTAGTAGCGGGCCAGCATCTCGCCGGCCGCGAGGATTTCCAGGTGCTCTTCGGCGGTCAGCGGCTGGTATTTATCGGCGTCTCCGTACAGTTGCGGGTCGTAGGTGCCGCGGGCTTTGAGTGTCGCGTGCGCGCGCACCATCAGGTCACGGTTGGTGAGCTCCTCGAACCGCTCGCGGGCGTCGATGGTGCACCGGTAGCCGGT
Organism: Streptosporangiaceae bacterium; assembly: GCA_036005525.1. Classification (GTDB taxonomy): domain Bacteria; phylum Actinomycetota; class Actinomycetes; order Streptosporangiales; family Streptosporangiaceae; genus UBA9676. The sequence goes on from DASYQM010000374.1 coordinate 1,247, forward strand.
CTCCGCCTGGTCGTAGGTGATCGCGCAGGCCAGGGTGGCTGGTTCGCGGGCCTCATCGCCGGGCGTGCCGCTGTCGTGGTTGGTCATGCGGTCCCTGCCTGTCTGTCGTTGTTGTGACGGGAGCCCGGCTCCCTCCCTGCTCCTTTGGATCGCGGGTGGAGGTCAGTAGAGGGGCCGGTGCCGGTGGCGGCCTTCCAGCCCTGTTCGGGCCGGTAGCCGGGGACGTCCAGTTCGTCGTCGTCCAGCCCGGCGCCCGCGCACCAGTTCCCGGCGATGGCCCGTCGCCGGGCGGCGCGGGCAGCGGCCCGCTCCCCGCGGGTGCGCTCGGGGGCGCGTTTGTCCCACCAGGCGTCGTAGAGGTCGGCGATAGCGTCGTGGAGCCGCGGGCTGATGGTCTTGGCGTCGCCGCGGAGGAGTTTGCGGATGGTCTTGTCGCTGGCGCCGGCCGCGCGGGCGATGCGGGCCGAGCTATGGCCCATCACGTGCAGCGCGCGCAGCCGCAGCCGGGTACCGCCGGCGTCCAGCCGGGCGCGTGCCAGGCTGCCGGGGGTCACGGCGAGCACGGCGGCAGCAGTGCCCCCGGTGGGCTGGCGGCGGCCAGTGGCGATGCTGTGGACGGTCATCGGCCCGACCCCGGCGGCTGTGGCGATGGCGCGGTAGGTGCCGCCGAGTTCCCGCAGCAGCGTCACGTGGTCGCGGGCGGCGTGGCGGCCGCCGGTGGCACCGATCGTGCGGTCTTGTCCGTGGGCGGTCATGTCAGGTCACCGCCTCGGCCTCATGATCACGCTGGAAAGGGCGGGGCTCGCCGGTCTTGCGGGCGGAGTCCAAAGTCCGGCCGATCTCCCGCTTCTCGAGCCCTGCTTGCCGGGCTGCTACGGCCAGTGGGCTGAGGTCGGCCGCGCGGTCGGCCTCCAGGGCGCGGCTGGCGGCCCAGAACAGACCCGCGTTGCGGTTCCCCTCGCCCTGGCGCGCGACCCACCCGGCAAGGCGGCCGATGTCGCCGTCTAAGGCCGGGCGAGGCTCGGGACGCTGCTGCTGCTTCTGCGGCTCCAGCACCTGGGTGACCGTGGCCCAGTCGAGGCCGCCGCGGCCGTCGAAGGTCTTGAGGAGCTGGTAAGGCCTGCCGTCCACCTGCGACGGCGGGGTGAGGACGTAACCGCCGGTGGAGCGGAAGTCGAGGTGGTGGGCGGGCAGGTGGCCGTTGCGCTGGTCTGTCCCGTTGAAGTAGGCGTGCAGGCCGCCGCTGGGGGTGGCCACGTAGGCGCTGGCGCCGTCGAGCAGCCCGGCGCGGGCGAGCCGGTTGAAGGCGGCGAACCCGTTCCCGGCCTTGCCGTGCTGGTCGACGTCGAGGACGTCTGGTCCTGGCGTACCGGTGGCCACGGCGAGGTTCCAGCCGGGATGGCGGGTGAACCAGCGGGTGATCTGCCGCTCGTCGGTAGTGGCGTCCAGGTAGCCGTGCCGGGTGGCGGGGATCTTCTGGCCGCTCTGGCAGGGAAAGACCGGCCACCCGCACTCGGCGAAGGCCAGCGCCCGGCGCAGCGTCGCATCGGTCATGGCGCGCTCCGGATCTGCCCGTTGAGGGGCCGGCGGGCCTGGGCGTGGCCGCAGCGGGCGGTTTCGGTCATCAGCTGCTCGGCCAGGGCGGGCACGATGCGGGTCTGGTATTCGGCCTGGGCCGACAGCATCGCCGGGGTGCGTGTGGCGTGGAGGTAGAGCACCGACCACAGCTCGGCCGCGATGTCCAGCCCGTACAGGCACAGGTCGTGCGCTTCCCAGCACGGCCCGAGGGTGGCGGCCAGCTGCCCGTACCCGGGCCGGTAGACCTGCTCGACCCATGCCCGCAGCCGCGCGAGCGGTTCCTGGCGTGCCTGGCCGGTGAGTTTCCACCACTTGGGCGCCGGTCCCGGCCGGTAGCCGCCGGGATCTTCGGCGGAGCCGGTGCCGTTGAGCTGGGCGGTCAGGTCGGCGACCTGGCGGTCCAGGCCTTCCAGCCTGGCCAGGGCGGCGGCGTGATCCTTGACCGTGCCGCTGACCGCGGTGAGCAGGCCGGCCATCTGGGTGAGCCGGGCGCTGATCGCGGCGAAGTGACCGACCTCGCGCTCGCCGAGCCGGCCGATCTGCTCGCGGTGCGCGGCGAGCTGGTCCAGCGCCGCGGTGATCGGGTCGCTGTTCATCGTCAGCTCCAGGGGAACGAGGTGCCGGGCGGGAACGGGTCAGGCGGCAGCTCGTCGTCCCGCACCGCCGGCCCGGGCGCGGCCTGGGCGGCGCGGGCGGGGGTGAGGGTTGCGGCGGCGTGGCCGCGGCGGCGGGCCGCCTTGTAGGCGGGGTTGTTCCAGCCGCGGGGCAGCCGGGCGATCACGGGGGCGCAGCCGCCACGGATCACCAGCGCGAACCCGGATGGTAGCTGGCGGATCATGTCGGGTGTGGCGACGTCGTGGCGGGTGGCGTGGTCTTGGCCGCGGATGCGCCAGGCGGCCTGGCCGCACAGGTCGCTGGCCGCTGTGAGGGTGGTGGTGTCGGTGACCCCCGGCAGGAAGACCTTGACCGAGGAGGTGTCCAGCACGACCTGGCGGCCGTGGCCGCCCCACCGGCCGGCCAGCTGCGCCTCGCCGTGCGCGACGGCGCAGACCTGGATGCCCTTCCCGCCCGAGTCGGACAGCCAGACCGGCAGCGGCACGGGGCAGATCTGGGTGACCTCATCCAGGCCCATCAACAGCGGCGGGTCCAGCCGCCCCCCCGCCGACGCCTGGCCGATCTGCGTGGCGGTGTAGTGGATCTCGCCCGCCATCGCGGCAAACAAGGGCGCGACCGGCGCTTCTTCGGTCACCGCCTCGGCGATCATGTACACCGTGCCGGCACTGCGCAGGAACTGCCCGATGCCGAACCCCTCCCCCGGGCCGGGCAGCACCGAGACGGCCAGCGCCGGGTCGGACATGAACGACAGCGCCCGCGACATGACCATCCGCACCGTGGCGGCGGTCTTTTGCGCCTCGCTGCGCAGCTCCGACAGCGTGTACGCCCACTCGTGCGCCCCGGCGGCGGCCAGGATCTCCTCCGCCAGCCCGGGGTCGGCGCCCGCGACCCAGGTGGCCACGGTGCGCAGGTCGGCCCCCTTCAGCGCGGCCGCGTGGAAATAGGCGCGCAGGTAATCGCTGGCCTTGGCCGACCAGAAGGTGCCGTCCTCCACGCCCTTCTGGGAGACCGCGTGCGCGAACGCGTCCGCGCGGCGGATCGCGGTCGCCGGGTCCTCGCACCCGGCCACCGGTGACCAGCGGAACGACGAGGCGACGCCGCCGATCGCCTGCGGGTTGAAAACATGCACCGGGCCGCGTCGCGCGCGCACCCCGCTGGTCAACTGGAAAACGTCGGCCTTGGTGGTGGTGGCGATCACCGGCCCTGGATACCGCAAGATCACGTCGGCGAGGAACGCGGTCTTGAAGGTGCGCGGCGGGGCCATCACCAGCAGGTGCTCCTCCAGCGGCACCCGCAGCCCGTGCCGCCAGTGCGCCCGGCCCAAAAACACCGAATGCTCCCCCGGGTCACCCACCCGCCGCCACCAGGCAACCGAGCGGCGGATCCGCCCGGAGCGGCGCAGCGCCGCGAACCGGCCCCAGCGCAGCCACAGGCTGAACGCGGTGGCGAAGCCCTTGCCCGGGTGCAGCCGCAGGTGCAGCCGGATCCGCAGGTACCGGGCCCGGTTGCCGGGCAGGTAACGCCCGGGCAGGAACGCCCACGTCCCCAGCAACGCGAGGGCGAGGATGACGGCCAGGGCGATCGCGTACCTCACCGCGGCTCTCCGTCCTGGGCGGCGAGCACCGCCCGGCGCAACGCGGTCCTGGCCGCGCCGGCGTTCAGGCCCACCTGCGGCGCCAGCTCGGCGCAGATCTTCGACACGCCGTCGAGCCCAATCCCGGCCAGCGGGCCGTGCCATTCGGCGACTAGGGCCAGGAACCGGGCGGTCTTCGTCTCACCGCGCGCGCCGCTGCGGGGCCGTGGTGGGGTGATCGCCCTCGGCACAGCCGCGCGGGTGAGCGCGGTGGCACGCCTTCCAGGAGCGACCGGGCATTCCTGGATCACCCAGGTACGGAAGCCGGCCAGCGTGGACACCGGGGCGAGAGCCAGGCGCAGCAGCCACAAGATCAGGCCACCGACCGCCGCCAGCGGCGTGGCCTCATCATCGGCCGCGAGACGGGTGTGGAGCTCGTGGTGGCGAGCGATCGCCCAGGCCCGCACCACCCCGATCAGGGTGTCCGACGCCAGCGCGTACGCGATCGACGGCATCGCCCAGATTGCCAGGCTCCGCCAGCCCGGCGCGGCGGCGATCACGTTCATGAACACACTGGTGCCAACCGACGCGACATTCAGCACCCGGGGCCGGACCGCCCGCCGCCGGTGCAGCGCCAGGGCGATGCCCAGCGAGGCGAACACTAACGCGGCGGCATCCGGGATCGCGGCCTCCAGCCCGGCGATCACCGCCAGCCTGCGCGCCGTGTAGATCATCCGGTACTGGGCGGTGAAACTCACCACCGCCGCTCCAGCGGCGAGCACACCCAGCCCCGCCGCGGCCA
>DASYQM010000375.1:0-7154 GCA_036005525.1 Streptosporangiaceae bacterium
CCCGCCGGAAACAGCCCGGCAGGCAGCCGGTGCCCACGACTGTAACGGCCCAGCACCGGCGGAAGCGGCCAAACACGGCCACTCGGCCCAGATGCGCCCCGGCCGCGGGGGACCGTCACATCGCAGACGTCGGCTCCCGACGGCACACGCCATCAACCCCAGCGCCAGCAGAAGGCCGATCGGGCTACGACACGGCCAGGAGCAACCGCCGGCGCAGTGCGCAGGCAGGTGAACAGGGAGCGTCCGGGGAGCGTGTACATCGGCGAAGACTCGTGAGCGGCAACGCCAAAATGGAGTTCCCGAGATTTGAAGTAAGGCCCTATCAACTGGCTCACTGCCTGACGGGCTCATACCGGACAGAACCTAGTCGGCCAGGCTGGGGCAGACGTCGTGAACCCGGCCCGCCTCACCGCGGCGGCGGGCAGGCTGCCCGGCGCCGGTCGCCGGACCGCGCGCGAAGTCAGGCGCAGGACTAACCACAGAAAGTGACGTTGGCTGTGCGGTCATACAGCCAGATCGCCGACTCTGAGCGCATAAGAGCGGCGCGGACCGTGGGTTCGTACGCGTCCAGATCAACCGGTTCGGCGCGTCCTAGGGGATGCCCCGTCTGCGGCCCGGCCCCGGCGGCTGCGGCGATGATCAGGGGTGGGGGGAGGCATACCAGCTGGCGAGTGCCTGGCCTATCTGGCCGGGCGAGTCTTCCTGGAGGAAGTGCAGGCCGGGCACGGTCACCTCGGCCTGGTTGGGCCAGCCGCGGCAGAAGGCGCGCTCATCCGCCGAGATGATGCCGGGGTCGGCGTTGATGAACAGCTTGGGCACGGGGCTAGCTGCGAGCCATCGGCCGTAAGAGGCTACGATCTCGCAGACGTCGGCCGGCTCGCCGTCGATGGGTAGCTGGCGGGGCCAGGTGAGCGTGGGCCGACGGTCTTCGCCCGGCTCGCGGAACGGGCGGCGGTAGGCGTCCATCTCCGCGCTGGTGAGCGTGCGGAGCACTCGTCGCGGCAGCAGGTACTCGACGAACAGGTTGTCGTCCAGGACCATGTGCTCCCCTTCTGGGGAGCGGAGTTTCTCGAAGAACGTCCGGGTCTGCGCGGCTGCACGAGAAGCTGTTCTACCGAACCACTGGTCCCAGGTGACGGGCTGCGCGATCGCCTCCATGTAGGCGATGCCGTGCACGGCGTCGCGGTGCCGGTTCGCCCAGTCGAAGCCGAGCGCTGAGCCCCAGTCGTGCACGACGAGCGTTACGTTGCGCTCGATGCCCAGGGAGGCGAGCAGGCCGTCGAGATAGTGCCGGTGCTCGGCGAAGGTGTAGGAATCGGGCCCGCTTCTGGTCAGCTTCTGCGAGTCGCCCATGCCGATCAGGTCGGGCGCGATGCAGCGGCCGGCCGACTGCAGGTACGGGAGGATGTTCCGCCACAGGTAGCTGGAGGTCGGGTTGCCGTGCAGGAAGACGATCGGGTTTCCGTGCCCGGCGTCAACGTAGGCCATGGCATGGCCGGACACTTCCAGGAACCGCTTCTGATACGGCATGACCTCGCTGATCACCAAAACCTGCCTCTCCCTGAGGCCCATCGCCTCAGCACGGCACCGGGACAGGCGTTCTGCTCGTCTGGTGCACCGCAGCTACCTGGACAGGCGCGGCCCGGGGAAGGCGTCGCGATCGATTCCCTCGATGGCCGGCAGCGCCTGCGTTAATGGCTCGATGATTCACCGCTGCCGCGGCTGGGGCTTGAACATCTGTGCCCGGTCACGCGGCGGAAGCACTGGCGCTTCGGCCTTGTTGGCGTAGCTGATGGCCACCATCGGGTGGGGAGGGCGAGAAGCGAGTGGCGCGCAGCAAGCGGGTGGTCGCGACGGGCGAGGGGTTCGCTGTCTGCGACGTTCGCTGCCAGGCGCCCGGCCCCGCGTGGTCACCGCCCGAGGTGGCGCAGGGGTTGGTCCTCGTGTTCGTTCGAGCTGGCAGCTTTTGCCGCCGGGTAAACGGCCGCGAACGGTTCATGGACGCGGTCTCGGCGTACTTCGACATCCCCGGCGGCGAACAGCAGATCGCGCATCCTGGCAGCGGCGGCGACGCGTGCACGGCGATCGAGTTGAGCGAGGGCCTGGCCGGCGTCCTTGCCGATGACGACCCCGCGCGCATCAGCCAGCCGCGGCTGACCCCGGCGGGCGCGGCCCTGGCGGTGCAGCTGCTTACCCGGCAGGCCAGCCGCGCTGACCGGTTCGAGGTCACCGAGACAGTCACCCGCCTGGTCAGCGCTGCGATCACCGGACCCGGCCGCCTGCCATCCCCGCCGCGCGCCACGACCCAGACGGCCTGGCTCAGCCTCGCCGACGGCACGAAACAGATCCTCAGCTCCGATCCGGGAGCCAGCCTTCACCAGCTCGCGCGCCGGCAGTCGGTCTCGCCGCATCACCTCAGCCGCGTCTTCCACGCCAGCACCGGCACGACCGTGTCCGCCTACCGCAACCAGCTTCGCGTGCGGGAAGCGCTCGAGCGGCTCGCCGAGGGAGAGCGGTCTTTGACCGGCCTCGCCAGCGACCTCGGTTTCGCCGATCACGCTCACATGACCCGCACCGTACGGCGGGAAGCCGGGGCGGTGCCCTCAGCCCTGCGGCGGCTTCTCACCGCCTGCGAGGTTCGTGGGGCGCGTACTGAGGGCCGGACGCGTGGCAATCGAGGCGAGGTCTAGACGCAATACCGCTGACTTAAGTCTTGGCTGAGGGCTTCGGTCTGCTGGTGGGGCCGGGTTTGGTGGCTGCGGTGATGGTGATCGCGCCGGTGGGCTGCTGGCTGGGCTGGCGCGGGCCGCGGTGCCCGGCGCGTTTGAGTTTCCAGTTGGAGATCTTGCGTTTGATCACGCGGGGGTTGCTGCGCGGGCGCCGTGTGAGCAGGTGGCGCTGGATCTCAGCCCTGGCCCGGGACAGGGCCCGGGCCAGCCGTGAGGGGGGAAAGGGCCGCCTGGGCGGTGACCTGGCGGCGGACCAGCCGCAGGGTGCGGGTGAACGAGACCCGGTCGGGGTCGGTGCCGGCGTCCAGGGCTGCCTGGTGCATGAGCGCGCGGATGGCGTAGTGGACCAGCAGGAAGCCGTAGACCTCCTGCTGCACGCCGCCGGGGGTGTGGGAGCGCAGCACCATGCGGGGTGCTCCCTGGTGGACCTTGAGCTCGTCCAGGGACATCTCGAACTCCCACCGCTGGGCATACAGGCCGGCCAGATCCAGCGCGGGCGCCTGCGCCGGATCCAGGATGGTGGTGATCAGCCGGTAGACAGTAGCCTGCCCGGCCAGGGTGTACTCGATGACCCGCACCCTGGCCGGGTCGGCGTGCCGGTGCTTGTCGCGGGCGGCGTAGATGTGGCTGAGGTAGGAGCCGTCGGCCAGCTGCTGCACCACCGGCAGCACGGCGCTGTTTTTGACCCGCCACAGCAGGTCTGCGCCGGTGGCGGCGGCGCCCCGCCACAGGTCAAAGCCGGTGAACCCGCGGTCGGCGATCAGCAGCATCCCGGTGCGCAGGTGACCCAGCAGCCGCCGGGCCAGCTCGGTCTCGTGCACCGCCAGCGGTCCCAGCTCCGCGGCGAAGATCGCATGCGTGCCGCACTCGCCCAGCGCGGCGACCCGCACCTGCGGGAAGGCGCCCCCGCCTGCACCGCGCGGCGACCCCGGACGCCCGAAGAAACCCGCGTTGGCCGCGCTGTCGGGCACATCGAACGTGGTGCCATCCACCGCCACCAGCCGCCAGGCCCGGTAAAACGCCCCGGCCGTGGCCTCGGTGGCCAGCGGCTGGCACACCGCATCGAACAAAGCCCGCAGCGGCTCAGGGCCTAGCCGGGCCCGCGCCCGGGTGATCGCCGCCGCCGTCGGCACCCGCCACCTCCCGCTCCACCGCCGCGCATACGCCAGCCCCTCGGTCAGCAGCCGGGCCACCTCCTCATAGCCCTGACCGAAAAACAGGCACATCGCCAGCACGTAATAGACCACCACCCGCGCCGGCAGCAGCCGGCTCCGCCGCTGCACCCGGCCGGTCTCAGCGACCACCCGGTCCACCAGCTCCGGCGGGAACGTCACCGTCAAAAGCCCAATCGCGATCCGGTCCGGCAACCGCTCACCGGCCGGCGGCTTCACCTGTCCAGCACGAGGCACCCCCGCACCCTACCAGCAAGCGAGCTTAAGTCAGCGGTATTGCCTCTAGACGAGTGATTCCTTATGGGTTCAGTGGTCATAGGCGATCAGCGATCGCTTGACGGGTTCATCGGCTGCCCAGTTGTGCCAGATGGTGACGGCCATGGCCAGCAGCCGCTGGGCGATACGCACGTAGACGCCTGCGGTGGTGCGGCCGCCGTGGCGTTCCAGATCGAGTTGGCCCTTGAGGGTGTCGTTGACCGATTCGATCCACTGCCGGATCCAGCCGATGGACCCGTGGCGGGGGTTTTCGTCGCGGCGGTCGGGCCGGACCAGGCGCAGCCCGAACCCGCTGGTGAGCAGGTCCTCGAACTCGCGCCCGGCGAACCCCTTGTCGCCGATCAGGGTCAGCCCCGGCCGCAGCGCGCCGGTCCGCTGGGCGTGGGCGAGCAGTTCGGCGGCGGCCTCGCGTTCCCCGATCTGCGGGCTGGCCAGGCACCAGGCCACCGGCATCCCGTCCGGGGTGGTGATCAAGTACAGCTTCAGCCCCCAGTACCAGCGGGAGTGGGCGGCGCAGTACCCGTAGTTCGCCCACCCGGCCAGCTCCGAGCGCTTGACCGTCTCCCGCGAGGTGCCGCACGGCACCGGGGTGGCATCGATCAGCCGCACCCGGTCGTGCCACGACGGCACCTCCCGGGCCAGGTAGTCCATCGCCGCCGCCAGCAGCGGCCCGGCGGCCTTCAGCCGCTTGTGATAGCCAGGCTGGTGCGGCAGGTAGGGGAACAGGTGCCCGAGCCGCCCGTAGCACAGCCGCAGCCAGTGATGCTCCGACCGGGCGCCCAGCAGCACCTGCGCCACCGCCAGGCACACCAGCTCGGCATCCGACAGCTTCTTCGGCCGGCCCGGACGGCGCCGGCCCGACGGGATCACATGGTCGTCGATCAGCACATACAGTGCCGTCAGGAGGGTATCGAGGTCTGCAGTCACGAGCGACCATCGATGCCCTCCTCCCCTTCCAAGATCAACCCGCCACGCCGCACCAGCCCGGGTTGGGAATCACTCGTCTAGGGACCTGGCGCCCGTCGGCGGCAGCGCCCGCCGTCAATTATCGCGGGCGGAGCCATCTATAAGGCTGGCATTGCGCTGGCGCTTCCAGCTGTCGATGGCGCTCGCTTCGGTACCGCTGGGTTGGACAGCGCGGCGATGGCCAGCGCGTAGTCTGGTCCGCGGCCGAACCGATACCGACAAGGTCAGCGGATCGGTCAGCCGATGGCACCTGCGCATGGTGTCCTGCATGGACAACGGCTGTGCCGGCCAGAAGAACGCAAGCTCTAGAAGACGAAAACGAAGAGCACTGTCACCACCAGCCACAGCACGCCCAGGACCACCCCGGCCGTGGAAAGCGCGCCGCCGCGCTCGCCGATCCGCCGGAGCTGGCGGTGCGCCCCGATGCCCAAGATGATCGCGGCGAGCGTGGCTGGCAGCAGCGGGATGAGCCCGCATACCAGGGAGGCGACCGCCAGCGGGCTGGTCCGCGGGACGGCTACCGCTGCGGAGGTGGCTGCCGGGGGTGGCAGCGGTCCCGGCGGCCCGGCGGGCAGGTCGGCGGACAGGGCGGCAAGCTCGGCGTAGGTCTGCGAGCCGTAGGCTCGCTGCACCCGCATGCTGTGCTCTTCCTTGGTCAGGCGGCCTTCGGCGAACGCTGCGCTGAGTGTGTCGACGGCGCGCTCGCGGTCCGCGTCCGAGGCCCGCGTCTTGCCGGAGCCGCCGGCTGGCACACCGTGCCCTGGTTCTGCGGTCATCGTTTCCTGCCTCCTACAGGCTGAAACGGCGCAGCGATGCGGCTGGTTCGGCGACCGTTGCGAGAACCTGGGGCTCCGTCGCGCAGCCTCGATCCCAGGCAGCATGACAATGAGCACTGCGATAGTGAACGGAGCCAGACTAGCGACGGCGATGGGGCCGGCAGGGCAGTCACCGTGTCACCAATGCGCCAGAGCTGCGCGGCGTCAAGCCGTCTTGTAGCGGGCGAGCGCGCTGTGGACTGGCGTCGGCAAGCGTCCTGTCAGGCGATGGACCTCATCGGAGACCGCCGCCCAGCGTTGTTCCCGGATCGATGCGAACATCGTGGAGTATGCGTACATCCACCACGGGTCCTCACCGGCGATTGCCATCTCCACGCAATGCTCGCGAGGCGTGATGTCGACGTACTGGAGCGGGGTGCCCCACTCGCGCGCGGCCAAGGCTGCGACGGTAGCCAGGCCGAGAGACTCGGGGCCGGTGATGTCATGGTGGCGGCCGCTCGCGGGCGCCACGGCCAGCGCCGCCAGGCACCGCGCGACGTCGCCGCGCGAGACGAGCGATATCCGGCCGTCAGATGCGGGGAGCCGGAGCTGGCCGGTGGCGCGAGCCCGGGCCAGGAATCCGATGAAGAACTCGCTGTGGATGGATGCCCTGGCGATCGAGACCGGGCACCCACTCTCGGCGAGCAGCCGCCCGGTGTACCCATAGCTGACCGCGTAGCAGAACGGTTAGGAGAGGTCCGCGTCGAGGCCGCTCAGCGCGACGATGTGGGCGACCCCGCTGTCGTCGGCAGCGCGGATCACGTTCTGATGGTGAACAATGACCTCCGCCACCGGACCGTCGCTAGAGACAAACACCAGCGTGTCAACACCGCGCAACGCGGCGCCAAGAGCCTCCGGATCGGCGTAGTCGGCGGCTCGCGCGCTGACGCGCGCTGACCGTCTTCCAGACGGCAGCCCGCGCCGGGACAGCGCGACGACCTGGTGCGGTTGCTCAGCGGCCAGCAACCGCACAACCTGGCCGCCGATCCACCCGCTGGCGCCGGTCACCGCGATGCGCAACACGCCCTCCTGCCGCGCGCGGAACACCTAGACCTGCACCCAGGCCTGGACTGGTGCATGAGAACAGAATGCACGTTCACGCACGGGATGGACGGCAAGCACGTGACCAGACTGGCGCCCCGAACGAACGGCGGCTCAGATGCGTCAAGCGCACGGATGATTCGTGACCGAGCGTG
>DASYQM010000376.1:0-11428 GCA_036005525.1 Streptosporangiaceae bacterium
TCGGCTGACCGCGGGACCATCCGGGCCACCCGCGCCATCCGGCCCACCCGGCCCACCCGGGCCACCCGGCCCTTCCGGGCCACCCGGACCACCCTGGTGCGCCGCGAACTCCTCGAAGGCGGCATAGGCGCGCGGTCCGTAGACGGTGCCAGGACCGCCGTTCATGAGGATGGCCACGCCCATCGTCTCGGCCACCTCCTGCGCGGTCGCCCCGCGCTGGGCCGCGGCGCGGGCGTGGGCGAGGATGCAGCCGTCGCATTCCCTGGTCACCGCGATGGCCAGGGCGATCAGTTCCTTGACCGGACCAGGCAGCGCGCCGTCGTCCCCCATGGCCGCGTGGTGCAGCTGGGCGTAGCCGGCGTACACGCCGGGGATCGCCTCCCTCAGGCGGCGGCCAAGGCCGACCAGCTCATTCCGGGTCTCGCGGGCTGAGGTCATGGGCGCTCCCTGGGTATGGTCGGTCGTTGGGACCATTCAACCCCCCGGCAGGCCAGCGGCATCCAGGGAGCGCAGTCATGAGTACGGTGTCATGAGCACGGTGGACGCGGAGGTGGAGACCCCGGGCACGCCGATCCGTGAGAGCGACCCGTCGGCCGGCCACGCCGAGCTGACCAGCGCCCGGCTCGCGCGCGTGGGCGATATCGAGGTGCGGCGGCTGCTCCCGCTGCGCCAGCGCCGCAGCGTGGGCGCGTGGTGCTTTGTGGATCACTATGGCCCGATGTCGGTGGACGGCGTGGCCGGGATGCAGGTCCCGCCGCACCCGCACATCGGGCTCCAGACGGTCACCTGGCTGATCGCCGGGAACGTGCTGCACCGCGACAGCCTCGGCAGCGAGCAGATGATCCGGCCCGGCCAGCTCAACCTGATGACCGCCGGGCACGGGATCGCGCACTCCGAGGAGTCGCCGGCCGATCACGACCCCGGCCTGCACGGGGTGCAGCTGTGGCTGGCGCTGCCCGGCGCCGACCGGCAGGCCGCACCCGCCTTCGAGCACCACGCCCAGCTGCCGGTGCTGGGCCTGGGCGCGTTCGAGGCGACCGTCTTCGCCGGGTCGCTGGCGGATGTCACCTCGCCGGCCCGGACCTACTCCCCGCTCGTCGGCGCCGAGATCCATGTGGTCCGGGACGGAAGCGGCACCATCCCGCTGGTCCCCGGCCACGAGCACGTGGTCTTCGCGGCCAGCGGGGAGGCGGTGGCGGGCGGCATACCGGTGTCCGCGGGCAGCCTGCTGTACCTGGGGACCGGGCGCGACGCGCTCACGCTCAACGGGCGGGCGGGTGCCCGGCTGTTCCTCCTCGGCGGCGAGCCGCTGGGCGAGACCCTGCTCATGTGGTGGAACTTCGTCGGGCGCACCCCGGACGACATCGTCGAGGCGGCACGGGCGTGGTCGAGCGGCGAGCGTTTCGGGGAGGTCCAGGGTTACCGCGGTCCGCCCCTGGCCGCCCCGCCGCTCGATGCGGTGCGCCTGGCCCGCCGCGCCTCCGGGTCCTGATCAGAAGGTGCCGCGGCCGCACCGCCCAGCAGAAGCTGCCTAACGGATGCAGCGTCTGGATGCCGTCACCCAGCACCCGGGCGGCGGCGCGGGGGTTGATGGCAGGATGAAGCCGTGGACACGAGCATGGGCGAGCTGGACGTCACGCCGGCGCTGACCCGGACCGACCTGCTGGCCCCGCCGGTAGCGGCCGCGCTGGCGGCACTGGATGGCACCCTGCCGGCGGATGCCGTCGGCGTGGCAGAGATCGACCCGGCGCTGGCCGACACGGCCGCGTTCTGCGAGAGGTACGGGGTAAGCCCCACCGTCTCGGCCAACTGCGTCGTCATCACCGGCCGGCGCGAAGGCCAGCCGCGCTACGCCGCGTGCGTGGTGCTGGCGACGACCCGGGCGGACGTGAACGGGGTGGCGCGCCGCGAGCTCGACGTCCGCAAGGCGTCGTTCGCACCCGTCGATGACGCGGTCGCCGCGACCGGCATGGAGTACGGCGGGATCACGCCGATCGGCCTGCCGGACGACTGGCGCGTGCTCGTCGACGCCCGCGTCGCCGCGGCGCCGCGGGTGGTGGTGGGCAGCGGCGTCCGGCGCTCCAAGCTGACCCTGCCCGGCACCCTGCTCGGCCGGCTGCCCGGCGCCACGGTCATCGAGGGGCTGGCTCAGCTGGCCCGCTGAGCACCACGACGGAGCGGGGGCCGACGGTGACGCGTTCGCCGGCCTGGCGCCGCGGCGCCGCGGCGGGTGCGGCCGGGTCGTAGCTGTCGATCTCGGCCCGCCACACCAGCCCGGCCCGGGTTGCAGGGATGACGAAGTCGAGCGGCTCCCACCAGGCGTTGAACAGGGCGAGGAAATCGTCATCAACCATCGCGGTGCCGTCGGCCGCCCGGTCGGGGTCGTCGGATCCGTCGAGGTAGACGGCCAGCGAGAGGGCGCTGGAGTCGGCCCAGTCGGCCGCCGTCATCGGCGTGCCCGCCGGGGTGAACCAGCCGAGCTCCGACGCCTCCGCCCCGGCGAGGAAACGGCGGCGGCGGAACACCGGGTGCTGCTTGCGGAACGCGACCAGGCGGCGGGTGAAGGCCAGCAGCTCATCATCCGCGGTGGACCAGTCGAACCAGCTGATCTCGTTGTCCTGGCAGTAGGCGTTGTTATTGCCCTGCTGGGTGCGGCCACGCTCGTCCCCGCCGAGCAGCAACGGCACGCCGAACGACAGCAGCTCCGCGGTGAGCATCGCCCGGCGCTGCCGAGCGCGCAGCGTCAGGACGGCGGCGTCGGTGGTGGGCCCCTCCACGCCGCAGTTCCAGGACCGGTTGTCGCTGGTCCCGTCGCGGTTGGACTCCCCGTTCGCCTCGTTGTGCTTGTCGTTGTAGGAGACCAGGTCCGCGAGGGTGAATCCGTCGTGCACCGTGACAAGGTTCACCGAGGCGGTCGGCCGGCGCCGTTCCGCCCCGCCGTAGAGGTCTGACGAGCCGCAGAACCGGGTGGCGAACTCGCCGATCCCGATGTCGTGGCTGCGCCAGAAGTCGCGCATGCTGTCGCGGTACTTGCCGTTCCACTCCCGCCACAGCGGCGGGAAGCGGCCGAGGTCGTAGCTGTCCATCTGGCCCACGTCCCAGGGCTCAGCGATGAGCTTCGCCCGCGACACCACCGGGTCCTGCGAGACGAGGTCGAAGAAGGCCGACAGCTGGTCGAACCCGCCGTCCTGCCGGGCCAGCGTGGGCGCGAGGTCGAACCGGTAGCCGTCGACGCGCATCTCCGTGAGCCAGTACCGCAGCGAATCCATGATCAGCTGAAGCGTCACCGGATTCCCGGCGTTCAGCGAGTTGCCGGTGCCGGTCGTGTCGGCGTAACGGCTGGGGTCGCCGGGCTCGAGCCGGTAGTACGCGGGATTGTCCAGGCCGCGGAAGCACAGCGTGGGCCCCAGGTGGCCGGCCTCGGCGGAGTGGTTGAAGACGACGTCGAGCAGCACCTCGAGGCCCGCCGCATGCAGGGCGTCCACCATGCCCTTGAACTCGGCGACCTGTCCGCCGGGCCGCCCGGCCCGCACGGCCGCGGAATAGCCATCGTGCGGCGCGAAGTACCCGATCGTGTTGTAGCCCCAGTAGTTCGTCAGCCCGCGCTCGACGAGGAAGCTCTCCGGCACGTTCTGGTGCACGGGCAGCAGCTCGACGGCCGTCACGCCGAGGTCGGTCAGGTAGCCGACGGCGGAGGAGTGCGCGAGCCCGGCGTAGGTACCGCGCAGCTGCGCCGGCACATCCGGATGGCGCATGGTGAACCCTTTGACGTGCAGCTCGTAGATGACCGTGTCCGCATAGTCGTGCCGCGGCCGCGTGCCGTCGGCCCACCGGAACTCCCCGTCCACGACGAGGCTGCGCGGCACATGGCGGGCCGAGTCGAGCGCGCTCGGCCCGGCCGGGTTGCCCGCCGCATAGCCCAGCACCTCCGGCCCGAACGCGACCTCCCCGCTGACCGCCCGGGCGTAGGGGTCGAGCAGCAGCTTCGCCGGGTTGCAGCGCAGCCCCCGCGCGGGATCGTAGGGGCCCGCGGCCCGGTATCCGTACGCCTGCCCGGGCCCGACTCCGGGCACGAAACCGTGCCAGACGCCGGCGTCGTACTCCCGCAGCGGTATCCGGGTTTCCTTGCCCGCGCCGTCGAACAGGCACAGCGTGATGGCGTCGGCGACACCCGACGCCACCGCGAAGTTCGTTCCGCCGTCGCGGGGGGTCGCGCCGAGCGGGAACTGGCTCCCCGGGAGCGCCTCCGGCTCGCCCGCGGCCTGCACGCCGGTCATGACTGGGTCTGCCTCGCCAGGATCCGGATCACGTCGCCCACCGAGGGGACCTCACCGTGGCGGCGGCGGATCAGGTCGGCGACCAGGCCGGTCCAGCCGGTCTGGTGGGAGGCACCGAGACCGGCCGCGTTGTCGCCGTGGAAGTACTCGCTGAACACGAGATTGTCCTTCCACGCCGGGTCGTTCTGCAGGCGCTCGACCCGCCCGAAGCAGGGCCGCCGGCCATCGGGGCCGGCGAGGAAGATCGAGATCAGCCGGTCCTGCAGGTCCAGCGCGATGGCGTCCAGCGGCAGCCGTCGCCCGGAGCCTGCCGGGTACTCCAGCGTGAGCCCGTCGCCGAAGAACCGGTGGTAGCGCTCCAGGCTGTCGATGACCAGGTAGTTGAGCGGGAACCAGAGCGGCCCGCGCCAGTTCGAGTTCCCGCCGAACATGGCGGTGGTCGACTCGGCCGGCTCGTAGTCGATCGTGGCGCCAGTGCCGTCGAAGTCGAGCGTGTACGGGTGGTCGCGATGGTAGGCGGACAGGGCGCGCAGGCCGTAGGGGGACAGGAACTCCGCCTCGTCAAACAGGTGGGCGAAGAGCTTCTCGAGCCGGTCCATGCCCACGACACTGAGCAGCAGCCGCTGCTGGCCGGGCTCCCCGCGCAGCACCCCGAGCTGCCGCAGCTTCTCGCGGTCGGCGAGGCCCTGGCGCTGCAGGAAGTCCGCGAAATGCTTGCCGACCGTCAGCGACCGGTCGAGCATCCCCTCGTCGAGGACCGCCACCGCAAGCAAGGGGATCATGCCGACCATCGACCGGACCTTCACCGGGATGTCCGTCCCGCCCGGCGTGTGCAGCTGGTCGTAGTAGAGGCCATCGGTGTCGTCCCAGATGCCCTGGCCGTCGATCGCGTCGCTGATGGCGGCGAAGTGCTCCAGGAACTTCAGGACGAGGTCGGTGGCGGGCCGGCGGCCGGTTCGGTTCAGCACCGCAGCGATGCTCCCCATGGCGATCGCGTAGAACGCCATCCAGCCGGTGGCGTCCGACTGCTCCAGGGTGCCGCCCACCGGCAGGTGCGAGCGGTCGATCGGGCCGATGTTGTCGAGCCCGAGGAACCCGCCCTCGAACAGGTTGTTGCCTTCGGCGTCTTCCCGGTTGATCCACCAGGTGAAGTTGACCAGGAGCTTGTCGAAGATCCGGCTCAGGAAGCCGAGGTCCCGGCCGCCGTCGATGGTGAACACCTCGAGGGCGGCCCATGCCTGGACCGGTGGGTTGACGTCGGAGAAGTCCCACTCGTAGGCGGGCAGCGCGCCGTTCGGGTGCTGGAACCATTCCCGGCAGAGCAGGATCAGCTGGTATTTGGCGAACGCGGGGTCGAGGTGCGCCAGGGCGACGCAGTGGAAGGCCATGTCCCAGGCGGCGAACCAGGGGTACTCCCACTTGTCCGGCATGGACATGATGTCGAAGGAGTTGAAGTTGCGCCACCGGGCGTTGCGGCCACCACGGCGGGCGGCCGGCGGGGGCGGCTGCGCGGGATCCCCGTCGAGCCAGCGGGCCACGTCGTAGTGGTAGAGCTGCTTGCTCCACAGCATGCCGGAAAAGGCCTGGCGCATGACGGCCGCCTCGTCGGCGCCGGCCCGCATCGGCGTCAGCTCGGCGTAGAACTCGTCGGCTTCGGCGCGCCGAGCGGCCACCACGCGCTCGAACTGCTGGCCGAGGGCCGCGTCCGGCACGGCACCGCCCGGCCTGCTCGGGCGCATCCGGAGCCGCAGTTCGGCGGTGGCACCCGGCGGCATCTCCAGCTGGTGCCAGAACGCACACTTGGTGCCGCGGCGGTCCGGGTTGACGGTGGCCGCGCCGTGGATCACGTGGTCGTTGATGCCGTCCTTCGGGTACGGCGTGGCCGGCGCCACCCCGTACAGGCGGCTGAGGTTGGTCTCGTTCTCGCAGAACACCAGGGTGGGCGCGGTGCCGTCCGGCGCGTTGCCCGCGATCAGCTCCAGGCTGCCGAGGAACGGGTGCTCGACCCTGGCGGACGTCGCGGCCGCCGCCGTCATCACCGGCCTGGCGGCTCCGAGGTCCCAGGACCAGGTGTTGCGGAACCACGCGGTCGGCAGCACGTGCAGGGTGTCGGTTTCCGGGCCGGCGTTGGTCACGGTGACGACCATGAGCACGTCGGTGGGGTCGGCCTTCGCGTAATGGACCTCGGTGATCCAGTAGCGGTCGCCGTCGAATATCCCTGTGTCGAGCAGCTCATATTCCGGGTCGGACTTGCCGCGCCTGCCGTTCTCCGTCTTAAGTTTTTCATAGGGAAACGCCAACTGCGGGTAATGGTAGCGCCAGCGGTTCCAGGCATGGCTGGGCACGGCGTCGAGGTACCACCAATACTCTTTGACGTCCTCGCCGTGGTTTCCCTCCGCGCCGGTCAGCCCGAAGGCGCGCTCCTTCAGGATGGGATCACGCCCGTTCCACAGCGCCAGCCCCAGGCACAGGCGCTGCTCGATGTCGCAGAACCCGGCCAGACCGTCCTCACCCCACCGGTAGGCGCGGGAGCGGGCGTGGTCGTGCGGCAGGTAGCCCCAGGCCTCGCCGTCCGCGCTGTAGTCTTCGCGGACCGTGCCCCACTGGCGCTCGCTCACGTACGGCCCCCACAGGTACCAGTCGCTGGCCTGGCGAAGGCCGTCCTCGAGCCGCCCGAACCCGGCCACCCGTTCACTTTCCGTACTCATTGAATTCTCCTGGTTTCCGGGGGCGGTTAGAATTCCCTATGTGCGGCGCTGAGTAACCTGCCGGATCCACACCAATATGCTTCCGGGCGTACCGGCACGCGTCACTCAGGACGGGTGATTCGGCGATTTCGGCCCAGGGCCTCGTGACAGATATGTGATCGGACGCGAGGCAAGGGGCACGAGTTACCCGCCGGGCACCGACTCGCGGGGCGGAGCGCCGTCAGGGACCTTCTTCCCTTCCGCGGGCACGGGGGCTTGGGCCAGACTGGAACCGCGGCGAAAGGGGTGCCGCCATGAACAGTGCCCACGGGAAGCCCCGGATTGTCGTGGGTGTGGACGAGTCGCCGGCCTCGCTGGCCGCGCTGCGGTGGGCGGCGCGGGAGGCCGGGTTGCGCGCGACCCGGCTCCAGGTGGTGCGGGCCTGGGAGCGCGCGCGGTGGCGGTTGGCGCCGTACGCCTCCCGTGTCCGCCTGGGAGGCAGGGACGAGGACCGCGCTGAGGCGGGCTCCCGGCTGGAGGGGGCGGTGCGGACGGCGCTTGGCCCGGCGCCGGCGATCCCGGTCACGGTGGAGGTGGCCGAGGGGCTTGCCACACAGGTGCTGCTCGACCGGGCGGCAGGTGCCGAACTGCTGGTGCTGGGCGGCGTCGCCTCCACAGGGAGCGACGCGATCGGCCCGGTGGCCCGGGACTGCCTCCGGCATCCACCCTGCCCGATCGTGGTTGTCAGCTGGGAAAGGCCAGGCGCCCCGGTGCCGGTGTGACCGCTCCCGGGAGGAGGCTTCAGGCCACCGGCGCGTGGGCCACGAAGATGCAGAACGGGTGCCCCGCGGGGTCGGCGTAGACGCGCAGGGGTTCCTCGGGGTCGCCGGAGCGGTCGTAGAGCAGCCGGGCGCCCAGTGCCAGGGCCCGGTCGTGCTGGGCGTCGAGGTCGCCGGCCGTGGGGACCGTCAGGTCCAGGTGCAGTTGCTGCGGGACTGGGCCCGTCGGCCACGTCGCCTGCGGCAGCTCAGCCACCTGCTGGAACGCGATCCGGGTCGGGCCGGCGGGGTCCCGCAGCACCAGCCAGTCGCGGCCCTGCGGGTCCGGCTCACCGGCGGCCGGGGGCTCGTCCCCGGGCCGGTAAGTCAGGCCAAGCAGCTGACGGTAGAACTCCGCAAGCGCACGCGCGTCGGTGGAGTCGAGAACCACCTGCCGGAACTCGGGGAATCCTTGCCCCGCTCCCACCGGCACCTCCCGTGACAGCTAAGGCTTTCCGGTCCCCCAGGCCGGGTTCCGGCTATGGGCGGGACCGCAGCATGCCGCCCAGCTTGAAGACACCCACGACGACGAGGGCAACCAGCGCGACCCAGAACAGGAAGTGCAGCGCGGAAACCACCAGCGAGATCACCACGAACACGGCGAGCGCGGCGAGAAGGATCAAGATCAGACGTCCCATGTCTCCACGATATGCCACGCGGCAACGTGGTCAGCCTGGGTCAGGGGTGAGCCGGCCGGCCGGGTGGCCCGTCCGCCGCGAGGTGCGCTGCGGCCACGCGCTTCGGCACGACCATGCGCCAGGCGTCGAGGACCAGTTCGGCCATCTCGGCGTGCTCAAGGACGCTGAGTCTCACCAGCACCCAGTTGTAGCGCAGGTCTGACTGGCCCGGCATCATGAACTTGCCCGGTTCCGAGGCGACCAGCGCGGCGCGCTCCTCCTTCGGGAAGCCGAACCCCATGATCGTTTCGTCCGCGGAGAACGCGAGGTAGACGATCCGCCCGACACGGAACTTCACCCGGTCCCTGACGAGGGCCTCATAGGAACGGGGCAGCCGGGAGGCGATTGCCCGCACGTCATCGATGGTCACCACGGTCGGGAGCCTAGTCAGCCACAGCGACAATCGGCCCTTGGCGCCGCCTCGCCCGCCCGGCCGCGCGGCCGGTGCTCCCGGACGGCCATAGGTACGCTGGTCGGACATCGCGCGGCGGTCAAGCTGGCCATTCCGGCCGGCCCGGCCTGCCGGCGAGGCAGCAACCCTCGGGTGGGGCGAACGGAGAGTGGTATGGCTGACCAGCCTGAGCCTGTCGAGCTGACCGTGGCCGACACCAACACCGCCGAATGGGTGAAGTTTCCGATTCCGGAGATCAACGCCGAACTGGATGCGTTGCCATTGATCGCGGATCCGGACACCGGCATGCAGGTCCTGAAGATGATCTACCGGGCCGGGTTCACGAATCCTTGGCACACCCACGATTGCGCGCACGGCATCTACGTTCTTGACGGCACGCTCACCACCCATCGGGGGGACTACGGTCCGGGCAGCTTCGTCTGGTTCCCCGAGGGCGGCTCGATGCATCACGGGGCCGGTGCGGAGCAAGACTGCACGTTCTTGTTCATCACGAACAAGCCCTTCACCATCCACTACCCCGCGTCCAGCTGAGCAGTTCCCAGGCCGGGGGATCAGCGCAGGCGCGCCAGCAGATCGGCGTAGGCCTCGGTGTAGCGGGCCACGTGGGCGGGCGCCGCGGGGACCGGGACGGTGGGTCCCGCGCCCGGCAGCGCTTCCCACACGCCGCGGTTGGCGAGCCAGATCCGCATGAGGCGTGTGAGCTGGTCGTCTGTGAGCGCGTACGCCTCGGCTCCGGTGCGCGGCCTGGGCCCATACCACTGCCCTGAGCGGGGCCCGAGCCGGATCACCGTCCACGGCAGACCCGCCGAGCTGATCGCTGCCTCGATCCCGTCGGCGAGCTCGCCGCCGAGCGCGGAGGTGTGCGCATAGGCGCCGGGGACCAGCACCTTGGTCAGTGCCGCCTTCGCGGCAGCGGCCGACAGCGGGTTGCCGAACAGGGTGCCGCCGGTCGCGACGTTGCGCGCCACGTCCAGCTGCTCGCCCAGCTCGGCGGTGACCCCGTAGGCGCCCATCGGCAGGCCACCCGCGACCGCCTTGCCGATCGTGACCACGTCCGGCCGCAGCTGCCACATCCCGGTCGCTCCGCCGGGCCCGACGACGTGGCTGTGGGTCTCATCGATGGCCAGCAGGGTGCCGTACCGGCGGGTCAGGTCGCGCAGCGCCTCATGCCAGCCGGGTTCCGGGGGCAGCAGGTGGATGCTGTTGGTCATCACGGGCTCGGTCAGTACCAGGGCGACGTCGCCGGGCTCGAGCGCTCTGCGCAGGGTGTCGGCGTCGTTGAACTGGGCGATCCGCACCCGGCCGGTGACGCCCTTGGACAGGCCGCGCTGCACCACGCTGACGTGGCTGCCGCCGTCGAAGTCCACCAGGCCTTCCTCGAAGTGGCCGTGGTAGTGCCCCTGGAACAGCACGATCACGTCGCGCCCTGTGGTGGCCCGGGCCAGCCTGATGGCCTCGGTGTTGGCCTGGGTGGCGGACAGCGTGAACTGCCAGTGGGGTACGGGATAGCGGCGGGCGAGTTCCTCGGCTACCTCGACCGACGCCTCGGTCGGCAGCAGGAACTGCGTGGACCGCGCGGCCTGCGCCTGCACCGCCGCCACGATCGCCGGGTTCGCGTGGCCGCAGAACATCGCCATGTCCGAGGCATTGAAGTCGACGTAGCCGAACCCGTCGACGTCGGTGAAACCCGGGCCCTCGCCATGGTCGATGTAGACCGGCTGGTCGTTGTCCGAGGCCATCCACGCCATCGGCACGCCGTTGGGCATGTGCGCGCGGGCGCGGCTGATCATGGCGAGCGACCGGGGCCGCATGTCACGGAAGCGTGCCAGTTCCTCGGCGTACAGCTCACCGATCCTTGCCCGGTCAAGATCACCCAGCGCGGTCATAGCACGATGCTAGAGGGCGGGCACGTCCCCGATCACCTAGCCGGGGACTGCCTAGCGCCTGGCCCGGGACTGCCTAGCGCCTGGCCCGGGGACTGCATAGCGCCTGGCGCGGGCGGCCTGGCCGCGGCCTGGCGGGCGCCGGCGAGCAGGAAGGCGCGGGCTATCACCTGGTAGCCGGCCTGGTTAGCGTGTTCGTCGGGCCCGCGGGGGGGTGCCGCGCATTCCCAGGTCCACTGGCAGATCGCGGCGACGTTGCGCGGCAGCCTGCCGAGCCCGGCCACGGTCACCTGCGGGGAGAAATCGGAGGTGTAGAAGGCGCCGAACACGTCGGCCATCCGGACGCCGTGCGACTTGTAGACCCGGGCCAGCACGGCGTTGTAGCCGGTGGCGGCCAGCTCGCTGAGCCGCGCGAACGCCCGGCCGGCCGGGCCGTGGCGCCACTGCGCGAGCGCGGGCAGGTAGTAGTTCATCGCGATGATGCGCGCCGTCGGGTCGGCCTGCCGCAGCCTGGTGAGGATCTTCCCGATATTGGCGCTGGCCTGCGGGACAAACTTGCCGACGCAGGTCAGCAGCTTGGCGGCCGAGGGCTGGGTGATGCACGAGCTGGGGTCGTTGGCCCCGATGTCGATGGTGATCAGCGACACCTGGGGCCGGTGCGCGCGCAGGAATCG
>DASYQM010000377.1:0-34248 GCA_036005525.1 Streptosporangiaceae bacterium
CAACCCAGTGGTGCGCCCGCTCGGCAGGCTAGGAAAACGCGGCCACCAGCCTGCCGCCCGGCATGAATCCTCTGAGGGCCTCGTCGTCGTACCAGAGGACGAGGCCGAAGTCGCTGAGGAAGCGGAAAGCGCGGGGAGTACTCATACTGAGATTCAGTACTTGCTGCTGAAGCTTGGCGCTGACATGGGTTACCGCGTCCATGTCGCCAGGAACGACCAGAGCCGGGTATGGAATGGCCAGAAGCTAGGCGACATGCCCCGTCGCAGACAACAGCTCCCGCAGCAGTTCGACCCCGTCACGAACCAAACCATCGAGTTGATCGACGTACTGTGGCTGGACGGCAACGCTATTGTGGCAGCGTTTGAAGTCGAGAGCACGACCTCGATTTACTCCGGACTGCTCCGGATGAGTGACCTCCTGGCTCGCCAGCCAAACATTCAGGTGCCACTTTTTCTGGTAGCAGCTGAGGAGAGACGGGAGAAGGTTATACAGCAAGTGAACCGCCCGACCTTCGAGCGCATGAAACCGCCGCTCGCAGAGGTGTGCAGGTACATCTCGTTCGAGGGGTTGCGCGAGGCACTGGCAGCGGTACAGAACTACATCACGTACCTAAAGTTCGACTGGCTTCAGACCGTGAGCGAGTCATGTGCGCTTGAAGACCTTTAACAGCCAGCTCAGCCGGTCCCCTTGGCTGCAAGGTACTCCGCCAGCTCGTCCGGGCTATCCGCGTTCAGCACCCGGCCGGTGCTATCCCAGCGCCTGGCGCACCAGATCATCCCCCCGACAGCCCTGGGGACGTACCAGACCTGCCAGCCCGGCCAGGTGGCTTCAAGCCTGGCGACTATCAGCTCAAACTGGTTCATAGCCGGACCTCGTTCCGGTCAGGCCCCGGATCCACGGTGTTCGCGCACCGCCGGGGCCGCTCGCTGAGCCTGCTCAGACAGAGTAGGTCAGCTGGTACAGCTGACACAATGCAGCCAGGTAGCGCTGCCTGCCGCCACCGGGAATGATCACCGTGTGCCACGTGGACCAGAGCGGCCAAGCGAGACTGTGGCGGCTGACCTGCGCCGCCGGATCGCGGCCGGTGAGTGGCAGGTGGACGAGGCGCTGCCGACGGTGGCCGAGCTAGCCGGTCACTACCACGTGAGCCGCTCCACAGCCGCCCGGGCTCTGCGCACCCTCGCAGCTGAGGGCCTGGTCCGCATCGTGCCGCGATGGGGCACATTCAAGGCATAAGGGGAGGTCCAGTTGAACGAAGTAGTCAGTGCCAGCGGCAAGACCGGGCAGGTCAGCTTTGACGGCAGGTTCGTCACGATCACCCGTGGAGGGATGGCAAGGCTGCGGGCTGGAACGACCAGGGACCTCATTGCCGGGGGTGGCGAGAAGCGCATCCCTGTGTCGTCGATCACCGCAGTGCAATGGAAGCCTGCGAGCCACCTGGCCAGCGGTCTCATCCAGTTCACCATCGCGGGTGGCATCGAGCGGCGGGGCACGTTCGGCCGCGCTGTCCGTGAGGCCAAGACCGATGAGAACAGCGTGGTGTTCGCGCCCCGCCAGCAGGCAGATTTCGAGCGGGTACGCAATGCGGTGGAAGAGGCCATAGCAGCCCGCTGACCAACAGGGGAAACAGAGCGCCCCGCCCGGCCGGAGCCGACGGGGCCCACCCCCCGCATGTCAGCCGTAATCGACCAGCCTGTCGGGCCATACGTCCGGCTTCCCCTTCAGCACCGAGTCACAGTCGGCCTGCAGGGCATCCACGTACCCCTCGGGCGGGTTGTTCAGCTTGTCGGGGAAGTTCACCACCAGCCCCGCGTCCCTGCTGAACGTCGCGGTGAACCATCCCCGGAGCTTCACCTGCTGGCCGATCAGCATGGTCACGCCCGAGAAGTCGAAGAACTCCCCGGCGTCCGCGAGTTGCGTGGTGAACGCCAGGTTCTTGCAGGCAGTGACCTGGTGCTTGTGCATCTCTGCACGCGCCTGCGCCTGCGCATCTTCGTGGCTGCACCCGGAGACCGCGGTCACCGCGGCGAGCGCCACGGCGGCCAGAGCTGCGGTCCGGCCAGCTGTCCTGGTCATGGTCGTTTCCTGTCTCTTCGGGCGGGTCTTACTGGCTCACTGCGGCGGTGAACGCGGCCCGGTAGGCCTGGGCCTGGGCCGGGGTGAGGTACTTCGAGAGCCGCAGCAGTGCGCCTCCGGCGGTGTAGTCGTAGCCGTCCGCCAGCTCTGAGCCGAACCCGCGGATGAAGTCAGCCCGTGCGCGGGCCTCGGCGGCGGTCGGGAAGACCTCGATCCCGCCCCCGTTGTCAACGCTCCCACCGTCACCAGGCAGGCCTGGCGAGAAGCCAAGCTGGTCCTGCTTCAAGCCATCCTGGTACGCCTTCACCGCCCGCCGGTCCACCCAGGCGACCTTCGAGGTGTAGCCGCCCTGGCGGCCCAGCTCGTGGTTAGGGTCGGTCGCTGCGGTGTAGACGATCAAGCGCCGGACCGGCATCCCGGTGGCCTTCAGGCGGGCCGCCAGGACCGCGGCGCTGGCCGGGTGGTGCACCGTTGCCGAGGTACTGGGCGCAGCGCTCGGAGCCGAGCTATGTGCCGTGCTGGGCAGGCTGGTGCCGCTGCTGCACCCCGCCAGCACGATCGCCGCGGCGAGCGCGAGCGCCACGGTGATCTGTCGCGTCCTGGCTTTCATCGTGATCTCCTACGGCGGGCCGCAGCGGCCGGTAGCGAGTGAACGGGGCCCTGCACGTGTACCTACACCCTGGCCGCCTGCGCCGCCGTGGATTCTCAGCCAGCGCAGGCCGAGTCGCAGCGAGAGCACGAGCTGGAAGAGCCGGGCAGGAAGGCGAACGCCCCGCCTGACCGGAGCCAGACGGGGCGCTGTGGGCCCCGGAGCGGTCTCATCAGCCTGGGAACCGGCCGTAATAACCGGCGGCCTGGGCGTTGGAACCGAGCACCAGGATGTCGGCCGCAGCGCCGCCCTCAGCGCCAGCAGCGGTGCCCTGATTCCCGGCCCTGGCGTTCACGATGGCCGACTTGACCTCCCTGATCATGCGGGCCCATCGGTGACCACGGGCGCACACCGGCAGCGGATCGGCCTGCACCGCGGCAAGCGCCTGGCTCAGCTTCGCAGCGCTGATGTCAATCGGGTCATTGACCAGGTTGTTGAGGCGCTTCAGTGCCCCATACCCCGGCCCGCTGGCCCACTGGCTCAGCTGAGCTGAGCACGATGGTGCGGCGCTCGCTGCCGGTGCGGCAGCGGCACCGGGCGGCGGGCCAGGTGTGCTGCCACCGCACCCGGCCACCGCGAGCGCGGCGATGACAGCCACCGCGCCGATGGTGATCTTCATCATGACTGCTCCCCGCTGTCGGTGGGTCCTGCCGGATGATCATGCCAGCGATCACCGCGCAGCGGGGCGCGGCCTGTGGGAGCTGTGCCGGTCTCATGCCGGTTCGCAACGGAAAACACTGAACGCCAGCGAACGCTAGTGAACGGTGAATTCCCAGCTCAGACGGTTGACAGATGCCATTCAGGCAGGCCTGCGGAATGCCCGGAATAGATCTAAACGTTCTCAAAAGGCAAACGGTTCGCTCCAGCCTGATGGCGACGCGGAACCCGACGCCCCAGTGGGGCCTAGGCCGGGCGGTACCCGTTGCCGCCGCGCCCGGTGCGGCCGCGGCTCCTGGTGGCATGCCGGAGCGTTGCGCATGCGGGCAGCAGCCGGGCGGGACGGACGGCCATGCTGAGCTTCCAGGTGACATGGCGCGAGGCTGCGATCGCTTCATTGTGCGCGCTCGTGGTGGCGGCGCTCGCCGCGGTCGCAAGCCGACAGGCGGCCGGGCCGCGGTGGGGCCGGGTGGCCAAGATCGCCTGGGAGGCTGGCATGCTGCTGGGGCTGTATGCGCTGTGGCAGTTCGCCGGCAGCCTCTCGGACGCCTCCCCGCTGGGGGCGGTGCGCCGGGCGGAGTGGATCTGGCATTTCGAGCGGGCGATCGCCTTGCCGAGCGAAACGGCGACCCAGCGGGTGTTCCTGCCGCACCCACTGCTGGTCCAGGCGCTCAACCTCTATTACGCGGTGCTGCACTTCCCCGTGCTGATCGGCTGCCTGATCTGGTTGTTCATCCGCCACCGGGGCCGGTACTGGCAAGTGCGCACCACGGTTGTGCTGTTTACCGCCGGCGCCCTGCTCATCCAGCTGATCCCGGTCGCGCCACCCCGCCTCCTGCCCGGCGACGGTATGATCGACACCGCGCTCCACGACGGGCAGTCGGTCTACGGGCCAAATACCGGGATCGACGCCGATCAGCTGTCGGCAATGCCGTCGGTGCATGTGGGCTGGGCGCTGCTGGTTGCGGTGGCGGTCGTTACCACGGCCCGCAGCCGGTGGCGCTGGCTGGCGCTGGCATACCCGGCGCTGACGGCCCTGGCCGTGACCGTGACCGCCAATCATTTCTGGCTGGACGGCATCGCCGCGGCCGCACTCCTGGCCCTGGTGCTCATCGCCCAGCGCGCCGCCCGCGCCGCCCGCCCGGCCCTGGCCACGCGTCTTGCCCTCGCCGCGCGTCTTGCCCTCGCCGCGCGTCTTGCCCTGGCCGCCCGCCGGTCGTGGGCCACGCCGCTCACCGGGCAAGGCCGGGCCTTGCCGCAGCCGGAGCCCGCTACGCCCCCGCCGGAACCCGCCGCGCCGCCGCCTGGGCCCGCCGGCCGGCAACTGGTGCGGGCCCGACGGGCTGCCCCGGTGCCGGAGCCCTCCTCGCAGCCGGAGCCGGCCGGGCAGCCAGCCTCGCAGCCGCGGCCGGCAGCGGCGTGGGCCGGCCCCGGCACGCCGGGCCGTGTGCCGGCCGGTGCGGGCAAGGCGCCCCGTGGGGCGGGCGCGGTGTCCCCGCCGGCCGGCAGCCGCCGCGCGATCGGCGCGCGTACCGCGGCGGGCCGGCAGGCCACGGCGGCCGTCACCCGGGCGCGGTCGTCCCGGGACTGCCCAGGCCACACTCCATCGTCCGGCCCCAGCGGTCGCGCAGGGCGATCGCGCGAGCAGGACGGTCGGTGACCAGGACGTCGACATCGGGGCGGGCGAGCCACCGCGCCAGCGCCTGGTCGCCGTTCACGGTCCAGACCATCGTCTTGATCCCGCGTGCCCGGCATTCGGCGAGGACGCCGGTGCGCGCCTGCCGGTGGTGAACCACGGCCCAGTCCGCGCCGCTGTCCAGCACGCGGTGCAGCCGGGAGAGCCCGGGCGTGCGCAGCCGCCGGATAGTGAATCTCGCCGTCTCGGCCGCGTCACCGCCGACGGTGAGCCCGACCGGCACGGCCGGGAACCGGCGCTTCAGCGCAGCCGCCACGGCGCCGTCTCCGGTCGTGACGACGACACCGGCCGGGCCGAGCAGCTCCAGCGCCTGCCCCACGACCGCGGCCGCGGAACCGGCTTCCTTCAGGTCAAGATGCCCCACGGCGCGGCCAGCCAGCAGCCGCGCCAGGTCGGTTATCCGCGGCACCTCATGGCCAGCGAGAGCGCAGAGCCTGGCGTAGCTCACCGTGGCCACGGCGCGGCCCCACCCCGCCCACGCCCGGTGAAAGGCCACCAGCGTTCTGTCCGATGTCCGCCGGACGTCGAATTCCACGTACTCGGCGCCCGCCGCCAGCGCTCCTTGGTACGCCTCATATGTGCCCTCCGGCGCCAGTTCGCCGCCGCCCCGGTGCGCCGATACCGCCGGAGCCCGGCAGTCAGCCCCGTTCATGGAGGCATCATCCGCCCCCCACGGCAGGCACGCCAGACCCGCCCGGCCGCAAGCCCGCGTCACACCCGTTTCACGCCTTCCGGGCCCGGCTCCGTATGCCCATCGCCTACTGTGGGCGGTTGCCTCCCGCCGCTGGCCCACCCGTAGTGAGCTAGCGCCCGCGGCTGGCGTGCGAGACGATGAGGATTTCTGCGGCCCGTGGGTTCTGGGGCACCTGGTGAGGGAGGCAGCTGGCATGGCGAGTGAAGGCGATGCACGGTCGGCCGCGGTCGTGGGCGTGGACGGTTCGGAAGGGTCGGTTGCGGCGCTGCGCTGGGCCGTCGGGTATGGCGCCGCCACCGGAACGCCAGTCCGGGCCGTGCTGGCCTGGCATTACCCCACCGCTGCGGGTCAGCCGCCGGTGGGCCACGCCCCGGAGGCTGTTAACAAGGAGGTCGAGGACCACGAGTCGGCCATCCTCCGGGACGCGATCGGCAAGGTGGCCCCGGACGCGCCGGGCGCCGAAGTCCACGCCGAGATCCGCTACGGGCACCCCGTCGAAGTGCTGATCGAGGAGTCCGGCCACGCCGACCTGCTGGTGGTCGGCAGGCGCGGACACGGAGGGTTCCTCGGCACTCACCTGGGCTCGGTGAGCCTGCACTGCGTGAATGCAGCGCACTGCCCAGTGGTGGTGGTTCACAGCCCTGGGGATGGCGGCTGAACCAAGACGGCCAGCCGGTGAACCAAGCCAGCAGCGGTGAACGAAGACGGCCAGCCGGTGAACCCGGGCCTGTCCCGGGTCGCTCCTGGGCTCTCCGGCCCGCCACCCGGCGGGCGCCGCCGTACCTTGCCCTTCCGTTAGCCCCGGTGCTCCAGACGGCCAAGTGGCTGCGTTTGGCGGCCCGCTCCGGGAGAGTGAAGGGACCAGTGCCGGATCGGTGTGCCGGAGGAATCAGCATGCGCATCGCCCCGCATGCCACGCGCACCGCGCGGATGGCCGCGACGGTGTTCCCGCTGACCCTGCTCGCCGCGGCCTGCACTGCCGCCCTGCCAGCCAGCCGGTCCGGGGCGCCGTCGGCCCAGCCCGGGGCGCCGTCGACCTGGCCCAGGGCGCCGTCGGCCCGATCCGTCGCGCCGCCCGCCCGGCCCGCTCTCACCGGCGCGCACCCGTGCCCGGACCTGCCCAGGTTCACCTGCTCGTACCTGACCGTTCCGCTGGACAGGTCAGGGAAGGTGCTGGGCACCCTGCGGCTCCAGGTCGCGGCCGCCGCCAACACGCACGCGCCGCGTGGCACGCTGCTGTTCCTGACCGGCGGCCCCGGCCAGCCCGGCGTGCGGTTTGTGGCCCCGGTGGCCCACGAGCTGGCGACCGCCATGGGCGCCTACCGGCTCGTCATGATCGATCAGCGCGGCACCGGCGGCGAGGCTCTCGATTGCCCTGATCTGCAGCGGCAGATGGGCGAGTCCGACACGCTCCCGCCCACCGCGCAGGCGGTCCGGTCCTGTGCGCAAACGCTGGGCGTGCGGCGCAACTTCTTCACTACTGCCGACACGGTCGCCGACCTCGACTCCCTCCGCCAGGCACTGCACGTGCGGTCCTGGACGCTGGACGGGGCGTCCTACGGCGCCTTCACCGCCGAGCGGTACGCGCTGGCCCACCCCGGCCGGGTCCGGCGGCTCGTGCTCGACTCGGTGGTCCCGCAGCAGGACGCCGAGCCGCTGTACGTGGCGAGCATGCACCGGGCCGCCTTCGTGCTCCGGCAGGCCTGCCTCCGGCAGCGTTGCGGGTACGACCCAGCCGCCGAGCTCGCCCGGGTGATCGCCCGGTACGGGTACGCCGTGCGGATCTTCGACATCATGGTCATCCTCAGCATCATCGACCCGCGCCTGTCTTCGCCGAGCATCGGCTTCCTGGCCAGACTGCACCAGGCGGCGAACGGAAACCCGGGCCCGCTGAGAGACCTGATCAACGGGTTCTACAGCGGCCCGCCCGTCAGGCCGGAGGTTTACAGCTCCGGCCTGCATGCCGCCACGCTGTGCGCCGACATCCCGGACATGCCCTGGGGAAACGCCGCGGCGCCGCTCGCGGGCCGCAAGGCCACGCTGACTCGTGCCATCCAGCGAATCCCGGCCGCCGCGAGCTGGCCGTTCCCGCCCGCGACGGCAGGCGCGCAGGGCGTAGTGCAGGAATGTCAGTACTGGCCCCCGGCCCGGCCGGATCCCGCGCCGCCCGACCGCGATCTCACCATGCCGGCGCTGCTGCTGGCCGGCGACCTGGACCTGTCCACTCCGCTGCCATGGGCCAGGCAGGAAGCCGCGCAGCTCCCCCACGCCCGGCTGGTCGTGATCAAGGGCGCCGGGCACAGCACCCAGTTGCACTCCGCCCAGGCCGCGGCGGTGGCCGAGAAATTCCTGCTCACCCCGGGCGGGCGGACCGTTCGAGCCCCGTGACCCGAGGACCCCTGTCCTTGCCGCGTTGCCGGGGCCTGTCCTTGCCGCGTAGCCGGGGCCTGTCCTGCCGCGTCGCCGGGCCCTGTCCTGCGTCGCCGGGCCCTGTCCTGCCGCGCGGTCGAGGAACCCGTGTCCTGCACCGTAGTCGGGCGGCCATGTCTGCGGCGTCATCGGGCCGCCACGTCCCGCCGTGCCGTCAGCACATGTTGACGCCCGCCATCGCGTCAGCATAAGCTGACGGAATGGAGAAGGCACTCGAACTCACCGAGGGCGCCGCCAGCAGCAACCCGGAGGTCGGGCTGCGGGCGGTGGCGGCGCTGCGGGTACTCATGGAGCGGCTGGAGATGCTCCAGGTCGAGAACGCGCGGGCACTGGGATGGTCCTGGCAGGAGATCGCCAGCCGGCTCGGTGTCACCAAGCAGACCGTGCACCGCAAGTATGCGCGGCGGGTCGGGAGGCGATGATGTTCGAGCGCTTCACCCACGACGCCCGCAGCGCGGTGGTCCAAGCCCAGGAGCATGCCCGTCGGCTCGGGCACCACTACATCGGCTGCGAGCATCTCCTGCTGGCCGTCGCGTCGGCCGACGCACCGGCGAGTGCCGCAGTGCGCGAGCACGGTGTCACCCCCGAGGGCGTGGAGACCGAGATCGTCCGCCTCGTCGGGCGCGGGCAGGCAGCCAGCCTGTTCAGCGCCGCCGACCGTGAGGCGCTGGCCGCCATTGGGATCGATCTCGACGCCGTGCAGGCACGGATCGAGGCGGCATTCGGGCCGGGCGCCTTCGCCCGGGCCACCCCAGGTGCCTGCCGGAGGGGCCGGCCTGGGTCGCGGAGCAGCCTCGTGGCCCGCCTGCTGCGCCGCCGGCGCAGGTGCCGCGCCCGCGGCGCCGCTGCACCGCACCACGCCACCCCCGGCGCGCAACCCACCGGGCATATCCCGTTCACCCCGCGCGCCAAGAAAAGCCTGGAGCACTCCCTCCGCGAGGCCAGGGCGCGGCACGACAACTACATCGGCGTCGAACACTTGATGCTCGCCCTCGTCGGCATGAACGACGGGGCCGTGCCGCCCATCCTGTCCGCACTCGGCGCCACGCAAGCGACCTTGCGTGCCGCCATCCTTGACCGCTACCGGCGAGCCAGCTGATCCGTCAGGACGGTCAAGGACCGCTGCGGACGGCCTGACGGCTACGCGGCGAACTGCTGGGCGAACTCGGCGGCGCTGAACGGGGGCCGGCCGCAGACCCGGACGACCGTGTCCGAAACGGGAATCGCCCCGGCGCCGGCCAGCGCATCGGCGAGGAAAGCCGCGTAGTCATGCGGGAATCCCCGGCGGGTCATCATTTCCACGAACTCACCGGCGGCGACCGGGATGTAGGAGACAGGCCGCCGGAGGGCGGTCGCGAGCGCGCGGGCGACATCGTGATGGTCGATCGCCTCCGGCCCGGTCAGCGGCAGGATTCCCGCCGGGCCGGATTCGGCCATACAGGCCACCGCGACAGCCGCTACGTCGCGAGCGTCGATGAAGGGAATCTTCGCGTCTCCGGCGGGGAGCCGCAGTTCCCCCGCCTGGGTCATGTCGGCGAACGACCCGGTCGTGAAGTTGTCCAGGAACCAGGTTGGGCGCAGGGCCGCCCATCGCACTGACGAGGCTGCCAGGGCCTCTTCTGCCATGCGCAGCGGGCTGTCCGGGCCCGCGTCCTCGGCGTCGAGAGACGACAGCAGCACCACCCGGGCGACACCCGCCGCAGCGACCGCGCGGATGAGGCGCGGGGCAGCCTCCGGCGCGCCGGGATGATTGAACGGGATGACCACGTAGGCGGCGTGGCTGCCGCGGAACGCGCCCGGCCAGCTGGCCGGGTCATCCCAGTCGAACGGTTCCCACCGCGAGCGCCCGGGCGGGCGGCGAGTCGCGGCGCGAACCGCCCAGCCGCGGGCCAGCGACTCGCTGGCGACATGCCGGCCGGTCTTCCCGGTCGCTCCCAGGACTGTCACGGTGTAGTGGCTCAACCTCCGCCCTTCCTCACGTGGCGGTCTTGCCCGGCATTCGCGAACAAGGCCGGATGCTAGCTGCGCCGGGCGCGGAGGCCCGCGCAGATCGTTTGGTCCTGCGCGTGCCCAGTCAGTTTCGCCGCTGCAGGCCAGCTTGTGGAACACCCACGCCTCGGCGGATCAGGGCCGGCGCAGTCACGCGATTGCCCTCGTCTGCCGCCAATGGGCCACGGTCGCCGTGGCGAGAGGGAGCCCCCAGAGCAGGAACCACATGTCCCAGACGGCGACGTGCCAGCGCAACGCCCTCAGGTCGGCGCCGCCCGTGTGCACGGTCCCAGACAGAGCCAGCGCGCCGGCCGCCACGATCAGCCCGCCATAGCCGGTGAGTACGGCGCTTGCCGCCGCCAAGCAGATGAGCAGCCAGCTCCGCGGGACTGCCCGCCCCCACCGGCGGACGAGCGCGAGCGCCAGGAGACCAGCGACCACCTTGAGGACGGTGGCCGTGAGGCCGAGCAGGACAGCGGGCATGCCGCCACCGCGGGCGACTTCTACGGCGGTCCTGCCCACCGTTTCCAGCAGCAGCCTCCCGCCCATAGTCCAGTACAGGCTGACCGCCGCATAGGCGAACGCCAAGACCGCGGCCGCGCAGGCGGCGGGGGTCCCTGCCCTGGTCAGCCGGGAGGTAACCGGTCGGCCCATGGCGACGCTGGGCCCTTCGCTCATCGGACGATCAGGCGCCGGACGTGTGCCACAAGATGGCGGGAATGACAACGTCCCAGACGGCGCGGGGCAGCTCGTGGCCGACCTGCTCCATGGGGAGCAGGTGAGCGCCGGGGATCTCCTTCGCCAGCGCGATGCCGTGGTCATAGGGAAGCACCGGGTCATCGGTGCCGTGCACGACAAGGGCCGGCGCGGTCAATTCCCCGAGCCGCTCCCGCCAGTGGTCGTCTCCCTTCATGGCGTGATGGTTCGTCATGCTCGACTCGACGTTGACGGTACGGTCGAGCGCGCGCCGCGCCAGCTCCCGGGTAGCTGCCTCGGGAAACGGGCGCGACCGGCCTGCCGATACCCGGGCCAGCTGGACGACGTAGTCGATCACCGCCGTCCGGTCGGACCAGGCGGGTTCGGCTATCGCCGCGAACCTCGCCCGCGTCTGCGGCGACATCCCCGGAAGGCCGGGATCGGCGGGGCCAGCCGGGCTCGTCGCGATGAGGGTGAGCGACGTGACCCTGCCGGGGCGATCGAGCGCCACGAGCTGGGCGATCGCCCCACCCATCGACATCCCGACGAGGTGGGCGCGGGCCAGGCCGAACGTGTCGAGCAGGCCCACAGCATCGGCGGCCAGATCGCGGAGGGTGTACGGTGGCGCGCCCGGCTGGTAGCTGACCGAACGGCCGGTGTCCCGGTGGTCGTAGCGGACGACGAACCGGCGGCCGGCCGCCAGGCGCTCACAGAAATCGTCCTCCCACCAGTCCATCGAGGCGGTCGATCCCATGATGAGCAGGATCGCGGGACCTTCGGCATCGCCGAGCGCCTGCGCGCACAGCTCCACCCCGTTGGAGCGGACCATCCGCTCGCCCGGTTCGCCCGGTTCGCCCGGCGAGTCCGCGGCATGCGATGGGAGCTGCGGCGCCGCTCCATAGGCGCTGGGGCTGCCGGTCATGACGTGCCTCCTCACGGCCTCACCGTTCCGGGCCGTAAACCCTTGGTAGGCAGCGAGAGTGACACCCGGATGCAGCCGGGATGGAGCCTCGATGGAGCCGGGCAAGTGGCGTAAGGGACTCCGTCAGCCGCGTGGCTTGACCGGCTGGAAGTAGTGATGAAGAGTCCACTCCGCGAGGTGTATCCCGAGGTTGCGGGCGGCAACATCCGCGAAGCGGAAATGGATGCCCAGCCACACTCGTGCGTCGACGATGTCCGGGTGCAGCGCCCGTCCACTGTCGTAGCTGCGGGTCACACCCGGCACCGCCGTTGATATCAGGGTGAGGTCCAGGTGCCGGCCGACCACTTCCTCCAGCGCTTGTGAGAAGGAGGCGGCGAAGGCATTGTAGCCGCTCACGTAGTCCGGGTAGTTCGGGTTGACGAGCAACGGCGTCCAGGTGGGATCGGGGGCCGTTGCCGGGTTGCCATCGGTGTCGGCCAGCTGGATGGCCGTGCTCGGCCGCCAGAAGCCGTAGAACAGCTTGGCCCGCCATGTGGTGATGAGCGCGTCGGCCACGGTCATGTCGACCGCAGCGAACATCCGGGCCGACCGCACGATATCGAGCCCGCGCTTGGCCGCCTGGTCCCGCAGCGCGGCATTGAACTGCACGAAGGCGTTGCCGGAGAAGAACATCGCGGTGGCGGTCTGGCCGGGCGTCCGCACGGTCGAGGCAGCCGAGCCGACAGCCTTCACCTCGTTGAAGTTGCGCGCGTAGCGGCGGGACTTCAGCGCGGGCGGCGGCGGAGGGCCGAACTGCGTCGCGCTGTGCACCAGCAGCGGCGTCACCCCGCCGAGCCAGGGCACGGCCATGGGCAAGAAGTCCGGCGGTGTCGGCCGCCACACGCCCGGCGCCGGCGGCTTGGTGAAGAGCACGGGAGCGTTGCGGCCGTCGTTGGCGCGCAGGGCGATCATTTTCCCTGCCATCCGCTCACCGAAGGCCACGCCATCGGTCTTCGCCGTCCCGTCCGGGATCCCGGCGAGGGAGGCGGCCAGCGCCTCGTCCAGTGACGACTGGGCGTACGGCTCATAGGTCTCGAGGATCTTGTGGGCCGCGGCCGCTGCCGCGGCGGTAGCCGACGCGCCAGCGGGCGCGCGGTCGTGGAAGACATACGGCCGGTAGCGGCCCTCCACTCCGACCACCGCGTCATACATGGCGGCGTGCATGAACGCCAGGTAAAGTGCCCATTCCTGCGGCGCCCTGGTCTTGTCGCCGGCCAGCGTCGTCATCGCGGTCGCGTTCCAGTCGGAGATCACCGCCGCGTTCTCGGCAGGGTGGGCCGCCGCTACCGCGTTCGAGGCCGTAGCGGACAGCGGCACGGCCAGCGCCACAGCGACGCTGAAGCCGAGTAGCCGGCGAAGCCACCGATGCATGGTCTGGTTCATGGCGCGTTCCCCCCGGAGTTGGCTGCCATCGGCAACAGAACAAGCGGCTGCAATGACCCGCGTTGCTCTGATGTGATCCTCTACCTGCCGCGGGTGAAGACGCCATACGACGTTTGGCTTATGCTTTAGACCGCGTTGGTGATTTGCATGGATCTGGCGGGGGTGCGTCGGGCCGTAGACGCCTTGCGGAAGGCGCGGGACGGCGATGTTTTCGTGCTGCTGGACCCCGGCGTGGTCGACGCCTTACTGGGGGTTCTTCCCGCCGAGGCCATCACCTTCCATGAGCTCGATGTTCACGCGCAACATTGTGCTCTTGTGGAACTCTTGTCCACCAAAGCCGCGGAGATCCATGGCGGGTTCCGGCAGCACTTCTGGAACACGCCGAGCTGTTCCTACACCGACAGGGCGGGCCGGCTGCGCGGCGAGGTGACGACGGCCCGGGATTTCTACGGTGACCGCCAATGGCGCTCGACCGGCATGTACATAGAATGCATCGCTCCTTATAGGGTCGATAACCAGCTGGTCATGCCGCTCCCCGCCCCCGCCGGCACCTCTCGCCGGCTCGTGTTCTTCCGGGCGCCCGGCCGGTCCTTCGAGGACGAGGAACGGGACGCGGCCGTGCTGCTGCAGCCGCACATCACCGACGCACTTCGCGTGCAGGGGCGCCGCGCCGCCGACCGGCTGCTGACCGGGCGGCAGCGAGAACTGCTCCGCCTGGTCGCCGCGGGCCATGACAACATCGCGATCGCCTGCCAGCTCGGGCTATCACCCGCCACCGTGCGCAAACACCTGGAGAACGCGTTCGCCCGGTTAGAGGTCTCCAGCCGGACAGAAGCAGTCGCCAAAGTCTGCCCGGACGCCGCATGGCGCTAGCGTGAGGCCCGGGACTGACGGCGGGCCGTCAAGATCACGGCCACCCACCCCTCCTACACGTCTGTCCCGCTGTCATGGGGCCAGCGTCCCGTCCCGCGCGGGACGCGGCCGGCCCGGCGGACGATCTCGGGTCCGGCGGTAGTCCGCCCACCGCACGGGCCATGTGGCACCTTCGTCCCATCGCCGCCGGCGGAAGATTCCACCGCAGGCACACCTTCGGGTGACGACCTGGCCGGGGGCCCGTTCATAGCGTGGCCGGCCCGGTGGCCCGGGCGCGCTGCACACCGACGACCCGCCGGTTACAGTAAGGGCCAAAGGCTGGCCAACGGTTCCGCAGGCGCCGGGCGCCACGGGCGCTGGCCGGGCAGATCGTGCGGATATGGGTCTGGCCTCCGTCAGCTAGGAATGGGACGCGGTACGTGTCGAGGATCTTCGCTGCATACGTGCAGGTTGGTGACCTTGAGCGCTCACTGTCCTTCTACCGGGACGGGCTGGGGCTGGAGGTCGACTGGAAGGACGACGTGCTGGCGGTGCTCAGCAGTCCGGGCAACACCGCGCATGCGCTGGTGCTCCGTGAGGTCGGCGGAGGCGCCAGGCACGCCGTCGGCGAAGCCGGGGTGGCGCGCCTCGGGTGGCAGCTGACAGATCCAGCCGACCTCGACAGCGCCGAAGAACAGCTTGCCAGCCACGCGGTGCCCTACCAGCGCTTCCACGAGACGGACTCCGACAGGATCGTGACGCACGACCCCGATGGGCTCAGCGTTATCCTGCTCCTGGCCGCCGAGCCGTCGCTCACCGCCCGGCCGCCGATGTCTCTCTACTGGTACCACTGACGGCTGAGCCGCCCGGTCAGCCGGGGGGCCCGCCCGCCTGGATCAGGCGTTCGATGTCCACGCCGAACGTCCGGTCGCCATCGATCGGGCCGATGATCCCGGCCAGCCAGTCCAGTATCGACCGGCATCCCGGTGGCGGCGGCCGCCCGGCCAGCGCCGCCGCCTGGTAGCCGGCGAGCAGCTCGCTCGCCGTGACGGCGCGGACGTGGCGCAACGCGCTGCGGAGTTTCTCCGCGGCCTCCCAGCCGAACGACTGCACGTCCTCCTGGCCGCCAGATGTCTCGATCAGGCCGACCGAGGTGGCGCCCGCCAGGTATCTCATGGCATGTACTTCCCCGGCGGCGCGCTTATGGACCGGCGACAGGCCGGCGTCCGGGCCCGGCTCGCGGGCCAGCTGCGCGGGCAGCCCGGTGACCGCGGGATCCAGCAGCCGGTGGATGCGCGCCGCTGCCACCTCCGCCGCATGGCAGAACGCCGCCGTGAGCAGGTCGCAATGCGCGGCCAGGTCGATCCCGTAGAAGCCGGCGGTGCCAACGAACCGTCCGTCGAGATAGGCCGGGGAGTCGGTGACCCCGGCCAGGGCGCGATGTACGGCCGCCTCCAGCAGGCCGGCGGCCCGATGCACCTGAGCGAGCACCTGGCCGGCCACCCGGAACGACACCGGCGCCTGCAGGGCCCGCGGCGACGGGTCATCACCGACCGCCGCCCGGAGCCGCCCGAGCACGGCGGCAAGCGTGTCGTCGCCGCGCCCGCACGCGGCGCTGTAGGGATCGCGCGACGCGCCAGCCGCGACGATAGACAGCGCCGCGGACGCCTCCATCAGCGCGGTGAGCGCGGCCGCGTCGCCCAGACGGAGCACGCACAACGCGGTGGTCCCGGGCACGCCCTGGATCAGCGCGATGCCTTCCTTCGGGCCGAGGCTGAACTCGTCGAGGCCACGGCTGCGCAGCGCCTGGCGCGCCGGCCAGAGGGCCTCGCCCGGCCCGAGCACCTGGCCGATGCCGACCAGCGGCCCGAAGGCGTGCGCAAGCTGCATGATCTCCCCCGCGGCCCCGATGCCGGTGCGGGGAACCGCCGGCACGATGCCGCTATTGAGGAATGCGGCGAGCCGCCGGCAGAGCCCGGCCGACACGGCCGCGTCGCCGGAAAGGAACGTCAGCAGCCTGACCGTGATGACCGCCCGGACCTCGGACGGGCCCAGCCACGGCGGACCGCCCGTTGCCCGCGCCAGCAGCAGGTTGCGCTGGTGGGAAAGCTGCTGCTGCCCGGTGAGCCGAACCACGGAAAGCGCCCCCATGCCGGTGTTCACGCCATACACCGGCCGCCCGTCGCGCAGTGCCTGCCGGGCCTCGTCGCAGCGTTGCTGCACCATGTCGAGCAGGCCGGGCGCGACGCTGACGTCCTGGCCGGCGGCAACCGCCCGGATGAGCCCGAGATCCGGGTCGCCGGCCTCGGTGATCGTAAGAGCGGGCATCGCTAGCGGTACCGGAGCATCGTTCCGACGCCTTGCTGCTCGGCCCGGCGCAGGATCGCGAGGCCGACGGCGATGTCGAGGATGGCGAGCCCGCGGTGCCAGAGCAGGATCCGCTCATCGGCGCGCTCCCGGCCGGGCAGCCGTCCCGTAACGATCTGGCCCAGCTCGGCGTACAGCGACGCGGCCGAGAGCCGGCCGCTGTCGACGTGACGGCGCAGCGCGCCGAACCTCCCCGACTGCGCCTCTCGCCAGTCGTCGACCACTACCTTGTCCATCACGTCGAGCAGGTCGAGCTCCACGGCGCTGACCGTGCCGTATGGGACGACAAAGGCGCCGGGCTTGACCACGCCGGTGCGAAGCAGCGGTTCAGGCTCGGTGAGCCGCGACGCCTCGACCAGGATGTCGGCGCCATCGAAGGCCTCTCCGGCCGTGGCGGCAACCCGGACGCGGGCCCGGCAAACCGCGGCCAGTTGCCGCGCGAACTCCTGACGGGACTCGGGCCGACGGCTGGTAACCCGGATCTCATCAAGATCGAACATCTCGTCCAGCGACACGACGTTCCAGAACGCAGTACCACGTGCCCCGACGTGACCGACCACGCGGGAATCCCGCCGAGCCAGATAGCGGGCGCCAACGGCGGTCATGGCACCGGTCCGGCGTGCCGTGATCATGGTGGCATCCATGATCGACAGCGGTACGCCCGTCGCCGGGTCGTAGAGCGTCAGCAGCCCAAGCTCGCTGGGAAGTCCGACGGCATAGTTCGCCACGAAGTCGCCGACGACCTTGATGCCGCTCACACCGGGTACCGACAGATGGCCCCGGAGCACGTTGAAATGACCGGCGCCGTTGTTGTCCGGGACGAGGTGCACCCTCGGCTCCAGGACGACGAGGCCATCACCGTGCGCCCGTACGGCATCCTCGACCGCCGCAACGATTTCAGCGTTCGAGATGCCGAGCGCGTCTATGTCCGGACCGGACAGGAAGCGAAGCCACAATCCTCCGCCGGACCGATCCGGCAGATGCGGGTCAACGGAGGACGATGCACCGGCCGCGGTCAACTCGGCGTCCACGTGAGTCCTCCCCTCACACCTTCACCGCGCTGGCACGTCGGCCGCGCTACCTCCAGGAGCGGTGGCTCAATCGTCTCGCAGATCCCCGTGCGCGACAGCCGGGCGGCGGACCCTGCCGGATTCAGCGGCGCCGGTAGGCGGCTGAGCGATGGCGGATGCCAAGATTAACCTGGGTCGGCTGTGTCATCCCCCGATGGCAATCAGGGTCTCGTCGCCGATGGCGGCCCGTACCCGCAGCCGTGCCTGGTGCAGTCGGCTCTTGAAAGCCGCCTGGCCGATGCCGACGATCTCCGCGGCCTCTTGCGTGGAGAGCCCCTCGACGTCGCGCAGCACGATGGCAGTCCGCAGCGCGGGCGGCAGCTCGGCCAGGGCCTGGCCCAGAGACCGGCGCAGTTCGCTGTTCTCGGCCTGCCGGGAGGGGTCCTCAGCCGCGGACTCGGGCAGCTGGAGTTCGTCCGCCCCAATCGTGACGCTGGCCGGCCGGCGGGCCCTTTTCGCCAGCGCGCGGTTGGCCTCGTTGACCGCGATCCGGTACAGCCAGGTGAAGTAGCTGGACTGTCCGCGGAAGCGGGCAATGCCTTGCCAGGCGCGCAGCATGACCTCCTGGGCCACGTCTTCGGCTTCGTCGCGGTCGCCCAGCAGCCGGAGCAGCAGCATGAACAGGCGATCGGCGTAGGCGCCGGACAGTCGCTCAAAGGCACCGCCGTCCCCGGCCTGGGCACGGGCGATCAAGCTCGCCTCTGTGCCCGATGCATCGGGGGCGGGGCCGCCGGCCCGCGGCGGCATCAGGTGTGCTGAGACGAGGGTGGGCCGCCGGGCCCGGCAAGCCGGATCCGGTCGAAGATCGCTGCGGGCGCGCGAACGCCCGCCAGCCCGTCGAGGCCCTGGACCGCATACACGAGGGCGCGCATCGCGCGGATGCCGCGCCCGCAATCCGCGCAGTCCCGCGCGTGGCGGTCAAGGCGGCGGCGGGCCCGTGGGCGCAGGTCCCCCTCGACATAGTGCGAGAGATGCTGCTGCGACCACTGATGGTCATCGGTATTGCCGGGCATGCCCATCACATCCCCTCGCGGCTCAGGGCTGGTTTGCCGTAGTCACGGTAGTAGACCAGCCCTGAGCCGGGCCGCCCGCGGCGGTCAGCCGCGGGCCGCGCCGGGCTGCCCGGCCTCGCCGTCGCTCTGCTCCTGGTCCGCCGTCGCGGGCTCGAAATCCAGCGAGCAGGAGTTGATGCAGTACCGGTCCCCGGTCTCGGTAGGCCCGTCCTTGAAGACGTGGCCCAGGTGACCCCCGCAGCGACGGCACACGACCTCGGTTCGGCGCATGAACAGGCTGTTGTCCGCCCGAAGCTCGACCGCCTCGGCGACCGCGGGCTCGTCGAAGCTGGGCCACCCGGTGCCGGAGTCGAACTTGGCGTCGGACCTGAACAGCTTGCTGCCGCAACCGGCGCACCGGTAGAAACCGTCCTCGTGGTTGTGGACGTACTCGCCGGTGAACGGCCGCTCGGTGTGAGCCTGGCGCAGGACGCTGTACTGCAGCGGAGTCAGCTCCCGGCGCCACTGCTCGTCCGGCTTGCTGATCTCGCGAACCTCGGTTGCCCTGGTGCTGGCATGGGCCTTACGCATCTATCGGTTCCTTCCTTCTGATCCGTTCACCCTTTTAGACCCATCTTTCGGCCAAACGATTTTTCGGGCGCGGCACCAGGGACCGAACCCCGCTGACCTGGGGCCCGGTGGCCCCTTGACCCAGCAGACCCCGGCAGAGATCATGACCGTGCCTAAGCTGCGCCAGCGGCAGGGGCAAGCCTGGAGGCGTGGGCCCAGTGAGCGTTGGGAGAAGAATGCGGTCATGAGCGAATCGCTGAGCTTGGGCACCGTCGGGACGACGGCGAGGGACCGGACTCACACACTGTTCGGGCAGACGATGGGGTACGTCGCGGTCACCACCGGCTTCTTCGCGCTGGGCGCCTATGTCGGACGCCACCTGTCCGCGGGCTGGGCCATCGTGTGGTTCATCGTCGCCTTCGCCTGCCTGATCGCCATTAATTTCACGGTTCGGCGATCCCGGGCGCTGAGCGTAGCGCTACTCCTCGCGGTGGGCGCCACCCTGGGGCTGGCGATGGCGCCGACTCTCGTCTACTACGCGAGCACGAACCCACAGGCGCTCTGGCAGGCCGGTGGCGCCACCGCGCTGTTCATCGCCGGCTTCGGAGCGGCCGGCTACGCGACCCGGCGTGACCTTTCTGGCCTCGCCCGCCTGTGCTTCTGGGCGCTCATCGCCCTCATCGTGTTCGGCATCGTGCTGATCTTCGTCCGCATCCCGAACGGCTCGCTGATCTACTCGGTTCTTGGCCTGCTGATCTTCGCGGGCCTGACCATGTTCGATTTCCAGCGGCTGCGGCGGTCGAAGAACATCGACTCCGCGCCGCTGCTCGCCGCATCGATCTTCCTCGACGCGCTGAACGTGTTCCTGTTCTTCCTGCGGATCTTCTCCCGCGGCAACTAATCCGTTCGCCGCGAGTCAGGGCGCCCGCTTCCACCTGCGCGCCCGCCGGGCATCGCGGGCGGCGCGGCGTCCCCGCGGCTGAGCCACCAGGGCAGCGCCGTTAGGTACTCAAATGGTTCATAAGCTTGCCTCAACCCGGCCTGGCACCTTCCAGGCAAGCGTGCCCTGACCTCCAGCTTCGCCGTCCGGTCGAGGCCGCCAGGCAGCCGACGCGGGTCTGGCGGCGCATGACGACGTTGCGTATCCTGGCCCCTTGGCGCTGCTCCGGGGGTGCGGGCGACGTCAATCGGACGTTCTTAGGGGGAACGGGGAAACAGCCATGACGCATACAGCCATGGGCGGGATCGGGAAACTTCGCTCGGTGATGGAAGGGCCTGTCATCGTGCCCGGAGATCCTGGCTTCGATGAGGCACGCCGGGTGTGGAACGCGGAGATCGACCACCGTCCGTCGGTGATCGCCCGCTGCGCTTCGGCTGCCGACGTGGTCGCGGCGATCGGCTTCGCTCGCGAGCACCGGCTGGAGGTATCGGCACGCGGCGGGGCGCACAACCCCGCAGGCACGGCCGTCCGCGATGACGGCCTTATGGTTGACCTGAGCCTGCTGAACGCGGTCACGGTCGACCCTGCCGCCCGGCGGGCGCAGGCTGGCGGCGGGGCGCTGTTGGCAGATCTGGACGCGGCCACCTTGGCCCACGGGCTTGCCGTACCTGCCGGACTGGTCAGCCACACCGGCGTGGGGGGGCTCACCCTGGGTGGTGGCATGGGGTGGCTGACCCGCAAGTTCGGCCTGAGCATCGACAATCTGGTCTCCGCCGAGGTCGTCACAGCCGACGGTCGGGTGCTGCGGGCCGCGGCAGACGAAAACCCCGACCTGTTCTGGGCGATCCGCGGCGGAGGCGGCAACTTCGGCGTCGTCACCTCATTCGAGTTCGCCCTGCACGAGCTCGACCCGATGGTGCAGTTCGGGCTGTTCTTCTGGAGCCTGGAGCAGGGCGCGGAGGTGCTGCGGCTGGCCCGCGAGATCACCGCGGCGATGCCGGGCGACATCAATGCCGTAGTCGCTGCGGTGAACGCGCCACCTGCGCCGTTCGTGCCACAGGAGCACCACTTCGCGCCCGGCTACGCGCTGCTGCTGACAGGATTCGGGTCCGGGCCGGAGCACGCCGAACTCGTCACCCAGATCCGGGATCGTGTCCCGCCACTGTTCGACCTGGTCACTCCCATGCCCTACGTCGAACTGCAGAAGATACTCGACGAGGCCAACGCCTGGGGCCTTTACGCCTATGAGAAGGGCACCTACGTCCAGGACCTGTCCGACGCGGTGATCGAGGTGGTCACCGAGCACATCCCGCGCAAGAACTCACCGATGTCGGCGCTGCTGTTCTACCGGCTCGACGGCGCGTACAGCCAGGTCGGCGACGAGCAGACAGCCCTCAGCGGCGGGCGCTCCCCCCGGTACGCCACGTTCCTGCTCGGCTTGGCGCCCGACGCCGAACTGCTGGCCGCCGACCGCGCCTGGGCCCGCGGCGTCTGGGAGGCGCTGCGCCCGCATGCCATCGGCAGC
Source organism: Streptosporangiaceae bacterium (assembly GCA_036005525.1). GTDB lineage: Bacteria > Actinomycetota > Actinomycetes > Streptosporangiales > Streptosporangiaceae > UBA9676. The sequence goes on from DASYQM010000377.1 coordinate 21,549, forward strand.
GGGGACGGCTACATCAACAGCTTGACCGACCTCTCCGACGACCGGATCCGGGGAAGCTACGGCACCGCCAAGTACGAACGACTGGCCAAGATCAAATGCGAGTACGACCCCGACAACGTGTTCCACAGCAACGCCAACATCCGCCCGACCTGACGTCGCCCGGCGGAACCTGCCGCTACGGCTACCACCACTCGTTCCTTGCATGCCCGCACACTCGCCGCGGCGCCAACGGTGTGCGACAACTGAGGAGAGGGATCGCCCGTGGCGCTGGTAACTGGCCTTCGGTACACCGTTAGATAGCGGATCGCGCCGGGGCCGGGCGGCCTCGTCCCGCCCGGGCCGGGCCGCGGCCACCACGGTGGCAGGTGACGCGGAATGGCTGGGGTGGGCCTCGCGGCGACCGAAGGAGGGTCGGCATGGCTACAGAGCCCGGACAGCGGCAGCCCGGCGACGTCGCGATGTCACAGCTGGAGCCGCATCTGGAAACCGTCCAGTTCCGCCGGGGGGCCTGCCTCATGCGCGAGGCCAGCCCAGGCGACGCGTGCTACTTCATCGTCTCGGGCGAGGCGCGGGTGGAGGTGGAAAGGCCGGATTTCGACAGCGACGGCGTCGTGTCGTACATGGGGCCGGGCACCGTCTGCGGAGAGTTCGGCCTGCTCGACGGCAGTCCCCGGTCCGCGAGCGTGTATGCGCACACCGATGTCGTCGCCCGCCGCCTGTCCGCCGGCGCACTGCGTGAACTGTGCGACCGCGATCCACCGACCGGCGTCATGATGCTGCGCTGGCTGGCCCGCAACGCCGCGACGAAGGCCCGCGCCTTCTCAAAGGACCTTGAGGAGTTCATCCTCACGGGTGAGCCGGACCCAGCCATGGACGCGCTCGTCGCGCGGTCTGCCGCGGCCCAGCAGAGCATCGCCGGCTGGTCCGAGGACGAGGTGGATGGCCTGATCACTGCCCTGGCCACCGAGATCGCGGACCATGCGGACGAGCTCGCCGCGGCGACCGTTGCCGAGACCGGCATCGGCTCCGTGACCGACAAGGCGGACAAGAACCGGTTCGCGAGCCTCGATGTGGCGCAGTCGCTGGTGGGAAAGCCGGGCGTGGGTGTCGTCGGCAACAACGAGCGGGAGGCACTGACGGAGATCGCCGACCCGATGGGGGTCGTGCTCGGGCTCATCCCGATGACCAACCCGGTCTCGACGCTCGTGTTCAAGACCTTGATCTGCGTAAAGGCGCGGAACGCTCTCATCGTGAGCTGCCATCGCGCCGCCGCAAGAGTCGGGGCCGCGACGGTAGACCTGCTCCACCAGGTCCTGCGGCGGCACGGGGCATCGGTCGATCTCGTCCAGAGCGTCCCGCGGCGCCCCACCCGGGCCACAACGGCGGCGCTGATGCGCCACCCGGGGGTGTCGCTGATCCTCGCGACCGGTGGAACGGCCATGGTCAAGGCCGCTTACAGCTCCGGTACGCCCGCGATCGGGGTGGGGTCGGGAAACGCGCCTGCCTGGATCTGCGCGGACGCCAACGTCGAGGCAGCCGCCCAGATGGTGGTGGCCAGCAAGGCATTTGATCACGGCATCATCTGCGGCTCGGAGAACAACCTCGTCGTCGATCGGTCGGTGCGCGACTCCTTCATCGACGCGCTACGGACGGCCGGCGCGGCCGTGCTCGACGCCACCGAATGCGACCGCGTGGCGCGGATCGCCTTCGACGACCAGGATGGACGCCTGCGCCACAGTGTGCTGGGACAAGCTGCCACGGTCATCGCCGCCGCGGCGGACGTCGAGGTGCCGGCCGGCACGCGGCTGCTGGTCGCCGCCCTGCCCCGCGAGGCCGTCTCGGGCCCGTACGGCAGGGAGAAGCTCGCCCCTCTCCTGTCGCTGTTCACCGCCGACGGTGAGGACGACGGCCTCCGGCTTTGCCGGCAGATCCTCGGCAACAGCGGCTGCGGCCACACGGCAATCATCCACACGCCGAGCGAACGGCGGCAGTTGTCCTTCGCCCAGCAGATGCCGGCGAGCCGGATCTTGATCAACAGTCCCGGCGCGCAGGGATGCATCGGCCTCGGCAACGGGCTGACGCCGTCGCTCACGCTTGGCTGCGGGACCTACGGCCGCAACTCGACCACCGACAATGTGACCTACACCAACCTGGTCAACGTCAAGCGGATGGCGCAGCCGCTACCCGGCACCGGCGCCCCGTCGCCGTCCAGCTCCCAGGGATAGTCCTAGCGGGGGGTAGTCGTGGCTGGGGACGAGCATGCCTGCCTGTATCGCTTACTCGCATTCGGTCCCCGAATGCTCTGGATGCACAGTGGGCCACGCGGTTCCGGTTCCCGGCCCGGCTAGCCTGCCGGGTTCGGCTCATCCTGGCGCGGCGCTGGCTTCGGCGTCGATCAGGGCGGCGATGGCCGGGTGGCGGCGGAGCTTGTCAAGGCACCGGCTGCGGCTGGGCCCGATGCTGCCGACCGGGATGCCGAGCCGGGCGCTGATCTCGGCGTAGGGCGGGGGAGGGTCCTCGGTGAGCAGGGAGATCAGCTGCTGGCAGCTGGGCGGCAGGTGGGAGAGCGCCTCGCGCAGCGCCGCGTGCTGCTCCGCCACAAGCAGCTCATCGTCGGCCGTGCCGGCTTGCTCGTCGGGGATCTTGTCGGCGTCGAGCACGTAGCCGGGCGGCTGGGCTCGGTGCGCTGCGCGCACGATCCGGCCGCATTCGCGGCGGGTGGTGGTGGCCAGCCAGCCGGGGAGCGCGGCCGGGTCGCGGATCCTGTCGATCTGGTCCACGAGCTGGAGCCAGACGGCTTGCCCGGCGTCGTCGGTGTCGGCGCCGCTCAGCCGGTACCGGCGGCAGATCGACCACACCAGCGGCGCGTACCGCTCGACGATCGCGTCCCATGCCCGCTGGTCACCGTTTCTCGCACGCATCACCAGGTCAGCCACGGGCACTTCGCCGACGGTCGGGCCCCCCTCAGCAACTCTTGCCCCGTTTGCGTTCATTGCCTGAACTGCCTTCTTGGATGCGATCATCTAGTGCCACGATGCCGGAGGTGGGCGGCCGCCACTGTCCAGAATCAGACGTACCGCAGTGCTTTCGGGATCACTCGGCTGAGGCGCGCAGCCCGGTGAGATCGCGGATGACCAGGCTGCGCCGTCCGGTGGCGATCAGGCTCTGCCGGCGGAATGTTGCCAGAGTCGCCGCGACCGATGCCCGTGATAGACCGGTGGCCCCCGCAAGCTCCTCCTGTGATAGATCGAGTTCCGGAAACTCACCGCCGACGACGGCCGCGAACCGGAAGAGGACCTTGGCAATACGCTGCATCGCGGGCAATCCGGCGAGTTCGGCGCGCGCGTCCTCGCTCTCGCGGTAGCGGGCGATGACGTGGCGAAGCAAGATACCTTCGACACGTTTCTCCCGGACGATCCTGAGGAAGTTCGCGGACGCAAGCAGGTAGGCGACACACGGGGCGAGCGCGGTAACGGTCGCCGAGCGGGCCGTATAGCCGAGCACGGCCATCTCACCAACCACCTCGCCGGGACCCCTGATCGCCAGCACGAGCTCGTTCCCGTCTGGCTCGACCCTGGTGACCTTCACCCTGCCGACGGTGAGCGCAAGCACGTAGCTGCCCGGGTCGCCCTGGCGCAGCAGGACCTCACCCTTGTCGTAGCGCCGCACCGTTCCGCTGGTCAAAAGGGCTTGCCACACAACTCGTGGCAGCGCGGGCTCCGACTGCGACAGCGAGTTGGGCATGTTGGCTCCGTTGCACTGGCCGTGATTTCTAGTTAATCGCATGGGCATGCCCGGCCGTGGCCACCACATCGGCATCCGTGTCCCCGCAGGTCTTCAAATCCGGGGCCGACTCATCTCGCGGGAGAACGGCTGGGTCGACGTGGGTTTGGCAATCCCCCAGCTCACCGTCCGTTGAGCAGCCTCCCGCCCACCGGGGCGGATCAGGCGCCGGTCAGCGGCAGGTCCGACGGTCAGGCAAGGAGCGCCTGGCCATACCAGTCGTTGCCGTGCCGGATTCCGGGCAGCGTATAGAAGTAGCCGCCGCCGAAGGGCTGAACGTAATCGACCAGTGGCTCGTCGATCAGGCGTTTCTGTATGGTCTCAAACTGCCGTTGCACGTCTTGCTGATAACCGACGAAGATATGGCCGGCCTGCAGGTTGCCGTTTACGTCCACGCCGAGGTCGTAGTTGTAGGAGCGCCGGATCATCCGCTGCCTGACGGTCGCCGGCGTGCGGGGATTGGCCAGCCGGATGTGGGCATCGAGCGGGATGACGTCGCCCTTCGGGTCGGCGGCGTAATCCGGGGCGTCGAACTCGCTGCTGCCATCAAGCGGTGCACCGCTGTCGCGGCGCCGCCCGAACATGCCTTCCTGCTCGTTGATGGACACCCGGTCCCAGAACTCCACAAGCATCCGGATCAGCCGCACCACCTGGTAGGACCCGCCCTGCGCCCAGGTGGGTTCGGCGGGATCGTCGACCCAGACCAGGCTGCTCGCGAGGCCGCCGGAAGGATTGGCGGTGCCGTCTTTGAACCCCAGCACGTTCCGCGGTGTCCCCGATGGGCGCGGCGGAGAGTTGTAGCCATCCATCTTCCAGCGCAGCTGCATCGCCCCAACGCGTGTGCTGGCAGCTCTCTCCGATGGTCGGTCAGTGGGTGGGTGGGGCTTCGAGCAGGTTAGGAACGGACGACAGGGTCTCAAGCAGGACGCCGATCGCGGCGTTCACCCGCTGCCGCTCGGCCAGCGGGGTAGCGCTGGGCCGTTTCCAGTGCCCGCTGACCCGGGCTGAAAGAAGGGCCTGCCGCAGCGCAGCCATCTGCGTCCGGGCTGCGGGCAGCAGCTCTGGTGCCCGAGCGACGATGAGCGGAGACAGCTCCCCCAGCACCGCCCGTGTCGCCTGCAGGTCGGCGTATGTCTCGGCGTAGGCCGCACCGCCGCCCTGGTCGTCGCTTCCGGACAGGTGATCTCGCAGCGCATCTTCGAGAATCTCGTGTGCGCGCAGTGGCAGGTTCGCCGGATCCCCGGCGATGTCCGGCGACGTCAGGTTCTTGCGCACCGTGGCGACGTCGCGGGCCAGCTCATTCACGACGGGCAGCAGCGAGGCGCTGCGCTGGCCGTGCAACAGCCCGTACTCAAGCCGGTGCAGCCCGGTGACCTTCTTGTCGTGGACGCCGCCGGGCAGGCCGTCGGGGAGGCCGTCCACCGCGATGCCCGCATCACCGAAACTGTTGTAGGACGCGCCGACCCGTTCCCAGGCCATCTGCGCGGCCAGCCACGCCCTCCGCGCGGCAGCCAGATCGCCGCGGCGCAGGTCTGCCCGGACCCTGGTGACCGCGTCAGCCAGCGCCGCCAGCTTCCGGGCGACGTAGGCCTGGTAGGCCCTGTTCGGCCCGGCCAGCTCCGCCATGGTCACCGGCGTCACCGCTGCCGGCCCGGGCGCGCCCGCGTTCCCCGTGGCCTGCACCGGTGCGGAACTCATCACGGCCTGCCCGGACAGGTAGCACTTGAACGTGTAGGAGCCGCTGCCGAGAGTGGCGGTCATTGCGGCGGTGGTCGCCGGGCCGATGGTCTCGATCTCGGCGACCACCCCGCCAGCGGCGTTGTCGAGATTGATCTCACCGGGCTTGCCCGACCTGTTTGTCACCGTGAACGTCTGGGTTCCCGCGCGGGCGGAGGTCCAGTCCGGTGCGCACTCATTGCCGGTCACCGTCACCGCTGTAGTGGTCGCCGCGCTTGCCGACGGCAGCACCGCGATCGTTGCCGCCGCCACCACTGCCGGGACCAGTACCAGCGCCCCGGCCACGGCCCACGGCCGGCGCGCGGCCAGCTGCGCCCATCCGGCCGACCCCGTCCAGCGCCGGCCGGCCGGCCTGACCTGCACCGCTGCGGCGGCCGGGGTAGCGGGTGATGGGGCTGCGGGGCTGGCCGCGACGGCGGGGCTGGCCGCGACAGCAGGGCTGGCCGCGGCGGCAGGCCGACCCGCGCGCACGAACAGCGGAATGACCACGGCCAGGTAGACGACCCAGGCGACCACCTGCAGCACCGTCATCGTTGGTGACAGCTCCGTGGCGCCCGTGATGAGCGAAAGCCACCACGAGTTCGGGTCCACGTGCGCGGTCAGGTCGAACGCGGTCCAGCGCTGCCCCGGCAGCAGGCCCGCTTCCTGCAGGTCTCCCAGGCCGTGCGCCAGCACGCCTGCGGCGATCACGATCAGCGCGATCGCAGTCCGGCTAAAAACACCCCGATGTTCAGCCGCACCGCCTGCCGGTACAGCAGCCAGCACAACGTCACCGCGGCAGCCAGGCCGAGAGCGGCGCTTGCCAGTGGCGCGGCCGTCGCCCCCGACGCGCGCACCGCCGTCCACAGGAACAGGGTCGTCTCCAGGCCCTCCCGGCCAACCGCGAGGAAGGCAGTGACCGTCAGCGCGCCCGCGCCGATCATCACCGCGCGGTCCACCTCGCCCCGCAGCTGCGCGGACAGCCCGGCCGCGGCGCGGCGCATCCAGAACACCATGCCGGTGACCAGGCCCACCGCGAGCACACTCAGCAGTCCCTCGGCGGTCTCCTGTGCCCCGCTCGACAGCTCGCTGGTCGAGAACGTCAGCACCGCCGCGAAGCTGCCCGCCACCATCACCGCGCCCAACACACCCAGCCAGACCGGCGCCGACGACACCCGGCGGCCTGCGGCTGCGCCGGTGGGCGCGGTCTTGCGCAGCGCGGCCAGCAAGATGCTTACCACCAGTCCTGCTTCCAGGCCCTCGCGCAACCCGATCAAGAAGTTCGGAACGGCATCAGCCCACGTCACGCGGACTAAGGTAAGGCAAACCTAAGTAGCGTGTCCAGCCGCGACCGCGGATTTGCACGCTCATTGCGGCTCTCCACCCGCAGCCGGTGCTGTCTGCCAATCCGCCTGGGCCAGTGCGCCGAATGCGAGCTTGGGCTCCCAGCCCAGACCGTGGTATCCGGTGCCGGGCCCGCCCGGCAGCATCTTCACCAGGCCGTAGCTGGCCAGGTCCAGGTCGCGGCGGGGGTCGGTGTCATGCACGAGGCCATAGCCGGCAAACGTGAACCAGAACGCCAGGTCCACTCCCTCGGCGGCGAAGATGGCGGTCAGCTCCTCCAGGTACCTGACCTGCTCGGCCTCATCGCGCAGGTAATCGCCGTCCAGGCGGGGCGGGTCGGTACTGGCGTCGATGATGGCCCAGCCCATTCCGCCGCGGTCGCCGGCACCCGCATAGCCGCAGCAGCCGAATTCGGTGACGGCGAGCGGCTTGCCGTGCTGTCGCTGCTTGCGCAGCTGGGACCGGAAGGCGGCAGCGTTGCCCGCGTCGCGGTAGGCATCCACGGCGGCGATGTCGAACGGGCGCCAGTCGACCGGCTCCCACGTTCCGGAGGCGTAGGTGACCGGGCCGCCGAACCGGCTCCGGACGTCCTCCGCGATCGTGGCCAGGAACCCGTTCAGCTTGCCCGGCAGCTCTGCGAACGCGGCGTGCAGCTGCTGGCCGCCGGACTTCAGGCCGTCGATCCGCTCGTAGACCGTGCCGCCGGGCAGGAATCCGGCCGCGAACAGCGTCAGCTCGCAGCCGGTCACGAGCACGACCTGGCCGCCTGCCCGGCGCAGATGCTCGGCGCGGTCCGCGCAGTCGGCGAACAGCGGCGCCAGCTGCTCGCCGGTCAGCTCACAGGGAAACGGCGCGAACCAGACCTCCAGCCCTTCGGCCGCAGCCAGCTCACCGGCGATGCTGAGCCGACCGGGATCGCCGCCGGAAACTCGCACCGCGGTGCAATGCAGCTCACGCGCGATCACGTGCATCTCGCGTCGAACGATGCCGGCATCGAAGTCCTCGCGGCTGTTCCTGCCGCCTGGGGAGAAGCCGGTGTCGTAGTTGATGCCCTTGCCGCGCATCGCCGGTCCTTTCTCGGGTGACACGGATCCTCGTGCTGGGCTGACCGATGCTGCCAGCACCGGCTACCGCGGGCCGGCCACGGTCAGCTCAGGCCGCCGCCTCGGCGTCGACCATCTTTTCCATCGGGCTGGCCGCGGCGCCGCCGACCACCATGGCCAGGCCGATCGCGCCAAGGGTGAAGACCGTTCCCAGCCACACCATCGTGGTAACCGGCAGGGTGTAGGCGCCCACGAGGTGGGCGACGCATTCGGCCAGCACCGCCAGTCCCCAGATCGTGCTGAAGAGGCTTTCGAGCCGACGGAACCGGGCCGACGCCGTGGAAAGCCGGTCCCACGCCGCCATCCGTTCTGTCTTTCCTTTGGTTATGAATGGCTTGAGGCCCGCGGACATGAGCGGGTGCCGCAGCGCGGCGGAGATGAGTATGCCGAACGCGATCACGCTGCTGACCACCGAATCCTTAGCGATCATCGCCCGCGGGTCGCCGGTCAGCAAGCTGACCGCGATGCCCACGAGGTTAACGGCGAGCATCAGCGCGGCCAGCAGGTTCAGCTCCCGCCTCGCGGCGAGGCCAACGATGGCCCGCACGGCGGGACCGATGCTGCTCAGCGCCAGCGAGAGCCACAGGCTCACGCCGAATGCGTTGTGCAGCAGGTAGTAGCAGCCTAGCGGGACGCCGACGTCGATCAGCAGCGGCCGCAGGGCAGTGGCCAGGCCGGAGCCGCGGCCCGCGGGCGCCGGGTCAGAGGCGTTGCCCCCAGGAGATGAGCCAGCACCATTGCTCGCAGGCGCTGGCCCGGCGGCATTGCCCGCGGGAGCTGGGCCGACGGCATTGCCCGCGGGAGCTGGGCGGGTGCCGTGGTCCGCGGGCGCGGGGCCGGTGATGCCATGACCGCCGGAGGACGGCACGGCCGAGCTGGGCATCAGGGCTGTGCCGGGGTGCTCGATCGCAGACATGACACAAACATAGGTCAGACCTAATTTTATGTCAAACATAAACTTGTATCCGTCATAACTGCTGGCTACGATGGCGGCATGGCACCCGGACTGCGCGAGCGGCGCAAGCAGCAGACCCGGCGGGCGATCTCCGACATCGCCACCAAGATGTTCGCGGCACGCGGCTTCGATGAGGTGACGATCTCCCAGGTCGCCGACGCTGCCGGGGTGGCCAAGATGACGGTCACGAACTACTTCCCGCGCAAGGAGGACCTGGTCTTCGACCTCGCCGAGGAGATCATCGGCCACCTGGCCAAGGTCGTCGCCGCCCGCGAGCCCGGCGAGAGCATGCTCGCCGCCACCCGCCGCGACTATGCCGACGCGGTCGCCAGGGCCGACGTCACGCTGGGCCTGTCCAGCCCTGCCTTCGTCCGGATGATCCAAAACAGCCCGGTGCTGACCAGCCGTGCGCTGGAGATACAGCACTTGCGCGAGCAGGCACTCGGCGACGCGATCGCCGCCGAAACCGGAACCGACGGCCCGCAGGAGCGGCTCGTGGCCGCCCTTCTCGCCTCGGTGCACCGCGTCCTGAACGCGGAGGCGAGCCGGCGCAGCCTGGCCGGGCAGCCGCGCGCGCAGATCTGCGCCGTACTGGCCGACGCGGCCAACCGCGCATTCGACCTGCTCGAACCGGCCATCGGCGGCTACGGCATCCGCGCCCAGCCCGGCAGCACCGGCCACCCCGGCGACACCGGCCCAGCCAGCAGCATCGGCCGGCCCGGCAGCATCGGCCAGCGCAGCAGCCATTAGGGATCATGGTCCTCCCCCAACGGCTGCCGCGGCCAGCGTTGCTCCTTCAGCGGCTGTGGGCCCGGTACATGTCGTAGTCGGCCAGGTCCGCGTGGCTGCTGAGGATCTCGCCCTGCCCGGCCTCGGGGTCATCTGTGGTCACTGGGGTTGGAGCGACGGCTGTGGGTTCGGTAGCGGCCGCCGGCATGGGGCGGGCCCGGCGCAGGTGTTCCAGCGACAGGGTGATGAGCGTGGTAGCGACGGACAGGACCACCACTCCGGCCACCATCGCGACGACGGCCCACAGCGGAAAGTGCGCGGCCGCCGCGGCGGGCGGGGGTGACGGCGGAGCGACAGGAGGCTCCGGCGGCGGGGACATTGCCCACGCGGCGGGAGCAAGACCGATCGCGGCGGTCAGGAAGACTCCCAGCCCGCCGAGCGTAGTGAGGGTCCGGCGGGCGCACGGGATGCCGCGTGAGACGCGGCGCGGCTTTGATGGCGCAGGTTGGTGAGTCATCTCGGTAGCTCCTTCAGGCTGCTTGGGCGGACGTTTGCCGGATGGCCTGTTCGGTTGCCCGCACCGACATGGCAGCGCTGAGCGGTCGGAATCTCCTTGAGGCCGGCTTGGAGCTGCCCTTGGAATAGCGGTGGACCCGCGGTGGACCTGGTGGTGGAATAGGTCAAAGCCGTTTGCCCGGGCGGCTGAGGGGAGACAGCCGGGCGGGGTGTGCGATGGCTGCTGACGCGGTGGCCGCCAAAATGGGGTCCGCGGATTTCGGCATTCTCGGGCCGCTGGAGGTCTGGCGGTCCGGGTATGCCGTGCCGCTGGGCGGCCCGCGGCAGCGGGCGGTGCTCGCGCTGCTGCTGCTCGAGGCGAACCGGGCCGTGTCGATGGACCGGCTGGCCGAGGACCTCTGGGGCGGGCACCCGCCCGAGGGGTGGGCGACCACCGTGCAGACCTATGTGTTCCACCTGCGCCACGCGCTCGAGCCGGACCGGGCCCGCGGCGTCGCCGGGGCCGTCCTGGTGACCAAGGGCCGCGGTTACCTGCTGCGCGTGGACCCTGAGCAGCTGGACGCGGCGCGATTCCAGGACGGCTTCACAACCGGGCGGGCCGCGCTGGAAGCAGGCAGGTACGCCGAGGCATCCGAGCAGCTGCGTCAGGCGCTGGAGCTGTGGCGCGGCCCGGTGCTGGCCGACCTGGCCGACTACGCGTTCACCCGGCCCGAGGCGGCCCGGCTGGAGGAACTGCGGCTGGCCGCGGTGGAGGCGCGGATCGACGCCGACCTGGCGCTGGGCCGGCACGACGCGCTCACCGCCGAACTGGAACAACTGGCCGCCGAGCACCCGCTGCGGGAGCGGCTGCACGGCCAGCTCATGCTGGCGCTGTACCGCTGCAGCCGGCAAGCCGAGGCACTCGCCGCCTACCGGCGCGTCCGCGACCTGCTCGCCGGGGAGCTCGGCATCGACCCTGGGGAGCCTTTGCAGCGGCTGCATGCATCCGTCCTCGCCCACGACCCAGCGCTCGACTGGAACGGCGGCCGCGAGACCCCGGCCGACGGTCACGCTCCTGGTGCCGGCGCCCCAACAGCTGCCCCTGAGTCGCGACCATCCGGTGTGCAGCCGGTCACCGCTGACCGGGAATCGGCGTGGGTGCGGCGGCGCGGCCGCCGCCTGCTGGCCATCGGCTCGGCGCTCGCGGTCGCCGCAGCCGCGTGCATCGTCGCCGTGGCCCGGCCGTGGGAGGGCGAGCCAACCGGGCGCCTGCCGGCCAACACCGTCGGCCTCATCGACCCGGCCGGGGGACTGGTCGGCGCCCCGGTGACCGTGGGGAGCCCAGAGGGTCTCGCCTACGGCGACGGCTCGGTGTGGGCAGTGGACAGCACGGACGGCACGGTGTCGCGGATCGACCCCGCCACTCACGCCGTCATAGAGTCGGTCCCGGTCGGCTCCGCGCCGAGCGCGGTGACCGTCACCGGCCAGGACGTGTGGGTCACCAACAGCGGCGACGCAACGGTGTCGCGGATCAACGCCACGGCGAACAAGGTCGTCGGCACCATCCCGGTCGGCAATGTCCCGGTCGCCATCGCCAGCGGGCCAAGCGGCGTGTGGGTGGCCAACCAAGGCGACGACACCGTCCGCCGGATCAACCCGGTGACCGGCAAAGTGACCAGAACGGTCCAGGTCGACGCCCGCCCGGACGGCATCGCGGTCGGACCGGACGCTGTCTGGGTCGCGAACGGCCAGGACGGCACCGTTACCCGGATCGACCCGGCCACCGGCCAGCCAGACGGCCCGGTGCCGGTCGGTTCTGGACCCAAGGGAATCGCGGTCATCCCGGCTGCGGTGTGGGTCGCGAACTCGCTGGATCTCACCGTGTCCAAGGTCGACCCCGCCACTGGCCGGGTAACCGACACCATCGGCGTCGGCGACGGGCCAGGCGCGATCGTCGCGACCAAAGACGCCGTCTGGGTGAGTAATGAATTCGACGCAACGCTGGATCGCATCGACCCCCAGACCGACCAGGTTGTCCGCGCCGTCTCCGTGGGAAGCTCCCCGCGGGGCATTGTGATGTCTGGGTCCGGCGTGTGGGTCGCGGCGCGTGCCTTTGCGGCGGCCAGCCACCGCGGCGGCACCCTGACCGAAGTGAGCAATGAGCTGCCGACACGGGAACCAACGTTCGCGGACCTGATCACGGACATTACGGCGCTGGCAACCGTGTACGACGGTCTTATCTCCTTCCGCCGGACCGGCGGTGCGGCGGGGCTCACGCTCGTGCCGGACCTGGCCAAGACGCTGCCGCGCCCCACTGATGGGGGCAGGGCGTACACGTTCACGCTCCGCCCGCGCATCCGTTACTCGAACGGCGTGCTCGTCCGGGCGTCCGACTTCCGCCGTGGCATCCAGCGTCAGCTCAGCTTCGGTGATAATCCCGGCTACTACGAAGGCATCGTGGGGGGGCGGGCATGCCACCGGCACCCGCGGCGCTGCGACCTATCCGCCGGCATCGTCACCGACGACGCGGCGGGCACAGTCACCTTCCACCTGGGTCACGCCGACCCGGATTTCC
>DASYQM010000378.1:0-2262 GCA_036005525.1 Streptosporangiaceae bacterium
GCGGCCGGGTCATGGTGGCCTGGGCGGGGGCGCGGCTCACCGGGAGGCACGCACTTCGTGCCAGAGCCCGCCGTACAGGTTGAGGTTGTTGCCCCTGGCCTGGCCGGGGGCGGTGTCGCCGATGTAGGTGTACAGCGGGTGCCCGTTGTAGGTGAGCTGGGCGGGGCCGCCGGTTCGGTTGATCGTGGCGACCCGGCCGGGCAGGCCCGGGCTGGCCGCGGCGGTGCCGGTCACCGGCGGCCAGTACTGGGCGCAGCTGCCGTAGCATTTCGAGGCGGCCGGGGTGTCGGGGGCGAACGAGTAGAGCGTGAAGCCCTTGGCGTTGGCCACGACCGTCGTCCCGCCGATCGTCGTGGTCGTCAGGCCCGTGCCGGTGGCCGTGGCCGCGGGTGCCGCGGCGCCGGCCCCGGCAACCGCGAGCCCGAGCAGCACCAGGGCCACCAGCGCCACGCCTGCGGCGGTGGCTGCGGCCGCCCGGGTGCGCGCGGGGGAGATCTGGGCGGGGAATCTCGCCGGGGCTTTCGCCGGGCCGGCCGCCGGGGCAGGAGCCAGCGTGAGCGCGGCCAGGACCGCGAACGCGGCCACCTCCGCCACGCCGGCGACAATGCCGGCGGTCGTGCGGACCTCGGTGAAGCCGAACAGCCCGACCCATACCGACAGCAGGTAGCCGCCGAGGGTGGCCAGCGCGAAGCCTGCTCCCGCCGCGGCGGCCAGCCGGCTGGCGGCGGCGAGCCGGCCGGGGATGGCGAGCACGGCCAGCGCGAGGCCGAAGGCGGCGATCACCTGCAGCAGGAAAAGCCCGCCGATCGCCGGGATCGACCGGTAGCCGGTCAGGTACAGGTCCAGATGGATCGCCCCGGTGGCGATCAGCAGACCCGCACCCGCCACGTGGAGCAGTACTTTTTGCCAGCCGCGCGCCGGCGGCCCTGCCTGATCCCTGGCGGCTCGCGGGGCCGCCGTCACCGTTGCCCGCCGGGTCATCGTGTCGCGCCATGTCATCGTGTCAGTCCGTTCTGCTCGGTCTTTGCCCCGGTTCCGGTGCCGCCGGGCTCAGTAGCCTGCGCCGCCGCCCGGTGCCGGGCTGCTGGCGGGCGCCGCGCTGCCCGAGGTGGTGTCTTCGTGCCACACCCCGCCGAACGCGTTCAGGCCGTTACCCTTGGCCTGGCCCGGGGCGGTGTCGGCGGTGAAGGTGTACAGGGGGTGCCCGTTGAAGGTGGCCTGTACCGAACCGTCGGACCGCTTGATCGTGCCGAACGTGCCGGTGACCCCAGGCGCGGTCACCGACCCCTTCACCGGCGGCCAGTTCGCCGCGCACGTCCCGTTGCAGTTCGACTTGGCGGGCGTGTCCAGGGCGAACGAGTAAACCGTGAAGCCCTCGCTGTTGGTCAGCACCGTCGCGCCGCCGATGGTGGCGGTCTTCAGGCTGCCCGCGGCCGGCGCCGCCTGGCCACTGCCGCCCCCCGAAGAGCCCCCGGAAGCGGAGGTGCCAGACGAACTGCACCCCACCACCAGCGCCGCGGCCGCGGCAGCGGCCGGCAGCGCCAGCAGCATCCACCCGCGGCGGTGACCTGCCCTCAGCGTGGCCAGCGATCTCATCATGACCTTCTCCTTCGCTTACCGGGCCCGCCCCGCCATCCCCGCCCCGGGGCGACGAGAGACGAACCCTCCGTGACACCGACGATGCCGTGCCAGCGGTCTCGTCGCATCAGCGCGAGCCCCCAGACCAGCCCCCCAGCCAGCCCCAACTGTGGGATGCCTGCTACCCGAAGCCGGGCGGCAGCGGGGACTGCCGCCGAACCCTCCGGGTTACCAGAAGCCGCTAGCAGAAATGCCCGCCTGCCGTGACGGCGAAGGCAGACCAGGCGCCGTGTTTCGCGACATGCAGCACGAACGAGGCGTTCGGCAAAATAATTGGTGGCCGACGCGAGAAAGGCGCAGGAAAGCGGCATCTGGGTAGCAGCTGTCCTGGGAAAAGGCAGCCTGGCTTTCGCCCCAGCGCCTGAATTGAATGAACGGGAATTGTTGCCCACGGTGCTGGGCCGCTGCTGTCACTCGCCTGCCGGGGGTATCAAGACGCCCCTGCGCTACGCGATCCCGGCGTCATGCGCGCTGTCTAGGCTCAGCCTCGATCCACCGCGTAAATAGCGGCCGGGTGCGGCGCGTCGACGCGAAAGGTGCCCCTTGACCAGGGACGATAGGAGTTGCTGAAGCTTCCATCACCTGGGCCGAAGGAGCACCTGTCAAGTGCGATTGTTGCATGAT
>DASYQM010000379.1:0-4379 GCA_036005525.1 Streptosporangiaceae bacterium
ACGAGATTGGGGAGCCAAACGGGGAGCCAACGCCGGCTGACGCCAGGCCACACCAGGCGACGACGAGCCATGGTTTCCGCAGCTAGATAGCCCATCAGGCGCCGCCCAGCCACGTGCAGCGACGCGGCGGATGCGCCTGAAAATCGGAAGGCGAGCGGCTGGAGTCAATCCGGCTCTCGTAAATTTTGGCCCCTGGCCAACTTCTGGCTACGTAATCGACCGGGCTGTGTGGTGCGCTGCCCGGTGGCCGACGCCTGCGCCCCCGGGCCAAGCCGTCAAGCCCCGCGGCTGAGCCGTGTTCGGCGGTAGTCCGCTGACGCGCGGCTTCGCGAGCCACCCGTTCTGGCACACTGCGCCGCAAGCTGCCCGGGTGCTGTGTTCCCGGAGCTGTTTCGGGTGTCAGCCGATGTGGCGGTGCACATCTTCTGCCTTGGTTGGCCCTGGCTCGGCGGCGGCGATCCACGGCCCGGGAATCGAAGGGTCGATGATGCCGTCTTCCAGCCAGGTATACCGGCTGGCGAGCACGTGCTGCGCCAGCGCCCGGTCGGCTGCGTCGGTGTTGGCCCAGAGCTGGCCGAACAGTTCCCCGGTCCGCAGCCGCGCCTGGGTGCAGAACAGGTCGGCAAGCTCGGACGCTGCCACGGCCCGCCCGGACCCCGCGGCCCGCCCGGACCCCGCGGCCCGCTCGGCCCCGGCGGCGCTGGTGTCGAATCGCGCACGCACGCACACGGCACTGATGGCGAACAACTCGGCGCCGATGTCCACGATCCGGCCGAGGAAGCCCTGCTTGCGCTCGAGCCGGCCCTGCCAGCGCGCCATCCCGTAGAAGGTCACCCGGGCCAGCTTCCGGCTCGCCCGTTCCACGTAACGCAGGTGCGCCGCCAGCCGGCCGAACTCGCTGTAGGCTCCCGGCCGCTGACCCTCGCCGGTCACCAGGGTGGGCAGCCACTTGGCGTAGAACCCGCCCGCCCGGGCGGCCGCTCGGGCGCGTCGCGCGGGTGGCAGCTGCGGGTCGATGAGCTCACCGGCCGCGGACAGGTGCGCGTCCACCGCCTCGCGCGCGATGAACAGCCGCATGATCTCCGACGATCCCTCGAAGATCCGGTTGATGCGCATGTCCCGCAGCATCTGCTCGGCCGGCACGCCCTGCTCGCCCCGCGCGGCCAGGGACGCGGCGGTCTCGTAGCCGCGGCCGCCGCGGATCTGCACCAGCTCATCGGTGATCTTGCTGCCCATTTCCGAGCAGTACAGTTTGGCCAGCGCCGCCTCGATCCGGATGTCGTTCCTCTTGTCGTCGGCGAGCTGGCTGGACAGCTCGACCACCGCCTCCAGCGCGTAGGTGGTCGCGGCGATGAACGAGATCTTCCTGGCCACCGCCTCGTGCTCGCCGACCGGCCGCCCCCACTGCACCCGCTCCCGCGACCACTCCCGGGAGATCTTCAGCGCCAGCTTCCCGGCCGCGACACAGCTTGCGGGCAGCGACAGCCTGCCGGTGTTCAGCGTCGTCAGGGCGATCTTCAGCCCCTGGCCCTCCTCGCCGATGCGGCTGGTGGCCGGGACGGCGACCTCGTGGAATCTGGTCAGCCCGTTCTCCAGGCCGCGCAGGCCCATGAACGCGTTCCGGCGCTCCACCGTGATCCCCGGTGCCCGGCCCTCCACCACGAACGCGGTGATTCCGCCGCGGTGCCCGTCGCCCGCCGGCACCCGGGCCATCACCACCAGCAGATCCGCAACCACCCCGTTGGTCGTCCACAGCTTGACCCCGTCCAGCACGTAGCCCGACCCGTCGGCCGATGGCCTCGCCGTCGTGTTCAGCCGCGCCGGATCGGAGCCGACATCGGGCTCGGTGAGCAGGAACGCGCTGATCTCGCCCCGTGCGCACCGGGGCAGGTACCGCTGCTTCTGCTCGCCGGTCCCGAACAGCGCCAGCGGCTGCGGCACCCCGATCGACTGATGCGCCGACAGCAGCGCGGCAATCGCCGGCGAGGCGGACCCGGCGATGATCAGCGCCCGGTTGTAGTACAGGTGGGACAGCCCCAGGCCGCCGTATTCCGGCGCGATTTTCATCCCAAACGACCCGATGGCCGCCAGGCCCTTGACCACGTCATCGGGGATCAGCGCGTCGCGCTCGATGAGCGCTCCGTCCACCGACGCCTCGCAGAACTCCCGCAACCGGGCGCAGAACTCCTCGCCACGCCGACTGGATTCCTCACTGGGGCGCGGATGCGGATCGATCAGGTCCAGCCGCAGATCCCCGAGGAAAAGCTGCCTGCCGAAGCTGGGCTGACGCCACCCGGCCTGCCTGGCTTCCTCTGCCGTCCGGCGCGCTTCACGCTCCCCGGCATGCCGCACCCGGCCCGCCTGCGCAGTACTCATGGGCAGTCCTTGTCAGTAGGGGCTTCCACTGGTACTGCCCACCTCTACCCACCAGTAACACAAGACGCCCAGCGCGCTGCCCGCCTTGACGCAGTGTCAGTCCCCCGGCTCATGCGGGTGATCGCTGTCAAGTGGATCATGATGCTTTGCCCTGGTCTATCTGGGTGATTGCTCCTCCGATTCCAGACTCGGGTTGCTGGCGGCCTGGAAAATTTGTGCCGCACTTTTCCGGCCCTGGGACAGCGGGACCAAGGTGAGTCACGGCCGCCGTCTGCTGGCGGCAGAGAACCGCGTTCCACCAGCCTCGATGCTTGCAGGTCTGCGCGAGATGGCCAGTCACGTGGGATGATCACCTGGTGACGACCGCTGCGGATCCGGACCGGAATAAGCCGGCGGAGATCATGTTTGGTAACGGCAATCGGGCCGTGCTGGCGATGGGACCCGGTGCAGGCCCCGGTGAGCTGCTGACCGCGCTGGGCTTGCAGCCCGGTGCCAGCAGTGCGGGCGTGATCCTTGTCTGCGGTGGCGCCGACAACCTGACTGGTGCGTCCCTCTCGCGGGCGGAAGAGATGCTTGGGCCCGCTGTGTCCACGACAGCGCAGGTGACTGGCGCCGTAGTTTTCGACGGTGGTACGTCGACAGGTGTGATGGCGATCACCGGCGCCGCGCGGGATAGCCGGCCGTGGGCGATGCCGGTGCTGGTAGGTGTAGCCCCGGCAGGGCTGGTGTCCTACCCGGGAGGCCCGCCCAACGGTGACCGTGTCCCACTGCAGGAGAACCATTCTCACTTTGTTCTTGCAGACAGCAGCGAATGGGGCGGCGAGACCGGCTTGCTGATCGGCCTGGCCGGCGCATATGCCGCGGGCGGGCGCGTGGTGGCGGTGCTGGCCGGTGGGGGGCTGGTGTCGAGGGTGGAGGCGCTGGAATCGGTGCGCCGCGGCTGGCCGGTCTTTGTCATCCAAGGAACCGGAGGCGTGGCTGACGAGATCGCCAGGTTGTGGGAGGCGTACCGGATGCCGCACCGGCGGCCCGCCGCGTGGCTGCGGCCCGCCAAGTACAAGTACCGCGCGCCGCCAGGGCTGTCCTCGATCCCCGATCCCGATCTTCGGGAGATCGTAGGCGAGGGTGACATCCGGCTGGTCACCGGCGATGAGCCGGGACAGCTGGCTCGCCGGATCGCGTGGGAGTTGCAGGATGAACCTGTCCTGAAGGACGCATGGCGGCAGTTCGCGACCTATGATCACCTGGCCGCCCGGCTGCGTACCGCCTTCACCAGGTTCCAGGCGTGGATCTTGCTGCTGGGCGTCCTGGCGACGTTGCTCGGCCTCATCCAGGCACAAGTCGGCAACGAGGCATTGCACTGGGTGGTAGTGACCGTCCCGATCGTGGCTGCTGTCTTGGTCGCGGTGGCTGGACGCAGGGCGGTCGGCCAGCGGTGGGTGATGCTCCGCGCCGCAGCCGAGGCGATCAAGGCCGAGATATACCGCTATCGCACGCTCGCCGCTGACCGCGCCCGCGGAGCAGTCCACGACAAGCAAGCCGGGCGCCAGCACGACCTGGCCGCCCACCTTGATTACATCGAAACCCGGCTAATGCATACCGACGCCAGCAGCGGTCCGCTGACCCCCTACGACGGGCCGCTTCCGCCGCAGATGTATGGTGCCGAACGCGACGACGACGGGCTCAGCCCGCTCGACGCCGAGCGGTATCTGCAGATCCGTGTCGGGGACCAGCTCACCTATTTTCACGGCCGCATCCGCAGCCTCAGCCGGCGCCGGAACACGCTTCAGTTCCTTGCCATCGCCGCCGCCGCCGCCGGGGCGATCCTCGCTGCGGCTGGACTGGAGGCCTGGATCGGCCTCACCAGCGGCGCAGCGGCGGCCCTGCTGGCCTACCTGGGCTACTTGCAAGTGGACAACACCATCGTCACCTACAACCAGGCCGCCACCAAGCTCGCCGGCTTGGAACGTGACTGGCGCGCACGCAGCCCGGCCCGCCGAAAC
>DASYQM010000380.1:0-8805 GCA_036005525.1 Streptosporangiaceae bacterium
AGCCGGGACACCGCGCGCAGCCACACACCCGACGCGCCCCGCGCCAGAAATCGCGCAGCAGCCTCCAGCGGCGTTCCGGCCGCCCGGCCGGGCCCATGAAATTTCCTCAACCGACTCGCCCCGCTAACAGTATGCGCGGGCGCCGGGGATCTCCCCGGGGTAGATGAAGGTGATATGCGCCGCGATCAGCCGCGCGCCTCCAGATGAGCCACCCGGCGTGGGCTCGGCTGGCTGTCTGCCTGCTGGGTGCTGGCCCGTGCCTTCTGGAGGTCCACAATCGAGGCGGCCGAGGAGCCAGCTGGCCGGTCGGCGCGTGACCGGAGGCTCCACCTCGTGACGGGATGCAGGACTGGGCCGCCACCGGGTCGGCGTCAGCGTTGACGGTGAACAGCGTGGCCTCGCCCTAGGCCGGCCGGCAGCCTGGCAGGTAGCGGCGCTGGAGGTCCTTCCAGATGGCGCGCGCACGCGGCCGGGATCGGTTCCGGCGGCTGTGCAGATGTTTAAGCGGCTGCGCAGCTGGGAGCGTGGCAGCATCCACCAGATCCGGGCGCGCCGCGCCTGCCTGCCGCCCAGGACCCCGGCGGCACATCACCAGCTCGGTCATGATGTGCCTCCCAGGAGTCCCACAATGCGAACATCCGAGGCAGCAACGGCCCTGACCCGCCAGCTCGATCTGGCCCCCGCATCCTCTGCACCGCGGCGCGGCAGCGAGTACGCAGAGCTGTCCCGGCAGATCAAGGAGGCGGGGCTGCTGGAGCGGCGCCCTGGGTATTACGCTGTTCGGCACCTGCGGCCTCACCAACAAGAGCCTGCGCGCCTTGACCGCCCGGCTGCTCGCCACCCGCTACACCACCAGCCAGATGACCTACGACCTGTGCCGCCTGCGCCTCAACGGCCTGATCCGCCGGATCGAGCACACCCACACCTATGTCCTGACCCCCGACGGGATCAAGGTCGCGGTCTTCTACACCAAGCTTTACCCCGCCTGCTCCGGCCGCTGGCCGCCACCGACCAGCCCCAGGCTCCAGCCGGCCTACGCCAGGCGCTAGCCACCATCGAGCAGCACGTCGACGACTACATCGCCCGGGCACGACTCAAGCCCGCGGCCTGAAAACATGACCCTGACGTTCAAAATCTGGAACCAAAGCTCTAGCAGCCGTTCCAGCTCCTTCGGCGTGGCGAAGGTCCGGCAGGACACCGTGCCGGCCGCCCGGATCCTCTCGATCATCGCCATCAGCCGCGGCTCCTGGTCCGGGGCGGGACCCTTGACGTAGAGCAGCATCGGCTTGCCCGCCGCCAGCCGGTACTCAACTTCCAGCCCGGAGATCTCCATCCCCGGCGCCACCCAGCCATACCGTTGCCAGTAGATGCCCACAAACACCTGGCTCTGCTCCACATACGCCCGGTACATGCTGCGCGGCGGGTGCGGCCGCGCCTCAGACTCATACCACACCGGAACCAGGTGCAACCGGGCGATCGCCCGCCGCGCCGCCGCCCGCTCGGCGGCCAGCTCCTCCAGGGCCGAGGAGATGAACACCCGCACCCGCTGATCCGCCGTCAAGATCACATCCGTCTCGGCCATCACCTGACAGGCTAGCCCGCAGCCGCACCGCGACGAAGATCACCTACGTCAGGCAGGACCCACCAACCAGGGCTGGTCCCTGCCTCAAGCGGCTCAGTGGCAGGCGCGGTAGGGGCCATCCGTGCGCTCGGTCCGGCCCCGCCGGGCGGCAGATCATGCTGGCCCATCACAACCGGGCCGCACCGATTACCAGCTCGACGAGGTGGCGGGACGTTTCGTGGCCCGGTCACCCCGCGTCGCCGTCGGCGCCGAGGGTGGGGACTCGATCTATGAGCCGACTCTCGCCCGCGCAGCCGGTGGCGGCATGCCCGGGTGGGCGCGAGCACTCACAGTGGTGGGTGCCGTACGCAGGAGCTCACCCTTCCCGGGTTCCATCACGACGTGTACTCGGCGGTGCACCCGCTGGCCGCCGCCGCCCCGTCCTTCCGCGCCATCGACCTGCCCGCGCTGGGTGGCTGGCGCCGGGACAGGCCTGGTACCACCCTGGCGGCCCCGCACCATCGCGGGGAGTATGTACCCATGCGTCACGAAAGCCGGGTTGCATCGCTATCGTGGATCCCGTCAGAAGCGGTCACGGGGAGAAGCTGGGTAGCTGTTGGCGCGGGGTTCACCCGTTACGACGAACCGCCACCGGGGGAGCTCGGTGACATCGAGAGGCTGCGAGCCACTAACCGGTTCCGTTTTGCCAATGTGTTGCAGGCCTGGATCGATGTCGACGATTCCGGCCAGATCACCGATTGCGGTTACAGCGGGCGTGGCTTGATGGGCTCGACAATGGTCGAGCTCGGCCCGCTGATTCACCGGTTCTTGGCTGTCAAGCTGCCGGATCTGCAGCGCGACCCGCAGTTCGGCGATGGCTGGGTGCGCTTCGTGCAAACCACGGGCGGCCGGACGGGCCTGCCCGCGCCCAGGCGGGTGCGGCGCCGGCCGTATGTGCAATGGCAGGCGCCGCTGGTATGGACCACATTGTCGCTCACCCTGCATACCGATGGCCGGGCCGAGTTCGCGCTGACCGGGGCTAGCCGGTTCCCCCGGCATTGGGTCTACGACGCCGGCGGCCACGTCTCGCACAAGTCCGGCCTGACCGACTTCCGTGACTGGTACCGCAAGTCGTTCGGCCGTCACAGCCCCTGGGGAGATGAGGATTCGCCCGCGCTGGTCACCGCCGTGGAGACGGCGCTAGAACGGTCGCTGTCGGTGCAGTTGATGCAAGGAGCAGCCAAGCCAAGCGTCCGCCAGGTCAGCGCTGGTGAGGTGCTTGTCCGCCAGGGAGAGCCCGGCACCAGCATCTACCTGGTCCTCGACGGGGTGATCCGGGCCGATCGCGACGGGGAACGGCTGGACGAATACGGGCCGGGGGCACTGCTGGGCGAACGTGCGCACCTCGAGCGCGGCACCAGGACCTCTACGCTGATCGCCGTCACCCCAAGCCGGGTCGCGTCGGTAGAGGCCAGCCAGTTCGACCGGTCCGCGTTGATGGAACTGTCCCGTAGACACCGGCGTGAGGACGCCCAACGAGGCTAAGGTGCGCATCCACGTTGCAGGACCCCAGAACTCGACCCCAGCGCCCGCCACAAAGACGCCTCCTGGCTCCTGTGGAGGTCAATGACCTCTGCGCTATCAACAGCCTCCGCTTCCGGAAACCTACTCAACCTCGGCGTCCAACGTGACAAACACAGACCGGCAAACCCTAGCTGACCGTGCGGGGCTACAGCGTACAGATCGAGTATGAGCGGCCCGTGAATTCCCAGTTCACCGGGAGTCAGCATCGCAGAACAGCCAGTTCGGGGTGCTGCCGGATCCGCGAGGGACCGGCAATCTCCAGGGCCTGGTCAATCGGCTCGACGGGTGAGCCCCAATCCATGACCGCCGCGCGCACCACCGGATGCGCCATAGGCCGTATCCGCACCTTGAAGCGGCACTCGCTCATGACTGGGGCCCGGATTCGAGCTCGTTGAGGGCCTGGGTGGTCTGGGTGAGGGTGTAAGCGAGGACTTGGTCCCAGTCCATGTCCGCGCCGCGGCCCCGCAGTTCCCGCGCATGCTCATCGCCCAGGGCTGCCGTCAGGGCCGAGCTGATCGGCTGGAACTTTCCCACGGACGCAGCTACGTAGGCTTCGGCGGCGCCCTGGATGACCGTGGCAGCTTCGGGCCGGGTGGTGATCAGCACGCCCGCGATGATGTAGAGGACGAAGCCCATCCGGAGACCACCGCCCCATTGGAGGCCGCGGATGGCACGGCGGCCAAGCTCGAGCGCGGCGGCCTGGTCGCCGATGAGAAACGCGATCCCAGCCGCCCAGACGAGGTCGAGGGCGCTCTGGTAGCCCAGCGCGGTGCTGAGCTCGCGGCTTTGGCGCAGGCAGGCGCGGGCCTGGGCGGGGTCGGTCTCGGCGACGGCCAGGCCGACGGCAAGCAGGCCGGTGGCGACCAGGGCCGGGGCGCCGATCCGACGGGCGAGCGCGAGCGCTTCGTTCGCCAGCAGCACCGCCCGGGCCGCGTCATCGACCAGCACCTGGCCGGCCGCGGCAATGCCGAGCTCGAGGGAAGCGTCGGCGAGGTCGCCGTCGGCTCGGGCGAGACCGGCCGCCTGTTCGGCGAGGCGGGCGGCATCGGCGAACGCGCCGGTAGTGAACGCGATGTTTGAGCGGGTGGCGCAGATGGTCTCCTCGACCCGCCAGTCCGGGGTGTCCCGTGCGGCGTTGGCCTCGTCCGCGCCGTGGCACAGCTCCCCAGCGCCGGTCACGTCCCCGCGGATGGAGGCGAACAGTGCGCTGACCGCGAGGGCGAGCGGGTAGCCCGGGTGTTCACTGGCGCCCGGCAGCTCCAGGGCCGCTTCGCCGGACAGCAGCAGCGGATACGTGCTCCAGACCTCACACGGCGCGAAGCCAGCCAGCATCTGGAACGCGGTACTGGTGTTGCCGGTGGCGATCGCCCACGACCACGCCGCGAGCAGGTTGTCCTGCTCGACGCCGAGTCGGACCGCCCAGAACACCTCCTCCCGAGGATCGGGGGCATGGTCGCGGACCTGCCGGAGGAGGCTCGAGTAGTAGTCGGCGTGGCGGGCCCGCCACTGCTCGGCCTCGCCGACCTGGTTGAGGCGTTCTTCGCCATATTGGCGGATCGTCTCCAGCAGCCGGTAGCGGGTCTGCGGCCCGTGTTCCTCGGCCACCACCAGCGACCGCGCCACCAGGGCCGCCAGCAGCTCGAACACCGCGCCCGGATCGATGCCCTCCCCGTCACAGACCGCCTCGGCGGCCTCCAGGGTGCAGCCGCCCGCGAACACCGCCAGCCGGGCCAGCAGGGCCTGTTCTAGCGCGGTGAGCAGCTCAAACGACCAGTCGATCGTGGCCCGCAGCGTCTGGTGATGTTCGGCCGCGCCCCGCCGGCCAGCCGCGAGCACCGCGAAACTGCGCTCCAGCCGCCGGGCCAGCTCGGCCGGGGTCATCGCGGGCGCCCGCGCCGCCGCCAGCTCGATCGCCAGCGCGATCCCATCCAGCTGCCGGACCACCGCGGCGACCGCCGCCGCGTTCTCTGCAGTGACCCGGAAGCCGGGCTTGACCGCGGCTGCGCGCTCGGCGAATAGCCGCACCGCCTCCGCCTCGATGGTCGCCGCTAGGTCGGCACCGGCGCCGGGCACCCGCAGCGGCGGCACAGGCACCAGCCGCTCGCCCTCGATCCCGAGCGCCTCGCGGCTGGTGGCCAGGAGCACCAGCCGCTCACACGACCGCGCCAGCACCCCGGCCAGCGCCGCCGCCGCTTCTAGCAGATGCTCGCAGTTGTCGAGCACCAGCAGCAGCTGTTTGCTACGCAAGAACTCCACCAGCGCCTCGCGGGTACTCTGCCCGGCCCGGGCGGCCAAAGAGAACACCGCGGCGACTGCGTCATCCACCCCGGCCGGGTCGCGGATCGGGGCCAGCTCGCACAGCCATCCTCCGTCACCGCATCGGGATAGCTCCTGGCCGGCGGCCTGCAGCGCCAGCCGGGTCTTGCCCACCCCACCGGGCCCGGTCAGCGTCACCACCCGCGTCTCACCCAGCGCGGCCGCGGTCTGCTCCAGTTCCTTCTCGCGGCCGATGAACGAGCTCACCGGCAACGGCAGATTGCCGACATGGATGGTCTTGAGCGGCGGGAAGTCGGCCGGAAGGTCGGCATGGGTGAGCTGGTAGATCAGCCCGGGCTCGGCCAGGTCGCGCAGCCGGAACTCGCCTAGCCGCTTCAGCCCGAGACCGCCGCCCAGTCGGCCCGCCACCAGGTCGCGCGTGGTCTTCGTGACCAGCACCTGCCCGCCATGCGCGGCCGCCTTCACCCGGGCACAGCGGTTGATCGGCGCGTGATCGACATAGTCGCCCTCCTGCACATGCGCTTCCCCACTGTGCAGCCCCATCCGCACCCGCAGCGCGGCACCTGCGGGCCACGCCTCCCCGGCTAGCGCGAGCTGGCACGCGCCCGCCGCCTCGACCGCGGCCACTGCGCTGGGGAAGACGGCGAAGAAACTGTCCCCCTCCCCGCGCGAGGTGACCACCACCCCGCCATGGCCTTCGATCACCCCAGCCAGCAGGCGGTTGTGCCGCTCCAGCGCCGCCTCCATCGCCTCCGGCACGCTCTCCCACAGCCGCGTCGACCCCTCGATGTCGGTCAGCAAGAACGTCACCGTCCCGGCCGGCAGGTCCGCCGCCCGGCCCTCACCGGACCCGGCCGACGACACACCCGGCGCGGCGCCGGCCGCCGCGCCCGCGAAGCTCTCACTCAACAGGACAGCAAGGTCGTCGGCCAGCAGCCGCTCCAGCTCCCTGGGCGTGGCGAAGGCCCGGTAGGACACCGTCCCGGCCGCGCGGATCCGGTCGATCATCGCCGCCAGCCGCGGCTCCTGATCCGGCGCCGGGCGCTTGAGGTACAGCAGCATCGGCTTGCCCGCCGCCAGCCGGAACTCATCCTCTAGCCCGGAGATCTGCATCCCCGGCGCCACCCAGCCATACCGCTGCCAGTAGATCCCCACAAACACCTGGCTCTGCTCCAGGTACGCCCGGTACATGGACCGCGGCGGATGCGGACGGGCCCCGGCCTCATACGTCACCGGAACCAGATGCAGCTGCCGGATCGCACGCTGGGCGGCCGCCCGCTCCTGCGCCAGTTCCCCCAGCGTCGAGGAGATGAACACCCGCACCCGCTGGTCCGGCGTCAAGATCACACCCGCCCGCCCCGCTAGCGCCCCCTCCGGCGGCGGAGCGGCCGCACCCGCCCCTTGTGAGTCCCCCATGCCCCAGTCCTTTTCGCCGCGCAACTCGGCAATGCCGGAAGGGCCGTCGTCCTGCTAGATCGGGAGCCCACCGGCATTGACGAGCCGCAACTCCACGAAGCCGGCATCTGTGAGCTACGACAACCCCGCGTTGCGAGGTATTGATCTCCAGGCCATCATCACACCTGGCTCGGCCACCCGAACAGACGTCGGCGCTCGCGCGGCATCGCGCCTCCCCTAGGCCCCGGTGAGGGCGCCTTTGCTCTGCGACCTCGATCTCGCCGAGCGAAACGTCTTTCCTGCCTCGGGCGAACGCAACAGCAAGTAGACGGTGGTGGCGTAGCACAGCATCGCCGCGCCGAAGAAAGCGCCATGAGCAGCGAACTCGATGCCCTGCATCCGATGCGGGCAGGACGCGGGCGCTGCCTGGATCAGCATGCCGACGCCGACGGCAAGCCAGAGATGGGGCAGGACCGCCTGCAAACACCGGGCGACCCCGGACGTGCCCGGCCTGGACCGCCGTTCAGCACCATCCCCCCAGTTGCCACCGCGCCACAGCAGGGGGTAAGCCCCCACATCCAAGCAGGCCGCGGGGACTGCCGCCGCGCCGAGGCGGTTGCGGCTACGGTCTGGATATGGCTGCCAGAAAAAGGCCTACGCCTGAGGACGCCGTCACCGCCCGCCGAATCCTGCTCGACGGCCTGGCCCGCGACGCTGATATCTCCGGCCTTATGGCCGAGCTGGCACCGCTGCACCCGCGCAACGACACCTTCCCCGGCGAGATCTTCCTCCGCCTGGCCGCCGATGCGCTCGACTGGTGCGGCGCCAGCCGGGAACAGCCGCTGACCCTGGAGGGAATCCGGGAACGATACTTGCCCGAATGCACCGTCCGCGGCCGGCAAAACAAGAAGCTCCAGTACGCCATCCTGGCCGCGGCAGCTCTCCATGGCGGGGCTGAGCCCGACCTCCTCGACGAGGTCGCCTGGTGGCAGACCGACGACTTCTGGCAGTACGCCCTTTACGCCGCGATCGCCTACATCCGCGCCGCCGCCAACCGCGCCAGAGTGCCGGCGCGCCTGGCATGCCAGGAACTCACCCAGCGCCCGGCCCGGCCGCCCGGCTGACCCCCTGGTACATGACCTCCAGTTCCGGCAGCAGAAAGACCCGATCTGCGCAGTCACCGGCTCCGCCCACCCTGGCCACACCGCAGACCAGAACGGCGGGTCGGCGCGCGTAAGCCAGCGCTCCCACCACCACTGCGCCCGGAGGGGCCGCATGCTGCAGCCGCGCCGCACGTTCACCACATCGCCAGCGACATAATGCTGACTGATCTCCGGACGGGCGGCAAGGAAAACCATCACCTCGCCGGTGGCCATACCCACCCGTACTTCAAGGTCGAGCCCAGACTGCTCAGCGTTCAGCTGCTTCATCGCCTCAAGAATCCGCAGCCCGGCGCATACCCCGCCGGCCCGGCATCGTCTTCATGACCCTGGAGGGCACCGAACACAGCCATTACCGGGTCTGGGCTTCCCCCGCAGCTTGGACACATCGCCTTGAGTCAGCACAGTCCCGCCCCGCTCGCAGTGGTTGAAAGGCGAGTGGCCCAGCACGCGGGCGCGGTCGCTGGCTGGCTGGGGGCGGGGCTGGCCCAGGGGCCGGGGTGTTATCAGCTGTAGCTGCCCGCGGGCGGACCAGCTTGCCCGCTGCCCGGTTGCCGTCGAGACTGGCAGGTGAACCCGGGTGCGCCCGGGGCTTTCACGGGGGGGCGGATGAAGATCTTGGTGGCTGGCTGGGACAGCGGCGGGGGCGTGGAAGCGGTCCAGACGGTGGTGGGCCGGGCGGTCCCCCGGGGCCATCAGGTGCGGGTGCTGGGCACCGAGGGGCTGCGAGCCCGGTTCGAATCGGCCGGCGCGACGTTCCTGCGGTATAGGTACGCCCCGGACAACGACATGAGCAAGCCGGAGACCGACCTGGTCAAGGACTGGCAG
>DASYQM010000381.1:0-2069 GCA_036005525.1 Streptosporangiaceae bacterium
GCGGGGTGGGTTTGGGACGTCGATCCGTCGGACTGGCTCGCGCGGGCGTGCCAGGTCGCCGGACGGAGCCTCACCCGGCAGGAGTGGCAGGAATTCCTGCCCGACCGGCCGTACCACGCGACCTGCGGTTCCTGACCGATCCTCCGACCGCAGCCGTTCTGCAGCCGTATCGCACGCGATCCGCAGCATGCCCGAAGGACCCTCCTCGACGGGCGGGCGAATGTCCCGCCCGGCAAGGAGGGGTGGTTATGTCTACTCAGGGGACCGGTGCCCGGCGGCGTTCCAGGCTGAGCGCCGCCCTCGTCGCGCTGGCGCTCATAGTCGCGGTCTTCGTCCTCGCGACGCAGGCGAACTCGATCAGCTCGACGAGGATCGGTCCGCAGGACCGGCTGGTCAAGTTTGAGCGAGCGGGCTGCCGGGAACTGCAGGCGTTCCCAAAACACGGCTGGATATGTGTGAGGTGAATTCGCGCCCCCAGAACATGCCTCGACCCGATCGGCGCGGATGCCTGCTCACGCGGTGTGAGAAAGCAGCGGGCGGTGCGTTTCCGTGCTGTCCGGCGTTCGCCCGCTCACCTGACGCGAGCGGTGGCCCGAACGCTCGGCGAACGCTGGAGACCTTAACGTTGCTGACCTGAACATCCGCGGGATAACGAGCGCTGCGGCCGCGCCGTTGCTCAATTGCCGCGGGCACAGCGCACTACGCAGGAAGGAGCCCCAGCACCGGAAGGGGGGAACGCGATCACGACCGCTGAGGCGGGCCTGATCCGCAGCAAAAGGACGCTCACCGACCTGGTGACGCGCGCCGGAAGCGGCGACGAGCAGGCGTGGGATGCCCTCGTCGAGCGGTACGCCCCGCTGATTTGGTCCATCTGCCGCCGGTACCGGCTGTCCGGCGCCGACGCCGCCGACGCCGGCCAAGGCGTCTGGCTGCAACTGGTGGACCAGCTTGGCAACCTCCGCGACCCGGCCGCACTCGCGGGCTGGCTCGCCACCGCCACCCAGCGCGAATGCTTGCGGGTCCTGCACGCACAAAGACCGCCTACTGCCACCTCGGTAACCGGCACCGGCAGCATCGCGGACCAGCACACCGAGATCGCCGAGCAGGAACTGCCGCGGGCCGAGCGCCACACCGCGCTGCGGGAAGCGTTCACCCGCCTGCCGCCACGTTGCCAGCAGCTGCTCGCCCTGCTCATCCACGACCCTCCCCTGCCCTACGCCCAGATCAGCGCCACCCTGGGCATCCCGGCCTGTGGTATCGGGCCGCTGCGCAGCCGCTACTTGTACAAGCTGCGCAGCGATCCGGTAATCACCGCCCTGATCGGCTCCGAAGCTGCGCCCGGACGAGACGGGCTGGACGGGCAAGCAGTCGTGCGGGATGGCCGTTAGCGAACAGCCAGGCCTCAGATGACCAGAACCGGACGTTCTGCATGCCGATGCATCCGTACCCGGGCGCGTACCTCGGCCGCGCGTATTCGGCGATCGGCGTGCCTGCAAGCGCTGAGAGACCCCGGCCGCGCTCACATTCCGTAGCCGACCGCCCGGCCCTTCGGCTGGCTGTAACGAGAGGGAGCCGGTCCGCTAAACCAGAAGACCGGAGGACAGCGGATCTCGAGGCACATCACGACGGCCGGCCCTATAGATAGGTGACGGCACCTGCCCTGCTGGCTGTAGTCCGTTGGCGCCAAGCGAGCGGGCCCCCAGGAAGCTGGGCTTGTGAGCTTGATCGTTGTGCCCAAGTGTCAGGTACGACAAAGTCGGTCCTCGTTGGCATTTGGCACACTTCGGACCTCTGCGGCGGGATGGGTCTCCGGACTCGCCGGGGCGGTTGACTAGGTCCCGGCCGGGGCGCGTATGCGAGACGCGGCAACATGGCACCGCGGGCGGCCGCGCCTTGGCCTGCGTTCGTCCTGAAACGCGGCCGCCCGGAAGGGACGCCGGCTAGCTCACGCGGCGGCGCCCGGTGGGGCCTGGCCGGCGGGGCCGGGATCACCGGCGCCCATGCCGCTTTCCACCTTGGTGACCTTCAGGTTCTTGTCGAACTTGACGGTGACCAGAGAGCCGCCGACC
>DASYQM010000382.1:0-5101 GCA_036005525.1 Streptosporangiaceae bacterium
CATCCTCGATGACCAGCGCAGACAACCCAGAAAACAAAGTCCCCACAAGCTCTGTCATGTCAATCATGACTGATCGTGACGCATCAGCACATCCAGCCACCACCGAAAGTGCGACAGAGCCGTTAGATCCACAGTCCCGCCCAGGGCGGGTCATGACCAAGGCCGTCCAGATTTGGGTAATCTGCACGGTCTAGGTAATCCCGGACGGAGTGCGGTCGTGGCTGCTGGATGGGCGGGTGTCTTGGCCTGGGATTATCAGGCTGGCCGGCCGTAGGCTTTGCGGATGAGCGTCTGCCCGTCGTGCGGCCACGGCAACCAGGCCGGAGCGAAGTTCTGCTCCGAGTGCGGTGCCGCGCTGACGATAGCCGAGCCGCTGGCCCGTGAGGAGCGCAAGGTCGTGACGGTGCTGTTCGCGGACCTGGTGGGGTTCACCTCCCGGGCCGAGCAGATGGACCCGGAGGACGTCCGGGCGCTGCTGTCGCAGTATTACGCGCGGCTGCGGGCCGAGTTGGAGCGGTTCGGCGGGACGGTGGAGAAGTTTATCGGGGATGCTGTGATGGCGCTGTTCGGCGCGCCGGTGGCGCACGAGGACGACCCGGAGCGGGCGGTGCGCGCCGCGCTGGCGATCCGGGACTGGGTGCGGGAAGAGGAGCAGATCCAGGCCCGGGTGGCGGTGCATACGGGCGAGGCACTGATCATGCTGGCGGCCCGGCTGGGGCAGGGTGAGGGGATGGCCGCGGGCGATGTGGTGAACACCGCGGCCCGGCTGCAGGCCGCAGCGCCGGTGAACGGGATCCTGGTCGGCGAGCGGACCTACCGCCAGACGCGGGCGGCGATCGAGTACCGCCCGGCGCCGCCCGTAGAAGCGAAGGGCAAGCGGGACCCGGTGCCGGTGTGGGAGGCAGTGCAGGCGCGGGCCCGGCTGGGGGTCGATGTCCCGCACCTGGCCCGGACGGCGCTGGTGGGCCGGGACCGGGAGCTGGGGGTGTTGCGGGACATGCTGGCGCGGGCTCGGGCGGAGCGGTCGCCGCAGCTGGTCACGCTGGTGGGGGTGCCGGGGATCGGGAAGTCGCGGCTGGTGTTCGAGCTGCGGCAGATCGCCGAGGCCGACGGTCAGCTGATCTCCTGGCGGCAGGGCCGCTCACTGCCGTACGGCGAAGGGGTCAGTTTCTGGGCGCTGGCGGAGATGGTCAAGGCGCAGGCGGGCATCTTGGAGGATGACAGCTTGGCTGAGGCCGGGGTGAAGCTGGCCGCGACGGCAGCGGAGGTGCTGGGCGGCATCCAGGAGGCGGACTGGGTGGCCCGGCATCTGGGCGCGCTGGTCGGCCTGGGCGGCGGGGTGCCGGGCGGCGGTGACCGCAGTGAGGCGTTCGCCGCCTGGCGGCAGTTTGTCGAGGCGCTGGCCGAGGCCCGGCCGCTGGTGCTGGTATTCGAGGATCTGCACTGGGCCGACGACGGGCTGCTGGATTTCGTGGACTACCTGGCCGGCTGGGCGGGCCAGGTGCCGCTCCTGGTGGTCGGCACCACCCGGCCCGAACTGCTGGCCCGGCGGCCGGGCTGGGGCGGCGGCACGCCGAACGCCCTCACGCTGTCGCTAGCTCCGTTGTCAGAGCAGGACACGGCGCGGCTGATCGGCTCGCTACTGGGCCGCCCGGTACTGGAGGCAGGGCAGCAGGCGGCGCTGCTGGCCCAGGCCGGCGGCAACCCGCTGTACGCGGAGCAGTACGTCCAGATGCTGGCCGAGCAGGGGGCTGGGCGGGAACTGCCGCTGCCGGAATCGGTCCAGGGCATCATCGCCGCCCGGCTGGATCTGCTGGCGCCGCCGGACAAGCGGCTGCTGCAGGACGCCGCGGTGGTCGGGAAGGTGTTCTGGCCCGGGGCGGTGGCCGCGCTCGGCGGCGGCCCCGGCCGGAGTGAGCTGGAGGAGTGCCTGCACGGGCTGGAGCGCCGGCAGTTCGTCCGCCGCGAGCGGGCCTCGTCGGTAGCCGGCGAAACCCAGTACGCGTTCCCACACGTGCTGGTGCGCGACGTGGCGTACGGGCAGATCCCGCGGGCCGTCCGGGCGGTCAAGCACGCTGCAGCGGCCGGCTGGATCGAGTCGCTGGGCCGGGCGGAGGACCACGCCGAGATGCTCGCCCAGCACTACCTGGTCGCGCTGGACCTGGCTCGCGCCGCCGGGCAGGACTCCGCCGGCCTGGCCCCCCGAGCCCGGACCGCGCTGCAAGCCGCCGGTGACCGTGCCGCCGCGCTGACCGCATTGGCCGCGGCCGCCGCCTATTACCGGGCGGCGCTGGCACGGTGGCCGCCCGACGCGCAGGCACAGCGGGCCGGCCTGCTGCGGCTGCTGGGCACCGCACTGCGTGAGGTCGGCGAGCTGGACCAGGCCGAAGCCGTGCTCGCCGAAGGCTCCCAGCTAGCGGCGGCCGCTGGCGCAGCCGCGCTGGCGGCCCGGATCCGCATCCTCCTGGCCGAAATCCGCACCGCGTGCGGCGGCCCCGAAGACCAGGCCCTCGCCGAGTGTCAGGCCGCCGCCGCCGTACTCGAGGCCGAAGGTGATCTTGAGGGCCTGGCCGAGGCCTGGACGCTGACCGGCATTATCCGGTTCTGGCGCGGCGACTCACCCGCCGGCCAGCAGGCCCTCGAGCGCGCCATCGCCGACGCGCGGCAAGGCGGCCACCGCCGCGCGCAGATGCAAGCCAGCACCTGGCTCGCTGCGACCTTTATGCCGCTGCCCATCCCGGTCGATGCGGCGATAGCCCGCACCGAGCAACTGCTCCAGGCGGCGAACGGCGAACCGTGGGCCGAAGCCGACATCCTGGGGGCGCTTTCGGACCTCTACGCGTACGCCGGACGTTTCGCCGACGCCCGGCGCGCGATCGCTCGCATCCGGTCGGTGTATGAAAGTTCCGGAGCGAAACTCAGACGGGCACATGGCGCAGCAAGGGCCGGTGAAGTAGAGCTGATCGCGGGAGACCCCGCCGCGGCCGAGCACTACCTGCGGGAGGCGTATGAGGCTTATCGCACCTCGGGTGCGCGGACATACCTGAGCACCGTCGCCGGATGGCTCGCCGAGGCGCTCTACGCGCAGGGCCGCCTCGACGAGGCGCGACAGATGACCGAGCAAGCCCAGGCAGCCGCCGCACCCGCCGACATCGACGCCCAGGCCCGGTGGCGAGCAGCCCGGGCCAAGGTACTCGCCCAGGCCGGCCAGTTCCCCGCCGCGCATACCCTGCTGGACGAGGCCGCCGCGCTCGCGTCGCCGACCTGCTGGGCGGCGCTGCAGGCCGAGATACCACTGGCCAGGGCCGAGGTGGACCGGCTGGCCGGGGCACCGGAGCGGGCTGAGGCCAGCCTGCGCGCGGCGCTGCGCATCTACCAGGACCGGCACGCCACCCCCCTCGAGCATCAGGCCGCGGCCGCTCTCGCCGACCTCACCGGTCACCCCAGCGCCAAGCCGGCCTAACCGGCTCCAGCGGCAAAGGCCCAGATCGGGGAGATCTGTATCCGCTGCGCGAGCACAGACGGCGAGGATCCAGCCGTAAAGAATCGGCAGGGAGAGTGTGGGTGGTGCTCCTGGCGCGGCTTCCCCGAGGATGAGCTGGCGGGGGCGTAGGGTCAGGAGCCCTGGGTCCCGGCCTGGCCTCCGAATCGGCTGACGCCGCTCGGGCTGTCCTTGGAAACGATCTGTCGGCCGGGTCCCAGGTTTTTATGGCACCCACCGGCGCTGCCGGTCTGATCTGCCGGCCTGGGAAGAGGCCGGGGTTCGCAGGTCCGACGGCCAGCAGGTGCGTGCCATCCCTTCAACCAGAGAAAAGAGATGGCATTGACCATCGTAGAGACACGCGCCATTACCGGCGGCGTGGACACCCATGCGGACGTGCATGTCGCCGCCGCGCTGGATCCCATCGGGGGCCTGCTCGGTGTCCAGGAGTTCCCGGTCACCCTGGCCGGCTATGCCCGGCTGCTGGAGTGGCTGGGCGGGTTCGGGACTGTGTGCCTGGCCGGGATCGAGGGCACCGGCAGTTACGGCGCCGGCCTGGCCCGCCACGTGACAGCCGCCGGTGTCCGGGTCGTGGAGGTGGACCGCTCGGACCGCCAGGACCGGCGCCGTCGGGGTAAGTCCGGCCCGCTGGATGCCGTCAGCGCCGCCCGGGCCGCCCAGTCCGGCCGGGCCCGCGGCGCACCGAAGGGACGCGATGGCACCGTGGAGGCGATCCGCGTGCTGATGGTCGCCAAGCGCAGCGCCCGCTCCGGGCGGATACAGACGATCAACCAGGCCAGGGCCCTGATCCTGACCGGCCCCGATGACCTGCGGGCCCGCTTCGCCAGGCACACCGTCGCTGCCCTGGTCGCCGAGCTGGCGTCGCTACGTCCCCGGCCCGGCAGCACCGTCGGCTACGCCACCCGCATCGCGCTGCGCGAGCTGGGACGGCGCGCGCAGTTCCCCGGGCGCCCAGCTCGAACGTCTCGATGAGCTCATCGTCCCCCGCGTGAGGGCGCATGCCCCCGGCCTTCTTGCCCTCTACGGGATCGGCGCGCACACCGCGGCGCTGCTGCTCATCGCTGCTGGGGACCACCCCGAGCGGCTCCGCTCCGAGGCTGCCTGGGCGCACCTGTGCGCCGCTGCCCCGATCCAGGCATCATCAGGCAAGACCGTCCGCCACCGGCTCAACCCTGGCGGCGACCGCCAGGCCAACCATGCCCTCTACCGGATCGTGATCACCCGCATGGGCTCCGACCCGGCCACCCGCGCCTACGCCGAACGCCGCACCGAAGAAGGCCTGCCGAAGAAAGAGATCATCCGCTGCCTCAAGCGTTACGTCGCCCGCGAGGTCTACCCGCACCTCCGCGCCGTCGCAGGCTGACACACCATCCCGGGGACGGCCTGACCCGCTAATCGGCTGCCGCACCCGCTGGCCTGCGAACGATCCGCCGGCCGTCCCCGGGCTGTCCCCGACTTGCTGGGCGTGACCTCATAAGAGCTTGCCCTCCACCGCGAGCGGCCCCTCCCTAATAAGAGTTACGAGTCGGCCATCCGGCAGACTCGGGTCCGGTAGCCGCAGGCAGGTGAGCACTGCCCCTCCCCGGGCGCTTTTGGGGA
>DASYQM010000383.1:0-5045 GCA_036005525.1 Streptosporangiaceae bacterium
GTCCCTGGCGGGTACCTGGGCCAGGCTGCGCGGGGCGGCAGCGCCCGCGGTGGGGAGCGGGCGGCCCGCGGCGGCGCCGCGCCCCGGGCAGGGCGCCCTGTTCGACCCGGCCGACCCGGCCTTCCCCGAACCGGCAGCGGCGCTGGCCGCCGTCGTCGCCGTGTACGCCGACCAGGTGCGGCGGATCGCGGCAGACGAGCACCCGGACCGGTTCGCGATGCTGGTGGCGGCGGAGTCGGCGGGCGCGCTGATCGCGGCGGAGATGGGCTTCGACGGGCTGCCGTGGCGGGCGGACGTGCACAATGAGCTGCTCACCGGGCTGCTGGGCCCGCGCCCGGTGCCGGGCCTGCGGCCGGCCAGAGTAGCCGATCTGGCGGCCCGGATCACGGAGGCCTTCGGCCGCCCGGTGAACCCGGACTCGCCCGCCCAGGTCCTGCGGGCGCTGGCCGCGAGCGGAGTGCGGGTGCCGTCGACCCGGTCCGCGGTGCTGCGCGGCGTGGACCACCCGGCGGCCCGGCTGCTGCTGGAGTACAAGGAGCTCGCCCGGCTGCACGCGGCGCACGGCTGGGCCTGGCTGGACGAGTGGGTCGCGGACGGCCGGTTCCGCCCGGAGTACGTGGTCGGCGGGGTGGTGTCCGGCCGGTGGGCCACCCGGGGCGGCGGCGCGCTGCAGATCCCCCGGGTGCTGCGCAGGGCGGTCGTCGCCGACCCCGGCCATGTCCTGGTGGTGGCCGACGCCGCGCAGCTCGAGCCGCGCGTGCTCGCCGCCCTCGCCGCCGACCGCGCGCTGGCCGCTGCGGCGGCGACCGGGGACCTGTACGAGGCGCTGGCCTCCTCGTTCGGTGGCGAACGGAGCAAGGCCAAGGTCGCGCTGCTGTCCGCGATGTATGGGGGTGCGGGCGGCGAGGCGGGCCAGCTGCTGGCGGTGCTCCGGCGGCGGTTCCCGCTCGCCGCTCAGTACGTGGAGGCGGCGGCCAGGGCGGGCGAGGAAGGACGGGTGGTCCGGTCACGGCTGGGGCGCACCTGCCCGCCGCCCTCGGACGCGTGGCGCGGGCTGACCGCGGAGCCGGACGACCCGGACACCGGCGAGGCGCAGGCGGGACGGTCGCTGCGGGCCCGGGGGCGCTTCACACGCAACTTCGTGGTGCAGGCCAGCGCCGC
This sequence comes from Streptosporangiaceae bacterium, assembly GCA_036005525.1. Lineage (GTDB taxonomy): Bacteria > Actinomycetota > Actinomycetes > Streptosporangiales > Streptosporangiaceae > UBA9676. The sequence goes on from DASYQM010000383.1 coordinate 1,162, forward strand.
CGACTGGGCGATCGTGCTGCTGGCCGGGCTCCGCCGCCGGCTGGCGGCGATTTCGCAGAACCAATCCGGCGGGCGGGCCACGACACAGTCTGCCCGGCTGGTCTTCTTCCAGCATGACGAGGTGATCGTGCACTGCCCGGCGGGCATGGCCGGCGCGGTGGCGGAGGCCGTCGGTGTGGCGGCCGCGGAGGCTGGGCGGCTGGTGTTCGGCCCGACGCCGGTCAGGTTTCCCGTGACGACCTCTGTGGTGGCTACCTACGCGGACGCCAAATAACCCGCTGCCATGCGGGGATAGGTGGGGATAGCCGACGTGTCAACCGGCTATCAGGTGCCGTGACAGGGCGGGCCCCTCTGGGCCCGTATCCGGCTGGAGCCGCCATGCCGGGATGAACCCGGAGGCACCCGGATCACGTAATGATGGCTGTAGCGGCGGGGCCCGGCGAGGAGGGTCGGCTGGATGAAACGGCTGGTATTGATCGTGATAGGCGGGCTGGTCGCCCTCACCGGGCTCGTCTGGACGCTGCAGGGCGTGGGCTACATCGGCGGCAGCTTCATGACCGGGGCAACGCTGTGGGCGGTCATCGGGCCGGTGGTCCTGCTGGCCGGGCTGGCGATCATGGTTGCCGGGCTGCGGAGCAGGCGGCGGGTCCGGTAGGCGGCACCGACATCGGCCGCGCAGCGGGCTGGAGGTCTGCGAGACACGCCCTACTCATCCTGGGACCGGCGCAACCGCTTCAGCTCGGACCGGCGTTGTTTCTCCGCCAGCCGCCGCTCCCTGGCCGCCCGGCTCGGCCTGGTCGGGCGGCGGGCGGCCGGGGGTGGAGCGGTCGCCGCTGTCAGCAGCGCGGCGAGGCGGCTGGCCGCCGCCTGCCGGTTACGCAGCTGGGAGCGATGCTCGGAGGCGGTCACGGTGATGACCCCGTCCACCAGCCGGCCGGAAAGGGCCTGCAGCGCGCGCTCCTTCAGCACCGGGCCGAGTGCGTCCGACGCGGCCAGGTTGTAGGAGAGCTCGGCCCGGCTGTCCGTCGTATTCACCGACTGCCCGCCCGGACCGGACGACCTGGAGAAACGCCAGGACAATTCCTCTTGCGGGATCACCGCACCGCGGACCTGGATCAGAGGCGTCACCCACTCATGATCGGCTGCCGGCCGTCCGGCGGGCTAGGGCCGCCCGGCGCGCTAGGCCCGGTCACGATCCGGCCGACGATGCCGTTTGTTCATAGCGGCTGGTGGCTCCACGGTAGCCTCGTTGAAACCCGCTGTCGGGTCGCCAGCAGGAGGGGCATATGGGCGGGCGGTATGTGGTCGCCGAGGGAACCGACGGCGACGGGCTGACGTGGGTCATCTGGGCCAGGCGGCACGAGCCGCGGGAGGGTGAGCTGCTCAGCATGATCAGGGTCACCGATGCCACCGGCCGCGTTCTGCACGGTGCCGGCCGAACCGGCCCGCCCCTGTACCCCGGCCACATGCTCAACGTGACCTCCGGCGGCGGCGACGAGGGACCGCGGGCCCTGCTTGCGCGCGTGGATCCCGGCGTGCGCCGGCTGGAGCTGAAGGTCCAGGATGGGACCACGCTCGATGTGCCGCTCTACGACTGCCCCGACATTCCCGAGGTGCGGTTCGCATCTCTGCTCCTGCCCCGGGACATGGCGCTGGAGTCGGTGACCGGCTTCGGCGCGAAGAACGAGGAGCTGGAGCGGTTCGACCTCAGGTTCTACCAGGGGCGCTGGGAGGAGAGCCACTGACGCTGGGCGGCCCTCGCCAGCCTCGCTAGGGTTGCGGCATGGCAGAGCGGCCGCGTTGCGCGGTGGGGGTCCCCTGCGTAGGCCCGTTCGGTGACCCGCGGCTCCTGGTGAATCTGGCGGTGGCCACCGAGGAGGCGGGCTGGGACGGCTTCTTCCTCTGGGACCACCTGCTCTGGAGCGATCCGGAGGGGCATGTCGCCGACCCCACCGTCGTGATCAGCGCGGTCGCCGCGCGCACCGAGCGGATCCGGATCGGGATCATGGTGAACATGCTGGCGCGGCGGCGGCCGGCGAAGGTGGCGCGCGAGACCGTCACCCTGGACGTGCTGACCGGTGGCCGGCTGACCGTCGGCGCCGGGCTCGGGTCGCTGCCCGCCGAGTTCACGGCGTTCGGCGAATCCGCCGACCCCCGGGTGCGGGCCGCCCGGCTCGACGAGTCCCTGCATCTGCTGGACGCCTTCTGGGCCGGCCAGCCCGTGACCTTCCACGGCGAGTACCTGACCGCCACCGGCGTCACCATGCTGCCGCGGCCCGTGCAGCGGCCACGGATCCCGGTCTGGTGCGGCGGCCGCTGGCCGGCCAAGCCGCCGTTCCGTCGCGCCGCCCGGTGGGACGGGATGATGCCCACCCACGCCGACTATGGCCTGGGCGAGACCATGCCCCCCGACGAGCTGCGGGCGGTCATCGGGTACACGCTAGAGCACCGGACGGCGGCAGGGCCCTTCGACGTCGCGCTGGAGGGGCGTACCGACGGCGCCGCCGCCGACCGCGGCGGCCGGCTCGTCACCTCCTACGCCCACGCGGGACTGACCTGGTGGGTCGAGGCACTGGGCTGGTGGCGGGGCACCCCGGCCGACGCGATGAACCGGGTCCGCCAGGGGCCCCCGGTCATCGGCTGAGCGGACCGGGGCCGCTGCTGACGGCGCCGTCTGCCACCGCCACGGCTCCGGCCGGCCGTCATTGCCGGCACGGCGGCGATGGGGTGGTCGCCTGCGGGATCCGCCAGGCGCTCGCGGCGGCGGCGACGATCTCGGCGGTGGTGCGCAACCCGGACGGGCCGCTGATCCGGTGGTCGGACAGGAAGTCGCGGACTATCCGCAACGACTCCGGATCGTTGAGCAGCGCGCCGTGGAGCGCCGGCACCACCAGCACGTTGGACGGCAGGCTGCAGGCAGGCAGGGTGACCGCGTCGGCGAGCGGAACCAGTTCCAGCCAGGGCAGGTGATGGTCGCGTGCGGCTTGCTCCGCGAACTGCGCGCCCACCTGGTTGACCGACTCGATCAGTGTCTGGGCCCCGGACGTGCCGAACGGGGACAGGCCCCCGACGAACCAGACCACCCCCTGCAGCTCATCCCCGGGGACCAGCGCGGATCCGCCCCCGACCGGGTAGCTCACCTGTCCGGGCGCGACGATCGGGCTCAGTAGCACGACCGCGGCAAGCGGCACGTCGGGATGCCGGGCGAGCATGGCGTATACGCCCAGCGTGCCTTCGCTCTCGGCGACGATGTCGACGGGCTGGCCGGTCCTGGCGTGCAGCCGCCACACCTGGGCGGCGATGCGGTCGCCCAGGACCGGCAGCGGCAGGTCGCTCGCCGCGGGACCGTACGGCAGCGGGTGACCGGCCGGGTCGAGGCCCCGGTAGGAGAACTGCTGCACGAGCGCGCCCGGCATGACGTAGGCAAGCGACCGGCCGTGCTCGCAGCACCATGACCCGAACCCCGCCACTTCCAGCACGGGCGGGTACCGTGGCCGATCCGCCCGGGCGGCCTCGGCACGCTGGGCACGCCCCGTGGACGCTGGCGGCCCCGCCTGGTTCACCGTGCGCGCGCCCGTGACGACCGGCACCTGGCCCGCCTGGCCAACCTGGATCGCTGCGGCTGTGGGCGGGTTCCCCGTGGGAATGCTGACCACGAACACCAGCTTGGTCAGCAGGGTTATCACCGCGATCGCAGCGAGTATGGCCACTGGCACGGCCGGGACCAGCCGCACACCGCCTGGCCAGCCGCCCGCTCCGCCCCGGGTGCGGGCACGGGCGACGGCCCCGGTCAGGCCGTACCAGGCACGGGCATTGACCAGGCCGGCCAGCCCGGCGGTCGGCACGGCGCCGAAGAGGGGAAGACGGCCGATCACCGCCGCCGT
>DASYQM010000384.1:0-33716 GCA_036005525.1 Streptosporangiaceae bacterium
GCCTCGGACAGCACCTCCAGCCCGCCCGGCCCGGCCGCGACCACCTCCACCTCGCCCGTGGGCAGTTCCGGGTTCTCGTTGCCGGGTGGCCGCAGCCGCACCTCGCCGGTGACCCGCACGCAGAACTCGGCCCGCAGCGCATGCTCGGGCCGGTCCTCACCTTCGCCGCGGAAGACCACCTGGACGACGCCGCTGGCATCGCGCAGGTCGATGAAAACCACGCCGCCATGGTCGCGCCGGCGCGCGACCCAGCCCGCCAGCGTCACGCGCTCGCCAGCTTGGCGCGGGCTGAGAGTGCCCGCTTCGTGGGTACGGATCATCGCCTTGGCCAGCCTCTCCGATCACAATCCTGGCCGGCCGCGCCCGGGCCGGCCGCCTGGTGCCGCCGGGCCGGCGGCTGGCGCCGCGGAGTTGAGGCGGAGGCCAGCCAGGAACGGGTTGGTGGCCCGCTCCGCACCGATGGTCGTCTGTGGCCCATGCCCGGGCAGCACCTGGATGTGGTCGGGGAGGGTCAGGCACACCCGCGCCAGGCTGTTCAGTATGGTCTGGTAGTCGCCGCCGGGGAGGTCGGTCCGCCCGATCGAGCCGGCGAACAGCAGGTCGCCCGAGAACATCACACCGTGGGACGTGCGGAAGGTCACCGATCCCGGCGTGTGGCCCGGCGCGTGGTCGACCATGAGTTCCATGCCTGCCAGCCGCAGGGTCAGCTGGTCGGTGAGATCCGCCACGTCGTCGGGCTCGGTAAAGGTCAGCCCCCCGAAGAGCTGGCGTCCGGCCTGCGGTGGCAGGCCACGGGCGGGGTCGGACAGCAGCGCCCGGTCGGAAGGGTGGATGTAGGCCGGGATGCCCCGGGCACCGCATACCGGCACCACCGACCAGACGTGGTCGATGTGGCCGTGCGTGAGCATGACCGCCACCGGCTTGAGCCGGTGGGTGGCGAGGATGTCCGCGATGCCCTCTTCGGCGTCCTGACCGGGATCGATGATCACGCACTCCTCTCCCGGGCCAGGTGCCACTACGTAGCAGTTGGCGGCGAATGAGCCGGCCGGGAACCCGGCGACGAGCACGGGCCGTCCTCCCCTGGAGAAGCGAAACGTTCCGACGGGCGCTGCTGGTACAGGCTACCGAGCCATCAGCAACGCGACGAACCGATAACAGAGCCGTCGCAACCGGCAACGTCCAGGTACGATTCGCGAAGTTTCGCTGATCAGCAGTTGTGGCGGCAATTGGCGAGGAGGACTACAGGCGTGGCGGGGAAGAAGGAGCGCCAGCGCAGGCTTGCCCGGGAACACTATGAGCGCCAGCAGGCCAGGCGCGCCCACCATGCCAGGCGCTGGCGCACCTGGGCGATCATCGGCCTGGTCTGCTGCACCGTCGTCGGCACGGGGACCGGCGTGTACTTTCTCCTGCAGGGCGGCGGCAAGTCGGCGTCCGCGGCCTCGGCCTCCGCACGGCCCTCCCCCGCGGCGTCCGGCACCGGCTCAGCGGCCGCGGCCGCCGCCGAGCCCGCGACGCACTGCACCTACCCGGCCAGGCCGCCGGCCGCCCGGAAGGTCGGCGTCCCGCCCGCCACGCCGCACAGCACGGCCACGTATCGGGCCACGATCGTGACCAACCGCGGCGACGTGGTCATCCACCTGCTGAACGCCAAGGCGACCTGCACCGTCAACTCGTTCGTCTATCTCGCCGGGAAGAAATACTTCAACAACACCCACTGCCACCGTCTCACCACCTCGTCGATCTACGTGCTTCAGTGCGGAGACCCGACCGGGACCGGCAACGGGGGTCCTGGCTACAAATTCGCGAACGAGAACACCGCTGGCGCCAGGTACACCGCGGGCACCGTGGCCATGGCCAACGCCGGCCCGGGCACGAACGGCAGCCAGTTCTTCCTCGTGTACCGCGACTCCCTGTCGCTGCACCCCGACTACACACCTTTCGGCACAGTCGTCAAAGGACTGAGAATCATCCAGAATGTGGCCAAGGCGGGCACAGACAACGCCAATGGCCCTGGTGACGGCCATCCCAAGGAGAAGGTCGTCATAGAAAGGGTCATCATTAAGAAAGCCTGATCCCTCATAACCCGGGGTCAGGCCGAGCAGGAGGTTCGCGGTGAGCACCGCCAACGATCCGTGGGGCCGGGTAGACGCCGACGGCACCGTCTACGTGCGTACCGCCGAGGGTGAGCGGGTGATCGGCTCGTGGCAGGCTGGCAGCCCTGAGGAGGCGCTCGCGTTCTTCCAGCGTAAGTTCGAGGCGCTGAACACCGAGGTCACCCTGCTCGAGCAGCGGGTCACCACCACGGACCTGTCCCCGTCCCAGGCCCGGGCGAGCATCGAGAGGCTGCGGGTGGCTGTGGCGGACGCCCACGCGGTGGGGGACCTGGGCCAGCTCCAGGCCAGGCTGGATGCGCTGTCTGGGAAGGTCGACCACCGCCAGGAAGAGGCCCGTGCCGCCCGCGACCATGCCCGCGCCGAGGCCAAGGACATCAAGGAGCGCATCGTTGCCGAGGCCGAGCAGCTGGCGGCCGAGGCAACCCACTGGAAGATCAGCGGCGAGCGGTTGCGCCAGCTGCTGGAAGAGTGGAAGGCGGCGCCGCGGGCCGACCGGGCCGTGGAGGCCGCCCTGTGGAAGCGGCTGTCGGCGGCGCGCAATGCCTTCAACAAGCGCCGCAAGGCGTACTTCGCCGAGCTCGAAGGCGAGCGGGAAACCGCCAGGGAACGCAAGGAGCAGCTGGTCACCGAGGCCGAGGCGCTGGCATCCTCCACCGACTGGGCCGCCACCGCCGCCGCCTTCCGCGAGCTCATGCGGTCATGGAAGATGGCCGGGCGCGCCGGTCGCGCCGAGGAGGACGCGCTCTGGAGCCGGTTCAAGACCGCGCAGGACACCTTCTTCCAGGCCCGGGCGGAGGTGTACTCGGCGAAGGACGCGGCGCTGCGTGAGCACGCGGCGGTCAAGACCCAGCTGCTGGCGGAGGCGGGCAAGCTTGTCCCGGTCACCGACGTCCGCGCGGCCAGGGCGGCGCTGCGGGGGATCCAGGAGCGCTGGGAGGAGGCGGGCTCGGTGCCGAGGGAAGCGCATGAGCGGCTCGAGTCCGGCCTCCGGCGGATCGAGGACGCGGTGCGCAAGGCCGAGGACGCCCAGTGGCGGCGGTCGAACCCGGAGGCGCTCGCCCGCGCCCAGGGCACCGTCGAGCAGATCCGGTCCGCGATCACCGCCCTGGAGGCCCAGCTCGCCAAGGCCAGGGAAAGCGGCGACGCCAAGGCCGTGGAGCAGGCCGAAGAAGCGCTCGCTGCCCGCCGTGCCTGGCTCACCGAGGCCGAGCGGACCCTGGCCGAGCTGTCGGGCTAGCCTCCAGCGTCCCGCCGGAGCCGGCCCTCCCTCAGTTCGTGACCCGGTAGACGTCGTACACCCCGTCGATCGCGCGGACCGCGCGGAGCACGTGCCCCAGGTGCTTGGGGTCGCCCATCTCGAAGGTGAACTTGCTGACCGCGACCCGGTCCCTGGTGGTGGTGACCGAGGCCGACAGGATGTTGACGTGCTGGTCGGAGATGGCCCGGGTGATGTCGGACAGCAGGCCGGTGCGGTCGAGCGCCTCCACCTGGACGCCCACCAGGAACACCGAATCCTCGGTCGGCGACCAGCGCACCTCCACCAGCCGCTCGGGTTCGGAGTCGAGCAGGTGGCGCAGGTTGGCGCAGTCGGACCGGTGGACCGATACGCCATGGCCCCGGGTGACGAACCCGGTGATCTCGTCCCCGGGCACGGGCGTGCAGCAGCGCGACAGCCGGACCCACACGTCGGAGTCGCCTTCGACCACGACCCCGGAGTCCCCGGTGGTACGGGGCGGGGGCGGGCGGGTCGGCAGCGTGGTTTCCGCGAGGTCTTCGGCGGCCCCTGCGGCGCCGCCAACGGACGCGACCAGCTTGGCGACCACCGACTGCGCGCTGACGTGGCCCTCCCCCACCGCCGCGTACAGGGCGGACACGTCCGGGTAACGCAGTTCGGCCGCGATGGACTTCAGCGCGTCCGCGGTGGCGAGGCGCTGCAGCGGCAGTTCCTGCTTGCGCATCGTCCGGGCGATCGCGGTCTTGCCGGCTTCGGCGGCCGCCTCCCGCCGCTCCTTGGAGAACCAGTGGCGGATCTTGTTCCGCGCCCGCGCGCTCTTGACGAAGAGCAGCCAGTCCCGGCTCGGCGCCGCGTCCGGCGCCTTGGACGTGAAGATCTCGACGGTGTCCCCGTTGTCCAGGGTGGACTCCAGCGCGACCAGCCTGCCGTTCACCCGGGCGCCGATCGTGCGGTGGCCCACCTCGGTGTGGATCGCGTAGGCAAAGTCCACCGGGGTAGCGCCCGTGGGCAGGGCGATCACTTCCCCGCGCGGGGTGAAGACATAGACTTCGGCCGCGCCGAGGTCGAACCGGAGCGACTCGAGGAACTCGGCCGGGTCGGCGGTTTCCCGCTGCCAGTCGACCAGTTGCCGGAGCCAGGCCATCTCACCGACGTCCGGCTCCCCGCCGCCGCGTCCGCGCGGGACGGTTTCCTCCTTGTACTTCCAGTGCGCCGCCACGCCGTACTCCGACCGCCGGTGCATGCCCCAGGTCCTGATCTGGAGCTCGACTGGCTTGCCCTCCGGGCCGATCACGGTCGTATGCAGCGACTGGTACATGTTGAACTTCGGCATCGCGATGTAGTCCTTGAACCGTCCGGGAATCGGGTTCCACCGGGCGTGCACCGTGCCGAGCACCGCGTAGCAGTCACGCACCGAATCGACCAGGACACGGATGCCGACGAGGTCGTAGATCTCGTCGAAGCTGACGTTGCGGGCGATCATCTTCTGGTAGACGGAGTAGTAGTGCTTGGGGCGGCCGGTCACCCGCGCCTTCACCTTCGCGTTGCGCAGGTCTGCGTAGACCTCGTCGATGACCTCCTGCAGGAACACGTCCCGGCGTGGCGCACGCTCGGACACCATCCGCGCGATCTCGTCGTAGCGCTTGGGGTAGAGGGTGGCGAAGGCCAGGTCCTCGAGTTCCCACTTCACGGTGTTCATGCCCAGCCGGTGGGCCAGCGGCGCGAAGATCTCCAGCACCTCGCGTGACTTGCGCTCCTGCTTCTCGCGCGGGAGGTACCGGAGCGTGCGCATGTTGTGAAGCCGGTCGGCCAGCTTGATGACCAGGACCCGGATATCACGCGACATGGCGACCACCATCTTGCGCACGGTCTCCGCCGTCGCCGCCTCGCCATACTTGACCTTGTCCAGCTTGGTGACCCCGTCGACCAGCGTGGCCACGTCCTCGCCGAATTCGCGGCGCACTTCCGCCAGCGTGTAGGGGGTGTCCTCGACCGTGTCATGCAGCAGCGCCGCGCAGATGGTCTCGTGGTTCATGCCGAGCTCGGCCAGGATGGTGGCCACCGCGAGCGGGTGGGTGATGTAGGGGTCACCACTCAGGCGCTTCTGGCCGGCGTGGCAGTGTGCGGCCACTTCATACGCACGCTCGATGAGCCGGATGTCCGCCTTGGGGTGTGTCGCCCGCACAGTCTTGGTCAGGGGCTCAAGCACGGGGTTCATCCCGCCGCCACGGGGTGCGCCGAGGCGCGCCAGCCGCCGCCGGACCGCAGCGCCGCCGCTGGTCCCCGGCGTGGGGATGGGTGACGGCGCTGTCGTGGTGGCGGGGGCGGCCGACTCTGGGGAACCCTCCGGGCCTGGCGTGGCGGGTGCCGTGCCCGCCGGGGCTGGCGTGGCAGGCGCCGACTCGGCAGGGCCCGCTGCGACTGCCTCCTGCGCCACCTCGCCGTTGTCCCCAGAGGCCGGGCGATCCCGCTGTCCCCGGGGCGAGGTAACGTCGGCGTCGGCCCTGCCGGTCATCGCCACGTCACCGGCCACTTGCGCTCCTGTTTCCGCCAAGGACCCATTCTATCGGCGGCGTCCCGGCCTCACGTCGTGCTCAGCCCGGCGCGGCGGTCACCAATACGCCCGGCGGATGCCGCCGCCAGGCGGGCGCGGCTGCGCGTGCCACGCGCCGTCACGGCAATGCCGCGGTGCGGCGGCAGCCTCGCCACGTCCGCGATAACCAGGCGGGCACCGCACAGTACAGGCACGGAACCGCCGCGGGCATGGGGTTGGGCCCGGACAGCCCTCTTGCGCACCAAGGCACGGCCCGTGGACCGTTGCCACTAGCGCGCCCGCAGGTCGCGGCGGGAATCTTCGCCCGTCCAGGGGCGGAGCTGATGTCAAACGACCAGCAGTGACCGCAGGTTCCCTGACGGCAGCCGGCTCCTTCCGCCCAGGAACGCCAGTTCCAGGATGACCGCGATCCCGGCGACCTCCGCCCCCGCCTGGCGGACCAGATCCGCGGTCGCCTCGGCAGTGCCGCCGGTGGCCAGCACGTCGTCGACGATGAGCACCCGCTCCCCCGGTGTGAACGCGTCCTGGTGCACCTCGACCGTGGCGGTCCCGTACTCCAGCTCGTAGCTCCGCGCGTAGGTCGGCCCGGGCAGCCGCCCTTGCTTGCGGACCGGCACGAATCCCGAGCCGAGCTGGCAGGCAACCGAGGCCGCGAGAATGAAACCACGGGCCTCGATGCCGGCCACCTTGTCCACCGGCCCGTGCCCCGCGGCCAGCGCGCCGACCACCGCGGCCAGCGCCCGGCCGTCGGCCAGCAGCGGGGTGATGTCTTTGAACACGACTCCCGGCTGGGGGTAGTCGGGGACGTCCCGGACCTTCGCTTTGATCAGGTCCGCCAGCGCAGCGTCGTCCGCGGCCTTCCCCGGCATGGTCTCCGGCCCAGGCCCGGTCTCCGTCCCAGGCACGCAGGCTACCGCCGCTTCTTCTTGCCGCCGGGACGCCGCTTGGCAGCACTGGACCGCCGGGGCTGCTGGCGCGGGCCCGACCGGGCGGCGCCGGGGTTGCCGCTGCGCGCGCTGGAACGGCCCGCCGGGACCGGCTCGCCCGGCCCGTCCTGCCCGGCTGGCCGGGCGGCATCGGGCTCGTCGGCGGCCGGGCCGACCTCCTCCTGGGACTCGCCGATCCCGCCGTCGCCGAGGCCGCTGCCCACAGCGGCGGACGTGTCGCCGACGCCTGCTCTGGCGGCCGCCCGCTTGGTGGCGCGCCCGCTGGCCGCGCGCTGGGCGATCCGCTTGGCAAGCGCCCGGTACTGCGGCTCCCGCTCCTTGAGGTCGGCCAGGACCGGAGTGGCGATGCAGATGGACGAGTAGGTGCCCGACAGCATGCCGACGAACAGCACTAGCGCCAGGTCCTTCAGCTCACCCGCGCCGAGCAGGCCCGCCCCGATGAACAGGATCGCGGCCACCGGCAGCAACGCGATGACCGAGGTGTTGATGGACCGGACCAGGGTCTGGTTGAGCGCCTGGTTGGCTGCCTGGCTGTAGGTGGCGCGGGCCGAGCCGAGCAGCCCGGCGGTGTTCTCCCTGACCTTGTCGAAGACCACCACCGTGTCGTAGAGGGAGTAACCCAGGATGGTCAGAAGGCCGATCACCGAGGCGGGACTGACCTGGAAGCCGAGCAGCGCGTACACCCCGACCGTGATGACGATGTCGTGGGCGAGCGCGATCAGCGCGGCGGCGGCCATCTTCCACTCGAACGCGATCGACAGGTAAATGACGATCACGATCAGGAACGCGATCAGGCCCTGAAGCGCCTTCTGGGAGATCTGGCTGCCCCAGCTGCTGCCGACGAACTGGGTGCTGATCTGGTCGGGCGAGAGGTGGAACGTGCGGCCGATCGCATTCCCCACGCTGGCCTGCTCTGCGGAGCTCAGCTGGTGGGTGCGCACGTTCCAGCTGGCGGTGCCGGTCTTGATGTTCGTGATCTGCTGGACGATGGCGTCGCTGCCGCCGCCTGCCTCGCTCACCGCGGCGCGCACCTCGGAGATGGTCGCGTTGCCGGCCGGGAACTGGAAGATCGAGCCGCCCTTGAAGTCGACGCTGAAGTTGAGCCCGAAGACCAGCAGCGCCACCACGCTGATCGCGAGGATCAGGCCCGAGATGGAGTACCACAGCCGCTGGCGGCCCACGAAGTCGAACGAGACCTCGCCGCGGTACAGGCGTCCGCCGATGCCACCGAGCGCGGACATCACGCCTCCTTCGCCGGACTGGTGCGGGCCGGGACGCGGGCCGCCGGGCGGGGAGAGGCCCGCCACGGCGCGCGGGCACCGAGCCGCTTGGGATCCAGCCCGGACAGCGGGTTCCCCTGACCGTAGAACTTCGTCCTGGCCAGCAGCGTCATCATCGGCTTGGTGAAGGTGAACACCACCAGCACGTCGATGAGCGTGGTGAGGCCGAGCGTGAAGGCGAAGCCCCGGACGCCGCCGATCGCGAAGTAGTACAGGAGCGCGGCGGCCAGGAACGACACCGTGTCGGATACCAGGATGGTCCGCCGGGCGCGGCCCCAGCCACGTTCCACCGCCGCCCGCAGCGAGCGCCCTTCCCGTACCTCATCGCGGAGCCGTTCGAAGTACACCACGAACGAGTCGGCGGTGATACCGATCGCCACGATCAGGCCCGCGATGCCGGCCAGGGACAGCGCGAAGCCCTGGTACTTGCCGAGCAGGACCACCGACAGGTAGGTCAGCAGGGCTGAGATCACCAGGCTGAACACGGCGACCACGGCCAGGCCCCGGTAGTAGAGCAGCAAGTAGAACACGACCAGGAGCAGGCCGAGGGCGCCTGCCAGGAGCCCGGCGGTGAGCTGGTCCCGGCCCAGTTCGGGTGAGATGGACTGGACCGACTGCTGGCGGAAGGACAGCGGCAGCTTGCCGTAGGACAGCTGGTTCGCCAGTTCGGTCGCGGTCGTCTGGTTGAAGTTGCCGCTGATCTGGGAATTGCCGCCGACGGTTGGGGTCTGAATGTACGGAGCGGACACCACCGTCCCGTCGAGCACCACGCCCAGCAGGTCCGGTGGCTGCGTGCTCTGGTGGTACTTGTCGTACATCATGGTGGTGAGGTCGCCGAACGCCTTCGTGCCGGCCCCGTTGAAGTTGATGGTGACAAGCCAGTCGTTCCCGGTCTGGTTGGGCTGCGCGCCGGCCGAGGTGATCATGGTGCCCAGCACCTTGGACTTGTCCAGCACGTACTTGTTGCCGGCCGCGTCGCAGGACACGATCTGGATCTTGGGGTTGTCGTACTGCCCGTTGCCGTAGCCGACCGCCTTCCGCCAGTCCTTGTTGGAGCAGTCGAGCTTGTTGAACAGGGCCTTTGCCGGGGCGCTGACCAAAGCGGCGTCGCCGGTTGCCTGCTGCCAGGTCGTTGTGCCCGACGTCGGCGACGGGCTGGCGCTGGCGGACGGCGACGCACTGGCCTTCGCCGAGGACGAGGGACTCGCCGATGCCGACGGTGACGTGCTGGGACTGGGCGCGGCGCTCGACTTGTTCGGAGCCTGCAGCAGCACCTGGCGGAACAGCAATTCGGCGGTCCGGCTGACCAGGCTGACGACCTTCTCCGCGCTCTGGCCCGGCACGGACACGTTGATGATGTCTTTGCCCTGCTGTTCGACCTGCGCCTCGGTGACTCCGGCCCCGTTCACCCGGTTATCCATGATCTGGATGGCCTGCTGCATCTCGGTCGCTGTCGGGGTGCCGCCGCGGGGCGTGACCGCCTGCAGCGCCACGGTGGTGCCGCTGGTGAGGTCCAGGCCCAGCCGCACCCTGAAATGCTGGGACCAGTTCCCTGGGCTGGCCAGATCGCCGCCGACGATCGCCAGCAGCAGCACCACGATGAGGCCGGCCAGCACGGCCAGCGCCCGGCCCGGCCGTGAGGCTTTGCTGCTAGGGGGAGCCACTTCTCGCCTGTCCTTCGATTCTCATGCCGTTGCGGCCCACCGGCCGGCGGCGTGCCGACGGCTAGGTGGTGGCGGACCCGTCCTCGCTAGCGCCAGGCCCGGTGGCATCGGCTGGCTTCCCCTTCTTGCCCGGGGCCGGCCCGGACCCGTCCACGTCAGCGTCGCTGTGGCCGATGTCACCGGTGTCGCTGGGGACCACGTCCATGATCGCCCGCCGCATGTACCGGACGTTGACACCGGGAGCGACCTCGAGCACCACGTCGCCGTCCTCGAGCGAGACCACGGTCGCGTACATGCCGGCGGTGGTGCGGACCCGCTGGCCGGGCACGATCTGGTTCTGGGTTTGCTGCACCGCGCGCTGCCGGTTCCGCTGTGGCCGGATCATCACGAAGTAGAGCAGCGCGAACAGCGCCACGATGATGATCGGAAACAGGTAGGGGTTGCCCCCTGAACTCTGGGCGGCGGCCGCGAGGGCTTCCACGTTCACCATTGCCGGGGGTTCCTTCCCATTGATCTTCTGCGCCGGCCCGCACGACCCGGGCCGCGGGCGCGTATACCCAGCACTTACACTCAGTTGGCTCCCATTTTGGCCAACTGGCGAAGTGTAGCGGCGCATGGGCGGCGCACCAACAGGCTATGGCCTCCCGCGACCGATCGTGACATCCTCGCGACCAAAACCGCGGGCCCGGCCCTGGCATGGGTGCGCCGGACACGCCCTACTCGAACAGTGTGCCAGGCGCGGTGAAGCCGGCCGGGCCCGGAGCCTCGGGCGGCGGAAGGCCCAGGTGTTCCCAGGCGGCGGGAGTGGCCACCCGGCCCCGGGGCGTGCGCGCCATCAGGCCGGCCCTGACCAGGAACGGCTCCGCGACCACCTCGACCGTCTCGGCTTCCTCCCCGACCGCGACCGCGAGCGTGGAGAGCCCGACCGGCCCGCCGCCGAACCTGGTCACCAGGGCAGCGAGCACACCCCGGTCGAGGCGGTCAAGCCCGTGCTCATCGACCTCGTACAGCTCAAGTGCGGCCCGGGCGGTGTCCCGGTTGACCACGCCGTCGGCGCGGACCTCGGCATAGTCGCGCACGCGGCGCAGCAGGCGGTTGGCGATCCGGGGAGTGCCGCGAGAGCGGCCCGCGATCTCCTCGGCGCCGTCGTCGCGGAGTGACACGCCAAGCAGCGATGCCGACCTCCGGATGATGATCTCCAGTTCGGCGGGCGCGTAGAAGTCCAGGTGAGCGGTGAATCCGAACCTGTCCCGCAGCGGGGCCGGCAGCAGCCCGGCCCGGGTGGTCGCCCCGACCAGCGTGAACGGCGCGATGTCGAGCGGGATCGCGGTCGCCCCGGGGCCCTTGCCCACCACCACGTCCACCCGGAAGTCCTCCATCGCCAGGTACAGCAACTCCTCGGCGGGGCGGGCGACCCGGTGAATCTCGTCGATGAACACCACCTCGCCCTCGCCCAGGGTGGACAGCACCGCCGCCAGGTCGCCGGCGCGCTCGATGGCCGGCCCACTGGTGATGCGCAGCGGGGCGGCAAGCTCGGCCGCGATGATCATGGCGATGGTGGTCTTGCCAAGCCCGGGCGGGCCGGACAGCAGCACATGGTCGGGCGGGCTGCCCCGGCGCAGCGCACCGGCCAGCACGAGCGAGAGCTGCTCGCGCACCCGGGCCTGCCCGATCAAATCGTTCAGCCGCTTGGGGCGCAGCGTGCCCTCGATCACCCGCTCGTCGGCGCCGGCGAGCGGGGACACCAGGCGGTCCTCTGGTGCGGTCGGCGGGCCGGCTGGCTGGCCCGGTCCCAGGTCGCGGGGCGGGCTCATGCGCGGCTCAGCTTCCGCAGCGCGGCCCGCAGCATCGCCGCGACATCGGCCTCCTGCGGCGCGTCCCCGGCCGGGCCAGCGGCGCTACTACCGGCGCCATCCGCGGCGCCGCCCCCGGTGGCCTCCGCGGCGAGGTCGGCCTCGACGGCGGCGATGGCCTGCTCGGCATCGCGTGCCTGCCAGCCCAGACCCACCAGGCCCGCCCGCACCTGCTCCCGCCACGGCGGCGCGGTGGCGATCCCGGACGCCATGACGGGACCGGCCTGCTCCTGGCCCGCCCCGGTACCCGGCGCGCCGAGGCGGCCGGCGAGTTCCAGGACGATCCGTTGCGCACCTTTCCTGCCGATACCCGGCACACGTGTGAGCGCGGCGACATCCTCGACGGCGACGGCGCGCCGCAGCCCATCCGGTGAGAACACGGCCAGCATGGCGAGCGCCAGCCGGGGGCCGACCCCGCTGGCGGTCTGAAGCAGCTCGAACACGTCCCGTTCGTCGTCGGAGGCGAAACCGTACAGGGTGAGCGCGTCCTCGCGCACCACCAGCGAGGTGGCGACCCGTGATCGCTCCCCGGTGCGGAGCGTGGCCAGCGTGCCGGGCGTGCACTGCACCAGCAGCCCTACGCCGCCCACCTCGATGACGGCCCCGTCCGGGATGAGCCCGCACACCGTGCCGTTCAGGTGAGAGATCACGCGAGCCCTCCCGGTGCCGTGGGCCGCCCAGGCGGGCCGGCCGGTGTCAGTGGGCGCGCGGCCGACGCAGCCACCGCCGCGCTCAGCCGGTCCCGCGTGCCGCCCCGCCACAGGTGGCAGATCGCCAGCGCCAGCGCGTCCGCGGTGTCGGCCGGGCGGGGCGGGCCATCCATCCGCAGCAACCGCATCACCATGGCTGTCACCTGGGCCTTGCCGGCCCGCCCGCTGCCGGTGACCGCCGCCTTCACCTCGCTGGGGGTGTACCGGCCGACCGGCAGGCCGCGCCGGGCCGCGCACAGGATCGCCACCGCCCCCGCCTGCGCCGTGCCCATCACCGTCCGCACGTTGTGCTGGCTGAACACCCGCTCCACCGCCACCGAGTCGGGCCGGTACTCCGCCAGCCAGCGGTCGATGTTCTCCTCCAGGGCCAGCAGCCGCGCCGCGATGTCCGCGTTGGCCGGCGTCAGCAGGACACCGGCGCCCACCAGCACGGGCGGGCGGCCGGGCATGCCGTCCACGACGCCCAGCCCGCACCGGGTCAGGCCGGGATCGACGCCCAGCACGCGCACCGTGTCACCATCCCGGGTCACCATCCCGGCCGACCACCGTAGACGAACATATATTCGGTGCGACACTACCGGGCCAGCGCCCGTACGGCCGCGAGGCCGCCCGGCGTGTCGCGGCCAGGGCGCCCGGCATTCCCCCGCGGGCCTGCGGGCGATGTGGCCGGGTCACGCCGCGCCTGCGGCCGATGCACCCGGCGCCTGCGGCCGATGCGTCCAGGGCCGGCGGTCAGCCCAGTTTCGCCATGATGTCGTCCGAGACCGAGTAGTTCGCGTACACGTCCTGCACGTCGTCGGAGTCCTCGAGGGCGTCGATCACCCGGAACACCCGCTTGGCCTGCTCCTCGTCCAGCTCGATCTCGACCGTGGGCAGGAACGCCGCCTCGGCCGACTCGTACTCCAGGCCGGCGTCGGCCACCGCGGTCCGCACCGCCAGCAGGTCGGTGGGCTCGCTGATCACCTCGAACGACTCACCAAGGTCGTTGACCTCCTCCGCGCCGGCGTCCAGCACCGCGGTGAGCACGTCGTCCTCGCTGACCGCGGGGCCCTTGCTCACCAGCACCACGCCCTTGCGGTGGAACAGGTATGAGACCGAACCGGGGTCGGCCATGGACCCGCCGTTGCGGGTGAGCGCGGTCCGCACGTCGGCGGCGGCCCGGTTCCGGTTGTCGGTGAGGCATTCCACCAGCACCGCGACCCCACCGGGGGCATAGCCCTCGTAGGTGACGTTCTCGTAGGTGGTCCCGCCACCTTCCAGGCCGGCGCCGCGGCGGATCGCGCGGTCGATGTTGTCATTGGGGACCGAGCTCTTCTTCGCCTTCTGGACCGCGTCGTACAGGGTGGGGTTGCCGGCCGGGTCGGCTCCCCCGGTGCGCGCCGCCACCTCGACGTTCTTGATCAGCTTGGCGAAAAGCTTGCCGCGCCGGGCATCCACGACCGCCTTCTTGTGCTTGGTCGTCGCCCACTTCGAATGGCCACTCATGTCCGTTCCCTCACCATGTCAACAAAGAGCCGGTGGATACGCGCATCACCCGTCAGCTCAGGGTGGAAGGAGGTGGCGAGCAGCGGCCCCTGCCTGACCGCGACGATCCTACCGGTGGCCGGCTCGGTCCCGAGGGTCTCCACCTGCTCGCCGGTCTGCTCCACCCACGGAGCACGGATGAACACCGCGCGGAACGGGCCGCGTTCCGGGCCGCCGGGGGGACCGGTGGTACCCGCGAGCGGGATGTCGCTTTCGAAGGAGTCCACCTGGCGGCCGAACGCGTTGCGCCGCACCGTCATGTCGATCCCGCCCACGGTCTCCTGGCCCTCGATGCCATCCAGCAGGCGGTCCGCCAGCATGATCATCCCGGCGCAGGACCCGAATACCGGCAGGCCGGCGCCCACCCGCTTGCGCAGCGGGTCCATCAGGTCGAAGATGACCGCCAGCTTCCACATCGTGGTGGATTCGCCGCCAGGGATGACCAGCCCGTCGACGTCGTCAAGCTCGTCCGCCCGGCGCACGGTGACCGGCTTGGCACCGGCGGCCGACAGCGCCCGCGCGTGCTCGGCCACATCGCCCTGCAGGCCGAGCACACCGACAACCGGACCCGATCCCACGAGCTACCTCCACTGAACGATCATCTGCCCCTGGCCGCCACGGCGGCCGTGCGGCGGCCCGGGACCCGACGTGATCTTGGTTTCAACCACGCGCTACCCGGCGGGCATTCCCTTACTGGCCGCCGGCCGCCTCGTCAGGACCCGGTTCCTTGCCCGTCTCCGGGGCGGCTTCCTCCGACCCGGACCCGGCGCCGGCCGGGCCTGGTTCTCCCCGGAGGCCGAGGTGGCGCTCGATGGCGCCCAGCCGCTCGGCGATCGCGTCCAGCCGATCACTGATCGCGGCCAGCGGGCCCAGGATCCCTTCCAGCGACGCGGCGCCGACGGGCCGCAGCTGCTCGGTGAATTCGACGTTCTCGACGGCAGCCGGGACGATTTCGATCACCTTCTCCCGCACCACGGCCAGGTTCCCGCCCAGCTTGACGAGCACCTGGGCGGCCACGCCTTCGCCCTCTCTGATCAGGCCGAGCAAGATGTGCTCGGTCCCGATGTAGTCGTGGCTGAGCTGCAACGCCTCCCGCAGCGAGAGCTCGAGCACCTTCTTGGCCCGCGGGGTGAACGGGATGTGGCCCGACTGCGGCTGCTGTCCCCGGCCGACGATCTGGATGACCCGCTCGCGCGCCGTGTCCTGGCTGATCTTCAGCTCCTGCAGCGCCCGCGCCGCCACGCTCTCGGGTTCCCGCATCAGCCCGAGCAGGAGATGCTCGGTACCGATGTAGTTGTGGTTGAGCTCTCTGGCCTCTTCCTGCGCGTTGACGACGGCCCGCCGTGCCCGCGCGGTGAACCGCTCGAACATCTCGCTCACTCCCCTCGGGGTGGGGCCGGCGGCGGTCCACGCGGGCTCGGGCGGGCGGGAGCCGCCGGGGCTGGCTACCAGCCGCGGCCCGCGTAGTGCTGCTCGGCTGGCAGCGTGTCCAGGTTGATGCCGACCATGGGCTCCCCCAGCCCACGCGAGACCTTGGCAACGACGTCAGGGTCGTCGTGGAACGTGGTGGCCTTGACGATCGCCGCCGCCCGGCGCGCCGGATCGCCGGATTTGAAGATCCCCGACCCGACGAACAGGCCTTCCGCGCCGAGCTGCATCATCATCGCGGCGTCGGCGGGCGTGGCGATTCCCCCGGCGGTGAACAGCACCACCGGCAGCTTGCCTGCCCGCGCCACCTCGGCGACCAGCTCGTAGGGCGCCTGGAGATCCTTGGCGGCCGCGTAGAGCTCGTCGGTGCGCAGCGCGCCCAGGCGGGCGATGTCGGCGGAGATCTGCCGCATGTGCCGGGTGGCCTCCACCACGTTGCCGGTGCCCGCCTCGCCCTTCGATCTGATCATGGCCGCGCCCTCGGCGATGCGGCGCAGCGCCTCTCCGAGGTTGGTCGCACCGCACACGAACGGCACGGTAAAGCCCCACTTGTCCACGTGATGCGCCTCGTCGGCGGGCGTGAGGACCTCCGACTCGTCGATGTAGTCAACGCCGATCGCCTGCAGCACCTGCGCCTCGGCGAAGTGACCGATCCGGCATTTGGCCATCACCGGGATGGAGACCGCGCCGATGATCTCCTCGATCATGTCGGGGTCGCTCATCCTGGCGACCCCGCCCTGGGCCCGGATGTCGGCGGGAACGCGCTCCAGCGCCATGACCGCGACCGCACCCGCATCCTCGGCGATCTTCGCCTGCTCAGAGGTGACCACGTCCATGATCACCCCGCCCTTGAGCATGTCAGCCATGCCACGCTTGACGCGTGCGGTCCCGGTCGCGGCTGTGGCCGGGTTCCCGGCCGGGGTCCCGCTGGCGGCCATGGCAGTGTCCCCGGCACCGGCGGCGGCGTTGCTGACTGACACGATGAACCTCACTCGCTCGCTGCTGTGGCTCCTCCCATGGTAGGTGCTCCCGGCCCCACGCACCCGGCCCTGTGCCGCCGCAACGGCCGCTCCCCCGGTTCGGGGCCACGCGCGCTCAGGCGACCTGCCCGCGCGGGCCGGCTGCGTCACCTCCGCTGGTGAAGTGGGGCATGTCGGCCCCGCTGACTTCCGCTCCCCCGGCCACGATCGAATCGTCGATCTCGAAGAACTCCGGCAGCGGTGCGCCCCCCGCCAGCCGGAGCATGCGGACCAGCCAGCGGCGGCGCGCGGCGCGGGTGACAGCCACCGCGTCGTTGTAGAACCTGCGCGCCAGGAACACCTGATGGGCGGCCGCCTCCAGCTCCGCGAGCAGCTCATCGCCCCGGCCGAACTCGGCCAGGGCGGCGCGGAAACCGGGCTGGCCCAGCGCCGCCCGCAGCGCGCGGGTCAGGTCGCTCTCGGCGAGCTCGTTCGGCTCACCGGCAGCCCGCGCGTCGTGCGCCGCACCGGCGACCAGCAGGCTGGTCGCCGGATCAAGCAGCCCGCAGGCCGCGAGCTCCAGCGCCACCGAACTGCGCCGCACCAGCGCCGCGTCAAGAGCGGCGCGGGCGGTCTCCACGCGCGCGTGCAGGCGGTCGATCCGGCCCGCGCGCCAGGACACGTAGACCCCGGCCAGGATCGCGACGCAGATGGCGATGACGCTGACGGTCAGGGCGCTCATAGCACCACCTCCACCTTCCCGGCGGCGGGCACGACGGCCTGGTACACCTTGACCACGTCCCGGGCCACTACCGGCCAATCGTAGGCGCGCACCGCCTCGCTGGCGGCAGCCGACAGCCGTGCCCGCCGCGGCGGGTCATCCAGGAGGCGGCCCGCCGCCGCCGCCAGGGCATGGGGGTCGCCGATGGTGAACAGCTCGCCGGCCCGCCCGCCGCGCAGCACCTGCCGGAACGCGTCCAGGTCGCTGGCTGCGATCGGCGCCCCCGCGGCCATCGCCTCGGCCAGCACGATGCCGAAGCTCTCGCCACCGGTGTTCGGCGCGCAGAACACATCCACCGAGTGGTAGACCCGGGCCTTGTCCTCCTCGGTCACCTGGCCCAGCAGCACCACCTGCGCCTGTAGGGGCGCGGGCACCCGGTCGATGACGTCGGCGGCGTCCCCCGGCCCCGCGATGAGCAGCCGCAGCCGCGGCCGGTCCCCGGCCATCACCTCGAACGCGCGCAGCAGGACGTCCAGGCCCTTGCGCGGCTCGTCCATCCGGCCCAGGAAGCCGAGCGCGCCGCCGGGGCCCGGCCACCCGGGGAGCGGGTTCGCCTTCTCGTACCTGCGCACGGTGACCCCGTTCGGGATGAGCACCGCGTCGCCGCCCATGTGTTCCACCAGCGTCGTGCGCGCCGCCTCGGACACGGCGATCCGGCCGCTGATCTTCTCCAGCGCCGTCTGCAGCACCGGTGAGGTCGCGTGGATCAGCCGGGAGCGCGGGATCGCGGTGTGCACGGTGGCGACGATCGGCCCGTCAGCGACCCAGCAGGCCAGCAGGGAGAGGCTGGGGGCGGCCGGCTCGTGCACGTGCAGCACGTCGAAGTTGCCCTCCTTGACCCAGCGGCGGACGCGCGCCGCGGACAGGAACCCGAACGCGAGCCGGGCGACCGACCCGTTGTAGGGCACCGGCACGGCCCGCCCGGCGGGCACCACGTAATCCGGCAGCGGCGTGTCGTCGTCGGCCGGGGAGATCACGGAGACCTCGTGGCCCAGCCCGATCAGCGCCTCGGCGAGGTCCCTGATGTGCTGCTGCACCCCGCCGGGCACGTCCCAGGTGTATGGGCAGACGATGCCGATCCTCATGATGGGTCACCGCCGCCGCCCGCGCCGTTCCCGCTGACCGGGACCTTCATGTCCTCGCCCAGGGCGGCGGCCGCGGGCAGCCTGCCTGGGTCGAAGTCGGCCGAGAAGACCCGCTGGAGCATGTGCCAGTCCTCCGGGTGGGCCGTGACGCCGGCCTCGAAGATGCGGGCCAGCTGCTGCGTCATGACGGCGACCTTGTCCCGCCGGCCTCCGTTGGCCGGCACCGGGATCTCGGGGTGGATGTGGACGGTCCAGTCCGAGCCCTCGAACCACAGCGTGACCGGCAGCAGGGCGGCGCCGGTCTGGATGGCGAGCGCCGCCGCGCCGCCCATCATCCGGGCCTTCTGCCCGAAGAACTCGACCTCGATCCCGCCGCCGGTGACGTCCCGGTCGGCGAGCAGGCAGACCATCCCGCCGGCTCGCAGCCGCTGTGCCAGGATCCCGAACCTGCTGTTTCCGCCGGTCGCGGGCAGCACCTCGAAGCCGAGCGCCTCCCGGAAGGCGAGGAACCGCAGGTACACCGACTCGGGTTTGAGCCGCTCGGCGACCGTGGTGAACTTCGCCGCCCCGCGCGCGATGATCCAGGCGCCGGCCACCTCCCAGTTGCCCATGTGCGGCAGCGCGAAGATGACGCCGCGGCCCGCGTCAAGCTGGGCGAAGGCCGTCTTTTCCGCGTCCCCGACGGAGGTCGTGCGGGCCAGGATCTGCTCCCGGGTGATCACCGGCAGCCGGAACACCTCCATCCAGTAGCGGGCGTAGGAGCGCATCGCGGCCCGGGACAGGGCCCGCAGTTCCTTGCCGGACGCCTGCGGTCCGATGACCCGGCGCAGGTTGGCCTCCAGCCGCTGCACCCCCCGGCCCTGCCGGCGCCAGGCGATGTCGCCGACGAGCCGGAACGCCCAGCGGGCCCACGATTCGGGCACGCGGCAAACCAGCGCCCAGCCCAGGGCGTACCCGCGATCGACAAGCCAGTCCCTCGCCGCGGCCAGCGTGCCCGTCATCTTCTACCTCCAGCCGGCGGCCGGGGTGTCCCGGGCCGCGATCCTCCCCCGTTGCGCCCGCTCGGCGGCACTCCCCCGCCCAGGCCTGGCGCTCCGCCCCCCGGTATGCCCTGCTCTCGTGTGTTTTGCTCCGGCATACCCGGCTCGCGGCCACCCTGCTCGGGTCCGCCCTGCTCCGGCACGTCCTGCTCCGGTGCGCCCTGCTCCGGTGCGCCCTGCTCCGGTGCGCCCTCCGGAGAATCCGGTCCCTGCCGCGCGGCGGCGTGCACGGCGACCACCCGCTGGCCGAACGTCACCGCACTCAAGGCCGCGAGCGCCCACAGCCCGACGGCGAGCACGTACGGCACCCCGAGCCCGGCCAGGCCGGCGGAGACGAGGGCGATCAGCAGCCGCTCGGTACGCTCGGCGATGCCGACGTCGCAGCGCAGCCCCAGACCCTCCGCCCTGGCCTTCGCGTACGACACGAGGCCGCCGACCACCAGACAGAACAGGGCCACTCCGGCGAGCACCCCCTGGCCGGTGCGGGCCAGCCAGATCGCCAGGCCCGCGAACACCGCCGCGTCTGCGATCCGGTCCAGCGTGGAATCGAGGAACGCGCCCCAGGTGCCGCTGGTCCCCTTGATCCGGGCGAGCACGCCGTCGAGCATGTCGGCAAGGACGAACCCGGTGCACACCATGGTGCCGGCGAACAGGTGGCCGGTCGGGAACAGCCACAGCGCCCCGGCCACCACTCCGGCCGTGCCGGTGAGGGTGATCGCGTTCGGGGTGACCGGAGTGCGCGCGAGGGCCTCCCCGACCGGCGTCAGCAGGCGGGCCAGAATGGGTCGCAGCACATTCAGCATGGCGGTCCGAATCCTAGTGGCCTGTGGGAGAAACGCGCGGGCCGCGGTTCGCCCCCAGAGATCTCCCCGCGCCATGCCGCGGCCGATGGCGGCACCGGCCGGGCGATTCCGGCTGAGGGGTTGTGGTGCGGTGGCCGTGAGGTAAAGGCTGGTCGTGACGCAGACGAATGAAGCCGGGCAGGAGGCAGACGATGGCAGACAGGAAAGGATCGACCGCCGCGGGCGGTGCACCCGCGGCCGGCCAGCACGTAGGCGTGCGCAACGTGGTGCTGGTCGGCCATTCCGGGGCGGGTAAGACCACGCTGGTGGAGGCGCTGCTGGTGGCGACCGGCACCATCCAGCGGGCGGGCCGGGTGGAGGACGGCACCACGGTCAGCGACTTCGACGAGGTGGAGATCAGGCAGCAGCGGTCGGTCAACCTGACGCTCGCGCCGCTTATCCACGCCGGGGTCAAGGTCAACCTGCTCGACACGCCCGGGTACGCCGACTTCACCGGGGACCTCCGGGCGGGCCTGCGGGCCGCGGACGCCGCGCTGTTCGCCGTTCCGGCGACCGATGGCGTGGATGGCCTCGCCCGGATGCTCTGGGAGGAGTGTGCCGCGGTCGGCATGCCCCGCGCCGTCGTCATCACCAAGATCGACCACCAGCGCGCCGACTTCGACCAGGCCCTGTCCGCCTGCCAGGAGGCGTTCGGTGACGCCGTCGCCCCGCTCTACCTGCCGGTCAGCGACGCCAAGGGCGAGGTGAGCGGGCTGATCGGGCTGCTGTCCGGGCGCCTGTTCGACTACTCGAGCGGCACCCGCACGGAGGGCGATCCCGATGCCGCTGACGCCGACCGGGTGGCGGAACTGCGCGGCTCGCTGATCGAGGGGATCATCCAGGAAAGCGAGGACGAGAGCCTGATGGAGGCCTACCTCGCCGAGGAGGACATCGACGTCAAGGGCCTGATCGAGGACCTGGAGAAGGCGGTGGCGCGGGGCAGCTTCTACCCGGTGCTGGCCTCCTCCAGCCCGCACGGCATCGGCATGGCCGAGCTGCTCGAGGTGATGACGCAGGCGTTCCCCGCGCCCGGCGAGCGCCCCCTGCCGACCGTCACGACGCTGGACGGCAAGGCCGTGACCGGCATCGGCTCCGACCCGGACGGGCCGCTGCTCGCCGAGGTCGTCAAGACCACCGCGGACCCCTATGTGGGCCGGATCAGCCTGGTCCGCGTGTTCTCCGGCACGCTGCGGCCGGACGTGGTGATCCACGTGTCGGGCCACGGGCTGGCCGACCGGGGGCACGCCGACCACGACGCCGACGAGCGGGTGGGCGCGCTCACCTCGCCGCTCGGCAAGCAGCAGCGGCCGGTCCCTGCCTGCCCTGCCGGTGACATCTGTGCCGTCGCCAAGCTGACCAGCGCAGAGACCGGGGACACCCTGTCCAGCAAGGAGAATCCGCTGCTGATGGAGCCCTGGACGATGCCGGAGCCGCTGCTGCCGGTCGCGATCACGGCCAAGTCCAAGGCGGACGAGGACAAGCTGTCGCAGGCGCTGGCACGGCTGGTCGCCGAGGACCCGACGCTGCGGATGGAGATGAACCCCGAGACCCGCCAGCTGGTGCTGTGGTGCATGGGCGAGGCGCATGCCGACCTGCTGCTGGACCGGCTGAGCTCGCGGTACGGCGTGGCGGTGGAGAAGACCGGGCTGCGGGTGGCGCTGCGGGAGACGGTCGCTGCCAAGGCCCAGGGGCTGGGCCGCAACGTGAAGCAGACCGGCGGCCACGGCGAGTACGGGATCGCCCACATCGAGGTGGAGCCCCTGCCATCCGGCAGCGGCTTCGAGTTCGTTGACAAGATCGTCGGTGGCGTGGTGCCACGGCAGTTCATCCCCTCGGTGGAAAAGGGCGTGCGCGCCCAGCTGGAGCAGGGAGTCGCGGCGGGTTACCCGATGGTGGACGTCCGGGTCACCCTGTACGACGGCAAGGCGCACTCGGTCGACTCCTCCGACATGGCCTTCCAGAAGGCGGGCAGGGCCGCGCTCAAGGACGCCGCGGAGAAGGCCAGGGTGCTGCTGCTGGAGCCGGTGGACGAGCTGTCTGTGCTCGTCGACGACGACTACGTGGGCGCGGTCATGTCCGACCTGTCGTCGCGGCGGGGGCGGGTGCTCGGCACCGAGCCCGTGCCGGGCGGGCGGACCCTAGTCAAGGCCGAGGTGCCCGAGCTTGAGATCACCCGGTACGCGATCGACCTGCGGTCCATGTCACATGGAACGGGCTCGTTCACCCGGTCCTACCTGCGTTACGAGCCGCTGCCCGCCAACCAGGCCGAGAAGGTCGTGAGCGCCGCGAAGGAAAAATGAGTGCCCGGGCGCAACATGGTGGTCGCAACGAGGTGACCGCCCTGGGGTAGCCGCCGCGGTCAGTGCTGATCCTGGCGGGCCGGACGGCTTGGCTCATCCGAGCCGGACGGCCAGGCGCCCGCGATCATCTCACGGGTCTCGCCCAGCAGCTGGGGCAGCACCTTGGTGGCGCTGATCACCGGCAGGAAGTTGGTGTCCCCGCCCCACCGGGGCACCACGTGCTGGTGCAGGTGCGCGGTGATGCCGGCCCCGGCGACGTTGCCCATGTTCATGCCGATGTTGAAGCCCTGCGCGCCGGACGCGGCGCGCAGGGCCGCCATCGCGAGCTTGGTGTGCTCGGCCAGCTCCGCGGTCTCGGGCCCGTCGAGCTCGGTGAAGTCGGCGACGTGCCGGTAGGGGCAGACCATGAGATGCCCGGCGTTGTAGGGGTACAGGTTCAGCACGGTGTACACCAGCGCGCCGCGGGCGACGATCAGCCCCTCGGCATCACTCAACTGGGGTGCCCGGCAGAACGGGCAGCCTTCCGGCTCGGTCCCGCTGACCCGGTTCTCACCCTTGATGTAGGCCATCCGGTGCGGCATCCAGAGCCGCCGGAACCCATCAGGCACACCAGCCCCGTCCTGCGGCACGGGCGTGTCTGGCAGCGGGTAGGACATGGATGCAGCATAGGTCCCCGCCCGACCCCGGCGGCGGGCGGCGTCGTCCAGCTCAGACCTGGACGCGGTCGGCCACCGCGGCGACGATCTCCGCCACCGCCTCGTCCACGGGCACACCGTTCTTCTGCTCGCCGTTGCGGTAGCGGAACGACACGGCCCCCGCGGCCACGTCGTCGTCCCCGGCCAGCAGCATGTACGGCACCTTCTGCCGCTGCGCGTTGCGGATCTTCTTCTGCATCCGGTCGGCGCCGTCGTCGACCTCCACCCGGATGCCGTGCTCGCGCAGCTTGGCGGCGACCTTCTGCAGGTAGGCCACGTGCGCGTCGGCGATCGGGATGCCGGTCACCTGCACCGGCGCCAGCCATGGCGGGAAGGCGCCCGCGTAGTGCTCGACGAGGATCCCGAAGAAACGATCGATGGATCCGAAGAGCGCGCGGTGGATCATGTACGGCCGCCGCCGCGACCCGTCGGCCGCGGTGTACTCGATGCCGAACCGGCCCGGCTCCTGGAAGTCGACCTGGAGCGTTGACAGCTGCCAGCGGCGCCGGATCGCGTCCCGCACGTGCACGTCGATCTTGGGTGCGTAGAACGCTCCCTCGCCCTCGGCGATCACATACGGCAGGCCGGAGACGTCCAGGGCGTGCTTGAGCGCCGCCTCGGCCTGCTCCCACTCCTCCGGCTCGCCCACGAACTTGTCCGGCCGGGTGGACAGCTCGGCCTCGAATTCGGTCAGCCCGAAGTCGCGCAGCAGGCCGACCACGAAATCGAGCAGCGACGCCAGCTCCTCGGCCAGCTGCTCCGGGGCGCAGAAGATGTGCGCGTCGTCCTGGGTGAAGCCGCGCGCCCGGGTGAGGCCGTGCACCACCCCGGACTTCTCGAACCGGTACACGGTGCCGAACTCGAACAGCCGCAGCGGCAGCTCCCGGTACGACCGCCCGCGGGAGGAGTAGATCAGGATGTGCATGGGGCAGTTCATCGGCTTCGGGTAATACCTGGCACCCTCCAGCTCCATCGGCGGGTACATGCTGTCGGCGTACCACTCCAGGTGCCCCGAGGTCTCGAACAGGTCCGACTTGGTGATGTGCGGCGTGTTGACGAACTCGTAGCCGGCCTCGATGTGCCGCCGCCGCGAGTAGTCCTCCATGACCCGCCGGATGATCCCGCCCTTGGGGTGGTACACCGGCAGGCCGCTGCCGATCTCGGGCGGGAACGAGAACAGGTCCAGGTCCGCGCCGAGCCTGCGGTGATCGCGGCGTTCGGCCTCGGCGAGCAGGCGCAGGTACTCCTCCTGCGCCTCACGCGACTCCCAGGCGGTGCCGTAGATCCGCTGCAGCTGCGGGTTCTTCTCGTTGCCCCGCCAGTAGGCGCCGCCGGTGCGGGTCAGCTTGAACGCCGGGATGTGCCGGGTGGTGGGCAGGTGCGGCCCCCGGCACAGGTCCTTCCAGCACACGTCGCCACTGGCGGGGTCGAGGTTGTCGTAGATCGTCAGCTCGGCCCCGCCGACCTCGACCGATTCCTCGACACTGACCTCGCTCGGCGGCGGATCCAGCTGCCGCCCGCCGCCGGTGCCCTTGAGGCCGATCAGCTCCAGCTTGTACGGCTCACCGGCAAGCTCGGCGCGCGCTTCCTGATCGCTGACCGCCCGGCGGGAGAACAGCTGGCCCTGCTTGACGATGGCGCGCATGCGCTGCTCGATCGCCTTGAGGTCGTCGGGGCCGAACGGCTGCGGAACGTCGAAGTCGTAGTAGAACCCGTTCTCGATGGGCGGGCCGATGCTCAGCTTCGCCTGGGGGAACAGATCCTGCACCGCCTGCGCCAGGACGTGCGCGGTGGAGTGCCGCAGGATCGACCGGCCGTCCTCGCTGGCGATCTCGACCGGCTCGACCACGTCCCCGTCGGCGAGCGGCGCGGCCAGGTCGCGCAGCTCCCCATTGACCCTGGCGGCGATCACCGGCGTGGCCGCGCCCGCCCCGCCGGTTCCGTTAGGCATGAGAAGCCTTTCGGCGGTCGTGCCAGCTTCCACCGCATGCTCGCGTCCGGTGAGGGTGATGCGAAGCTGCTGGGCTGACACGGTTTCTCCCTGGTTCGGATCGTGCGGCATGACGGGCACGGGGATGGGCGCCCCCTGATCAGATGGTATCGACGCTCTGCTCCGGGCGCGCCTGGGTTATGACCCGCTCACAGCCATCCCTTGCGGCGGAAGATCAGGTACAGCGCGCAGGCCATGCCCACGATGATCACCGTGGAGGTCCAGAACCCGGCCACGTGCCCGAACCCGGGGTACGGCACGTTCTGCCCGTAGAAGCCGGTCACGGCGGTGGGCACGGCGATGATCGCGGCCCAGCTCGTGACCTGCTTCGTGATCACGCTGAGCCGGTTGCCGCGCGCGGTGAGCTGCGTCTCGAGGATCGTGGAGACCATGTCGCGCAGGCTCTCGGTCCACTCGGTGGCGCGCAGCACGTGGTCGTACACGTCCTGGTAGTAGGGCACCAGGTCCGGCTCCAGGAGGTCCAGGTCGCGGCGCATCAGCGAGTTCACCACCTCGCGCATCGGCAGTACCAGCCGGCGCAGCTTGACCAGCGACTTGCGGAGCTGGAACGAACGCCGCTGCAGCTCCTTGTCAGGGGGGTTGTCGGCGAACAGCTGGTCTTCCAGCGCCTCGATCTCGGTGTCCAGCGACTGCACCGCCTCGAAGTGGCTGTCGACCACGTGGTCGAGCAGCCCGTAGAGCAGGAACCCCGTGGTGACCGGCCCGGGGCCGGTGTTGTCCCAGCGGCGGAGCACGTCGTCGATGTCGAATCCGCGGGTCTTGCGCACCGTGACCAGGGCATCGCGGGTAATGAACGCGGCGACCTCGTGGGCGGCCAGCTCCCCCGTCACGGTGTCCAGCGCGACCGAGTAGGCCGTCACGAACAGGTGGGTCTTGTAGCGGTCCAGCTTGGGCCGCTCGTGCACTTCGAGTGCGTCCTCGACCGCCAGTTCGTGCAGCCCCAGCTCCTCCCTGATCGATTCCAGGTCGGCCGCGGTGGGTTCGCAAAAGTCGAACCAGACCACGGTGGCGGGGTCCGCCAGGTAGTCCGACACCTTGGCGACCGGGAAGTTCTCGGCCTCCAGGACGCCGTTGCGGTAAACGCGGGTCCGTGCCATGCCCGCCACGATAGGGGCCGCCGGCCGGGTTGGGTATCCGGCGGCCTGGTCATCACCTGGTCAGCCGCTGCAGCCGGGCGGCGGCGGCCGTGTGGCGCGCGAGGATTTCGTCCACGCCGGGGATGGCCAGTGCGCCGTCCCGGACGATCACCCGCCCGGCCACGACCGTGTGCCGCGCGGAGGTCGGGCCACAGCGCAGCCAGGCCTCCACCGGATCGGTCAGCGCCCCGGCGAAGGCGACGCCATCCTGCGGCCAGCACACCAGGTCCGCGGCGGCACCGACGCTGAGCTCGCCGATCTCCCCCGCCCGGCCGAGGCAGCCGGCGCCGCCCCGGGTCGCCATGTCGAGCACCTCCCGCGCGGTCATGCCCGCGGGCCCCAGCCGCTGCTTGCCGAGCAGCAGCGCCGCCCGCGCCTCCGTCCACATCGAGGCGCTGTCGGCCGATGCGGAGCCGTCGCAGCCGAGCCCGACCGGGCTGCCCGCCGCACGCAGCTCGCGTACCGGCGCGAATCCGCCGCCCGCCAGCAGCATGTTCGAGCTGGGGCAGTGGGCCACCCCGACGCCGGCGGCGCCGAGCCTGCCCGCCTCCGCGGGGCTGGGGTAGACGCAGTGCGCCACCCAGGACCGCCCGGTCAGCCAGCCGACCTCCTCGAACTGCTCGACCGGGCGCCGGCCGAAGCGCTCCAGGCAGTAGGAGTCCTCGTCTGCGTCCTCCGCGAGGTGGGTATGCAGCCGCACATCGAGGCTCTCGGCAAGCTCGGCGGTGCGCCGCATGAGCTCGGGGCTGACGCTGAACGGGGAGCACGGGGCGAGCGCCACCCGCACCATCGCGCCCCACCCGGGGTCATGGTGGGCTCTGACCAGGCGCTCACTGTCCGCCAGCACCTCGTCGTCGTCCTGGACCACCGAGTCGGGCGGCAGCCCGTCGTCCTTGACCGACAGGGTCATCGATCCCCGCGTGGGGTGGAACCGCAGCCCCACCTCGCGCGCGGCGGCGATCTCGGCCGACCACAGGTCGCCCGCGCCCCGCGGAAGCACGTAGAGATGGTCGGTGCTGGTGGTGCACCCGCCGAGGGCCAGCTCGGCCAGCCCCACCCAGGCCGAGAGATACACCGCCTCCTCGTCCAGGCCCGCCCACAGCGGGTACAGGCCGGTCAGCCACTCGAACAGCGTGCCGCCGGTGACGGGGGCATACGACCGGGTGAGGTTCTGGTACAGGTGATGGTGGGCGTTGACCAGGCCCGGCGTGACCAGGCAGCCCGCCGCGTCCAGGGTCTGTGCCGCGGCGGGCGCGGGCTCGGCCGCGGCACCCACCCCGCTCACCAGCCCGCCGGTGATGGCCACCCAGCCACCCGGGAGCTCGCGCCGCCCTGCGTCACTGGTGGCGATGAGCTTGGCACCGGTCACCAGCAGGTCGGCGCCCTGACTGGCCGGGGTCATGGGCACCAGCTTCCCTCCCGCGCCCGGCTCACCACTGGTGCTCCGGTTCGCCCGGCGGCGCGCCGGGCCTGCACACGGTGCCCTCGATCAGCCCGTAGGGACGATCGGCCACGTAGAACACCTCACCGGGGTTGTCGAGGCCGAACGGTGCGAGATCCACCAGGAAGTGGTGCTTGTTGGGGAGCGAGAAGCGGGCCTCGCAGGCCTCGGGGCAGGCTTCCAGGACGGCCTCGCCCATCGCGTACAGCGTCTGCTGGAGCGAGCGGCTGTAGGTCGCGGCGAACGTCTCCACCAGTGCCGCCCGCGCGCCGGCGAAGGAGGCATCCCACGCCGCCTCCGTCCCGGCAAAACGCCAGTGGCCACGCACCGCCGTGGCCAGGATGCGGTCCTGCGTGGGCTCGAGCGTCGTGTAGCCATCGGTCAGGAACCCGCGGAACTCCGAGCCCGACGACTTGAGCAGGACGAGGTCGTCCACGCCGGCCACGATCTCGGTGCCGCCGCCGTCGCGGACGTGGACGCTGGCGACCCGGGTTCCGGCGAGCCGCTCGAAGGAATGCGGATGGGGCTCGCCCCCCGTACCGATACGCCGCCAGCCGTACTGCTCGATCCGCACCTGCGCCCGTCCCACGGACGGCACGCCGGCGAAGTGGCGGGCCAGCCGGAGGCCGAACTCCTCGACGGGGGTCACGCCGTACTGCCTGGCGACGGCGTAGACGGTGTTCTTCTGCGTGTCTGTGGTCAGGACCTTCGCGTTGTCGCCGGTCAGATAGGTCTCCGCCAGGTCCCCGGCGAGGGCGATGCTCACGTTCAGGTCGGTGATGCGGTGCCTGGGGCCGTCCCGGTCCACGTGGAGCAGCCGGACCTCGGCCTTGCCGTACTGGGCCCGCCCGAGCACCACGCCGGCCCCGCCGCTCTCGCTCCCGGTGATCATGCCTGCCAGCCTCCCAGCGTGCCTAGGGCGACGTGCCCTAACTCCCTCGGTACACGGAGTACCCGTACGGCGCCAGCAGCAAGGGCACGTGGTAGTGCTCGCCGGGCTCGGCGGCGAAGACGACGGTTATCTCCGGGAAGAACGCCACCCCATGGTGGGCCACCAGGTAGTCCCCGACCGCGAAGACCAGGCGGCAGGTCGCCCGGCCGGGCGGGGAGGCCGGGTCGCTCGGGCCGTGGAGGCCGGGCGGGGCGGGCAGGCCGGGCGGGCCGGGGAGGTCGGGCGGGCCGGGGAGGTCGGGCGGCCCGGGGAGGTCGAAGGCGGGCAGGGCACTGGTCCGGCCGTCAGTGCCGGTCACCGACTCGCCCAGACGCTGCCAGCCGCCGTCTGCCCAGGTGTCGAGGGCGATCGGCACGCCCGCGGCCGGGCGCCCACGCGTGGTGTCGAGGATGTGGGTCGAGACGCTGGTCATGCGGCGGCAAGCCTCCGGAGCCGCAGGGCGTTGATCTTGCCGATCTCTGCCGCGGCGACCTCGAGTTCGGTATCCGGATCGTGCGCCATGCGGCGGCGCAGCTCGGCCAGGATCTCATCGGGCCCGCGGCCGGTGGCGCAGATCAGGAAGACGTGCCCGAAGCGGTCCTCGTAGGCGGCGTTCGCGTCCCGGAGTGCCCGGACCGTCCCGGCGTCCGAGCCGACTCCCGCCTGCTCCTGCCGGGACTGCGCGGACAGGCCCCGCTCCCCGATCCGGGGATGGCCAGCCATGGCCGCCTCCAGCTCACCCGGCGTGCGGGCGGCCCAGGCGGCGTCCGCGGCGGCCAGCAGGTCGTCCACGGCTCCGAAGGGGCGTTCGCCGGCCACCCGCCGTGCCCAGCCGGGCGCGCTGCAGCACCCGAGCAGGACCGCGACGGCGTCCTTGGCCGGCAGGGCGTTGAGCCGGGCAAGGCCGGGCATCGCGACGTCTTCTCCTGGCGGGCGCCGGCTTTCGGGCACGCGGCCACCGTAGCTCCTTGTTGACGTCCGGCTGAAGCATCGGGTTGGCTGCGGGCAGCATGACCTGGCCAGGGAGCAGGACACATGGCTGAGTACGAGCTGGCGATCCGGGCCCGCCGCGCGGTCACCCCCGCGGGCGTCCGGCCGGCCACAGTGGCCGTGCGGGACGGCCGGATGGCCGCGCTCGCCGGGTTCAGCGACTCCCCCGACGCCGCCGAGGTCGCGGAGTTGCCCGGGCGGGAGATACTCCTGCCCGGGCTGGTCGACACGCACGTCCACGTCAACGAGCCGGGCCGCACGGAGTGGGAGGGCTTCGCGAGCGCGACCAGGGCCGCCGCCGAAGGCGGGGTCACCACGCTGATCGACATGCCGCTCAACTGCCTGCCGCCCACGACCAGCATGGACGCACTGCGCCGGAAGCGGGCCGCCGCCCGCGGCGGCTGGGTAGACGTCGGCTTCTGGGGCGGCGCCGTCCCCGGCAACCTCGGCGCGCTGGCGGGGCTGCATCACGGCGGGGTGTTCGGCTTCAAAGCGTTCCTCGTCGATTCCGGGGTGCCGGAGTTCGGCTGCCTCGGTCCTGCCGAGCTCGACGCCGCCCTGGCCGAGATCGCGAGGCTGGATGCGCTGCTCATCGTGCACGCCGAGGATCCCGGCGTCATCGCGGCTGCGCCCAGCCCCGCAGGCCGCCGCTACGCGGGCTTCCTGGCCTCGCGGCCGCCGGCCGCGGAGGACACCGCGATCTCGCGCCTGCTCGCCGCGGCCAGGCGCCACGGCGCGCGCGTGCACGTCCTGCACCTCGCGTCGGCGAACGCCCTGCCGCTCATCGCGGCCGCCCGGGCGGACGGCGTCCGGGTCTCGGTCGAGACCTGCCCGCACTACCTGACGTTCTGCGCTGAAGAGGTGCCCGAGGGCGCGACGGAGTACAAGTGCTGCCCTCCGATCCGCGACTCGGTGCACCGGGACGGGTTGTGGGCCGGGCTCGCGGACGGCCTGATCGACGCGGTGGTGTCCGACCACTCGCCGTGCCCACCCGCCCTGAAGCAGCAGGACTCCGGCGACTTCGCCGCGGCGTGGGGCGGGATCTCCTCGCTTCAGCTCGGCCTGCCCGCGGTGTGGACGCAGGCGCGCCAGCGCGGCCACGGCCTCGCCGACGTGGCGCGGTGGATGGCCGCCGCGCCGGCCACGCTCGCCGGAGTGTCCCGCAAGGGCGCGATCGCCCCCGGGTATGACGCGGACCTGGTGGCGTTCGATGACACGGCATCGTTCACCGTCGATCCCGCCCGCTTGCGCCACCGGCATCCGGTGACCCCCTACGCCGGCCGGACGCTCACCGGGGTTGTGCGCCGCACCTGGCTTCGCGGCCGCGTGGTCGGCGCGGCCCCGGCCGGACGGCTGCTGGCCCGGGATCCCGCTGGCCTGGAGACTGCTGGCCTGGAGGCTGCTGGCCTGGAGGCTGCCCGCCAGAAAACCGGTGACCGCTAAACCGGCGGTCAAGAGGCGGATGACAGAGTGCAACCGTGACCGACCCGAATGCGCGCGTGAACCTGGCCTCCCGCCGCCTCGGCGCGAGCGTTGCCGCGGCGAGCGACGAATTCTTCGGCGAGAAAGAGAACTTGCTGCGGCCCGAGCCACCAGGCCACAGCCCCCGTACGTTCGGGCACAAAGGCCAGCTCGTGGACGGTTGGGAGACCCGGCGCCGCCGCGAGCCGGGCCACGACTACGCGCTGATCCGGCTCGGCGCGGCGGGCGTCATCAGCCAGGTGGTGGTGGACACCGCCCACTTCACGGGCAACTTCCCGGCGGCATGCTCGGTGGAGGCGTGCGCCGCCGAGGGCTACCCCGCCCCGGCGGACCTGCTCGGCCCCTCGGCCACTTGGGCCGAGATCGTGCCGCGCAGCACGCTGGCGGGCGACAGCGAGAACCGCTTCGCGGTGGCCGACGCCCGGCGGTTCACGCACGTGCGCCTGACCATCTACCCCGACGGCGGGGTGGCCAGGCTCCGGGTGGAAGGCGAGGTGGTGCCCGACCCCCGGCTGCTGGCCGGGCTGCCGCTTGATCTCGTGGCGCAGGAAAACGGCGGCGCGGTGGAAACGGCGAGCGACCGCTTCTATTCCGCCCCCGAGAACATGATCCGTCCCGGCAGGGCGGCTGGGATGGGAGACGGCTGGGAGACCCGGCGCCGCCGGGACGCGGGCCATGACTGGGTGCTGTTCCGGCTGGCAGCGGCGGGCCGGATCAGCCAGGCGATCGTGGACACCTCGTGCTTCCTCGGCAACGCGCCGGCCACGGCCACCCTGCGGGCCTGTGACGCCGCGGCCACCGGACTGAGCGCGGCCGAGTGGTTCGACGTGCTGCCCCCGACACCGCTGCAGCCCGACACCCGGCACGCCTTCCGCGTCGACCCCGCCGGCCGGGGGCCGGCGACGCACGTCCGGCTGGAGATCCACCCGGACGGCGGGCTCGCCAGGCTGCGGCTGTTCGGCGAGCTGACCGCCGAAGGGCGGGCGGCCCTTGGCCTGCGCTGGTTCGACCGGCTCCCCGCCGACCACGCGCTCGCCGTGCTGGCCAGCGAGTGCGGGCTGACCGGCGCCCCGGCCGACGAGCTGGCCGCCGGCGCCCGTACGAGCGGCCAGCCCGCCTGAACGCGCTGTTCGCCGGCGGAGAGGTACCCGGCCTGGGCGGCGCCGCGGACCGCGTGCGCGCCCTCATCCTCGGCGGCTAGGGCTCAACCCCTTGGCTGAGGTCCGGCCTCTCGGCTGAGGCCCAACCCCTCGGCTACGGCCCAGCCGCACCTCTCGGCTACGGCCCAGCCGCGCGGGCTACAGCCCACCCCTCGGCGGTCAAGCGGGCTGTTCCCGGGGCATGATCATGGGATCACTATCGTTCTAACAGCTTCGGTTCAGGGGGTCGTTGCGACATTCCTGGTGGAGGGGGAGTGTTGCGGTGAGCGGTGGGCGGCCTGGTCTGCGGCCGGTGCGGCTGGCGTTTTGGGAGGGTATCCGGGCGGGGCTGGGAATTGAGGAGGCGGGGCGGGCGGCGGGTGTGTCGCACCAGACGGCCCGGCAGTGGTTCATTCAGGCTGGCGGGGTGACGAGCAACGGGCCGGGCCCGGAGACCGGGCGGTATCTGACCATGGGCGAGCGGGAGGAGATCGCGGTGGGCCGGGCGGCGGGCCATAGCGTGGCGGTGATCGCCGCGGCGCTGGGGCGGCCGCGGTGCACGATTTACCGGGAGCTGGGCCGCAATAGCGGGGCAGCGGGGTACCGGGCCACGATCGCCCAGCGGCGCACCGGTGAACGGCGCCGCCGCCCGAAGCAGGCGAAGATCGCTGCCAGCGTGCGGCTGCGGGCCGAGGTGGCCGCGCGGCTGGGCAAGAAGTGGTCGCCGCGGCAGATCGCTGCCACGCTGAAGCAGGACTTCCCCGACGATCCTGGGATGCACGTGTCGCACGAGACGATCTACCAGTCGCTGTATGTGCAAGGCCGCGGCGCGCTGCGGCGGGAGCTGGCGGCGTGCTTGCGCACCGGGCGGGCGCTGCGCAAGCCACGCCGCAAGGCGAGCGAAAGACGCGGCCGGATCCCGGGCATGGTGATGATCTCCGAACGGCCGGCCGAAGCGGCGGACCGGGCGGTGCCCGGGCACTGGGAAGGCGACCTGATCATGGGCGCGGGCAACCGCTCGGCCATCGGCACCCTGGTGGAACGCACCACCCGGTACTGCCTGCTGCTGCACCTGCCGGCCGGCCACGACCCGGCCACCGTCGCCGCGGCGATGACCGCCACGATCAGCACCCTGCCAGCGATGCTGCGCCGCTCGATGACCTGGGACCAGGGCAAAGAGATGATCCACCACGCCGCCATCACCCTGGCCACCGGCCTGCAGATTTACTTCTGCGACCCGCACTCCCCCTGGCAGCGCGGCTCCAACGAGAACACCAACGGGCTGCTGCGCCAGTACTTCCCCAAACACACCAGCCTGGCCCACTACACCCGCGCCGACCTCCAGGCCGTCGCCCTCGAACTCAACGACCGCCCCCGCCAGACCCTCGGCTGGCGCAGCCCCGCCCAAGCCCTCACCCAGCTACTGTCAGACCCAGACCCTGTCGCAACGACCGGGTGAAACCGCCCTCCCTGAACCCCTGGGTGGGATTCCAGGCGAACGCCTACGCCGTCTGGCAGTACACCTATCCTTACCTCGGCGAGTACGACGCCCACAACAACGTCGTCCCGTACTTCG